>CAZGWV010000037.1:0-7627 GCA_964529555.1 uncultured Rhizobium sp.
GGGTGGGATTCGAACCCACGGTGGAGTTTCCCCCACGACGGTTTTCAAGACCGTTGCCTTAAACCACTCGGCCACCCTTCCAGAGGGACGACATCTAGGCGGGCTTGGCGGCAAAGAAAATGGTTTACCGGCGCCGGGACGGGGCAGGGGGCCGGAACGGACGGAATGCCGCATAAACCCGCCGAAAGCCCGCCTCCGGGGCCGGGCCTCCAGGAAATTCGCGGGTTCCGGCTAACGGTTCGGGTCGATCCGTCAAATTCAATGGAAATTGGCCCGGCCGCTTTTTCGGGCCCGAAAGCCGCGTCCGCTAAGGTTACCCACACTGCAAAACGCAGCCGGGCAGCCAAAACGGCGCCCGGTCTCGCAAGGGATAGTCGCGATGGCGGGTTTCAAGATGGCTTCGGGGCTTGGTGTGCGCGCGGATCGCCGCGTCGCTGGAGCCGTTTGCATTCTGGCGGCCTTCGTTGTCGTCGGCGCCGGCGTCGATCCGGCCTATGCGCAGGCGCCTGCTCCCATCGTCTACAAGTCTTCGGGCTCTGCCCCGGTGATGACGGCTGCGCTCGATCTGCCGCGCGACGGCATGAGCCTCAATGTCGCTCCGCACGCGCCGGTCCCTTCCTTCTCGAAAGTTCCTGCTGCGCCGACCGCGCGGCCTGTCAGCCTTGGCCCCGTGCCGCCGGTTTCGGGCGGTGTGGAACAATCGCCGGCGCTGCGCACGATTGCCCCGCCCTCGGCTGCCGGTGTTGCTGCGCCTTACGCAGGCCCTCCCTACCAGGTCGATGGCCGGTGGTATGTGCCGGCGCACGAGCCGAACTATGATGAGGTGGGCATCGCCTCATGGTACGGCCCTAATTTCCACGGCAAGGATTCGGCCTCCGGCGAACCGTTCGACGAGAACGCGATGACGGCGGCTCACCCCACGCTGCCGATTCCCTCGCTCGTGCGTGTGACGAATCTCGACAATGGCCGCACGGTGATCGTGCGCCTCAACGATCGCGGGCCGTTCGTGGACGACCGCATCATCGACATGTCGCGCGCCGCAGCCGGTGCGCTGGACATGCAGGGACCGGGCACGGCGCGCGTTCGCGTGCAGTATGTTGGTCCGGCGCCCGTTCAGGCCAATGCGGCGCCGGTGAGCCCCCAGCTTGCCACTTCCCGGATCGGCCAGCAGGACATCGTCGTCCGTCCGGTTCCCCCGCTTGTGGCCCGGCAGCCGGCTGCCCAGCCTCCCGCGCTGCAGGCGCCGGCGGCTGGCGGTTTCTATGTCCAGGCCGGCGCTTTTGGCGATCTGGGCAACGCCAATCAGATGCGCGACCGCCTCCGCCCCATCGGCGCGACGTCCCTGCGCCCGGTGATGGTCAACGGCTCGGAACTCTACCGCGTCATGGTTGGCCCCTGGCCGACCCGCGCGGAGGCCGACCGGGCGCTGCAGGATCTCGCAGCTGCAGGCGTCCAGGCCATGGTGGTCGCCGGAACACGTTGATCTTCAAGGCCGTTTCGGGCTGTTGACGGGACCGCCCGAAGCGCCTTCATGTGACCAGATTCCCAACGGAGTCTGAGCCCATGCGACTTCTCGCCGGATCCCTGTTTTTCGCCGCCGCGGCGGCTGCGGCTTTTGCCCAGCAACCGCCCGCAACGCCGCCTGCCGCTCCGCCTGCGGGGCCTGCCGCGCAACTGGCGGCTGACCCGCTGAACACCAACGCGCCCTATGCCTTCATTCTGGATGGCGATACGGGCGTGCCGCTCTATTCCAAGCAGGGATATGAGCCGATGGTGCCTGCTTCGATGTCGAAGCTCATGCTCTACTACATGGTCTTCGAGCGGTTGAAGAGCAACCGCCTCACCATGAGCGAGCAATTCACGGTCAGCGAGCATGCCTGGCGCACGGGCGGCGCCGGGACGGACGGTTCGACCATGTTCCTGCCGCTCAACTCCAAGGCCAGCGTCGAGGATTTGCTGCGCGGGGCCGTGATCGTTTCCGGCAATGATGCATGTATCGTTCTTGCGGAAGGCATCTGGGGCAGCGAGGAAGCGTTCGCGCGCGCGGCGACGGCGCGCGCCGCCGAGCTTGGCCTCACTGGCACGACGCTCGCGAACGCGACGGGTCTCAATCACCCCGAACATCGCATGAGCGCGCACGACATTGCGGTTATTTCCTACCGGCTGATCAAGGACTTCCCGGAATACTATCCGATGTTCAAGGAGCCGGAGTTCACCTTCAACAAGACGCGGCAATACAACCGCAACCCGCTGCTGCGTGAACTGGACGGCGCCGATGGCGTGAAAACCGGCCACCTCAGCGTGTCGGGCTTCGGACTTGTCGGTTCTGCGGTTCGCGATGGCGAGCGCCGGATCATCGTGCTGAACGGGCTGCCGTCTGAAACGGCGCGCAGGACGGAGGGCCCGCGCGTCATGCGGTCGGCCTTCCTGGACTTCGACACCGTGCAACTCGTGCAGAAAGGCGCAGAGGTTGGCGTGGCAAAGGTCTGGATGGGCGAAGAGGAAACCGTTTCGCTGGTCGCCACCGAGGCTTATGCGGCGGGTCTTCATGCGGATGCGGTCAAGGGCATCACGGGCAAGCTGGTCTACAAGTCTCCGCTGATGGCGCCGATCGAGGAAGGCGACATTGTCGGCGAACTCGTGCTGACGGCGCCGGGTATTGCCGAGAAGCGCATCAAGGTTGCAGCCGCCAAGGCCGTCAACGAACTGGGGCTGATCGGCAAGGCCATGATGGGCCTGGGGGGCGAGTAAGGGTGCCGGACAGGGGCCGCTTCATCACGCTCGAAGGAGGCGAGGGCGTCGGCAAATCGACCCTGGCGGCTGAACTGTCCCTGCGGCTTGGCGGCCGTGGCCTCGATGTGATCCGCACGCGCGAGCCCGGCGGTACGCCCGGCGCAGAGGCGATCCGCAAGCTGATCCTGACGCCGAGCGAGGATGTGGGCGGCTGGCAGCCGATGGCCGAGATGCTGCTGTTCTACGCGGCGCGGCGCGATCATCTCGACAAGCTGATCCGCCCGGCGCTGGCGCGTGGAAGCTGGGTGATCTGCGACCGCTTCTCGGACTCGACGCGCGCCTATCAGGCGGCGGCCGGCGGTGTTGCGGCTGGCGACGTTGAAGCCATCGACCGGATCTGCGTTGGCGACACGGTTCCTGATCTGACCCTTGTGCTCGACCTGCCCATCGCTGTTGCGCGCCAGCGCATGACGGCGCGCGCCGGCGTTGCGGACGCTATCGAGTCGCGGCTGATCAGCTATCACGAGGCTGTCCATCGCGGCTTTCTCGAGATCGCGAAGGCCAATCCGCAGCGATGCGTCGTGCTCGATGCTTCGGCCAGCCCGCAGCAATTGGCGGATGCGGCCATGAGTGCGATCGATGCTCGCCTTGGCGGGGTGCGCTGATGGCCGTCGATGCAGCCGAACTTGGAGTCGTCATCGGACACGAGGAAGCCAAGCGCGAATTTCTCGCCGCTGCGCAGTCCGGGCGTCTGCATCATGGCTGGCTGCTGCGCGGACCGCGCGGCGTCGGCAAGGCGCGGCTGGCGCTGCAGTTCGCGATGCACCTGCTGGGGCGTGGCGATGGCTCATTGTCGGCGACGGAGACCTCGCCAGTCGGCAAGCTGATTGTGGCGGGCAGCCATCCCGATTTGCGCGTCATTCGACGTCCCGTCGATGACGCCGGCAAGCAGAAGGCCGAGATCCCGGTCGACAGCGTGCGTGAGCTGTCCGAGTTTTTCTCGCTGCGGCCTGCCATGGGCGGATGGCGTATCGCGATCATCGATGCGCTCGACGAACTCAACCGCTTCGGTTCGAACGCCATTCTCAAAACGCTTGAGGAGCCGCCGAACAAGGCTGTGCTGTTTCTCGTCTCGCATGGCGAGCAACTCCTGCTGCCGACCATTCGTAGCCGTTGCCACGGGGTGCGGCTGGGCGCGCTGGGCGAAGCCGAAACCATGTCGGCGCTGATCCAGTCGGGGCGGTCGTCTGGCGAAGCTGAGCAGATGGCGCGTCTCGCGCCGGGTCGTCCCGGTCGTGCTGTGCAGCTTGAAGGCGACGATGCGGCGGCTGCGGCGAATGCTGCGGTCGAAGCGCTGCGCGGGCTCGGCAATGGCGATGGCCGGGCGCTGCACGTGTCGCTGCAGCAGTCGGGCAGGAGCGACACGACACTCGCGGCGGCGCTTGAAGCGCTGCGCCACAGCCTGCAGACGCGCGCGCGGCGCGAGCTCGATCCGCTTGCCGCTGGCGGGTGGGCCGATGCGGCACTGCAGATGATGCGGCTTGAGGCCGAAGCGCGCGGACTTAATCAGGATCGCGCACAGACAGTGGCGGCGGCGCTCGCCATCGCCGCGCCGCTCATGCGGTCAGGAGCGTAGCGATGCTTTTCGATACGCACGTCAATCTGCATGCGGAGCAGTTCGCTGGCGAAGTTGACGCGATCATCGCACGCGCGCGTCTGGCTGGCGTCTCGCGGATGGTCACGATCTGCGATCGGCTCGATCGCTATCCGGCGCTCAAGGCCATAGCTGACGCCAATGCCGATATCTGGTGTAGCGTCGGCGTGCATCCGCATTACGCGAAAGACTACTGGTCGCTTGAGGCTGAGACGCTGGTGAAGGAAGCAGCCGATCCGAAGGTCGTGGGCATCGGCGAGACCGGGCTCGATCAGCATTACGGCTACAGCGATATCGCGCTGCAGGAGCGATCCTTCGTCGAGCATATCCATGCGGCGCGCGAAACCGGGCTGCCGCTGGTTGTACACACGCGCGAGGCCGATGACCTTACCGGCGACATTCTAGAGCGCGAATACGCGCGCGGACCGTTCCGCATCCTGATGCACTGCTACACCTCGGGCGAGCGTCTCGCGCGGCGCGCGATGGAGTTGAATGCTCACTTCTCGGTTTCCGGCATTCTCTCCTTCAAGAGCGCGGCGGACGTTCGCAGCGCGATCTCGCTCGTGCCGCCGGATCGCGTGATCCTGGAGACCGACTGCCCATATCTCGCGCCGATTCCGCATCGCGGCCGCCGCAATGAGCCGGCCTATCTCGTCGATGTCTGCAAGGCGTATGCAGCGCATCGCGGCATGACATTCGAGGAAGCCGCCAAGCTGACGACGGCCAACGCGCTCAACCTCTTCGACAGGGTGAGATGATGGCCGGCGAGGGCGGGTTGCAGGTTCGGATCCTGGGCTGTGGATCGTCTGGCGGCGTTCCGCGCATCGGCAATGACTGGGGTGACTGCAACCCGGCCGAGCCTCGTAACCGGCGGTCGCGCTGCTCGATCCTGTTGCGCTGGTCGGTTCCCGGCGCTCGCGACCGGACGATGGTGTTGATCGATACGGCCCCCGACATGCGCGACCAGTTGCTCGCGGCCAACGTCCAGCGGCTCGACGCCGTACTGATGACCCACGACCATGCCGACCAGTCGCATGGGCTGGACGATCTCCGCGCGCTGGTCCTGCGGGCGCGCAAGCGGATACCCGTTCACATGGACAAGCCGACCGCGGCGACGCTGGGCGATCGGTTCGGCTACTGTTTCGATGGCGCGGGTGCGTACCCGGCCATACTCGACAAGCACGTCGACCTGGTGGCGGGGCAGGCAGTCGAGATGGCCGGTCCGGGCGGCGCCATGCCGGTGTTGCCGCTGGATCAGGATCATGGCGGCGGGCCGTCGCTGGGCTTCCGGGTCGGGAACTTTGCCTATTGCAACGATGTGGTCCGGCTGCCTGAAGAAACGCTGGCGCGGCTTGGCGGGCTGCACACGCTTGTGGTCGATGCGCTGCGCTACAAGCCGCATCCGACGCACGCATCGGTGTCCGAAGCCCTGGGCTGGATCGAGCGGCTGAAGCCGCAGCGTGCGGTGCTGACGAACCTGCATGTCGACTTGGATTACCGGAAGCTGCGCTCGGAGCTGCCTGAGGGCGTCGAACCGGCTTTTGACGGCATGGAACTGGAAATCCCGCAAAATGGCTGATTTTGCTGCAGTTCAAATTGCCCATAATGTTGATTATGCGACTTGCGTATATGGGGATCTGACGGATGGATGACGCGGCCGCCGGCAAGAGGGACGCGGCCGCGCTGGCCGCCGACACCCGTGCCCTCCCCTCCAGCGGGGACGCATGGCGCGATCTGGTGACGTTAATGGCCCGGCTGAGGACGCCGGGCTCGGGTTGCCCGTGGGACCTTGAACAGACGTTCGAGACGATCGCGCCTTATACGATCGAGGAAGCCTATGAGGTGGCCGACGCCATCGAGCGGCGCGACATGGGCGAGCTGAAGGGTGAACTGGGCGACCTGCTGTTCCAGTCCGTGTTCCACGCCCGGATGGCGGAGGAAGCCGGCCATTTCGATATCGACGATGTCGTGCGCGGCCTGGTTGCCAAGATGATCGACCGGCACCCGCATGTGTTTGGCGAAAAAGTTATCCACAGCGCCGATGACCAGATCGGCGCCTGGGAGGTTATGAAGGCGGCTGAGCGGGCGAAGAAGGCCACGGGTGGTCCGGTGAGCGCGCTGGACGGTGTGGCGCTGGCCCTGCCTGCGCTGATGCGCGCCGAGAAGCTGACCAAGCGGGCTGGCCGTGTCGGCTTCGACTGGCCGAGCGCGGAGCCGGTGCTGGACAAGCTGCAGGAAGAGATTGGCGAGTTGCAGGAGGCGATCGCAGCGCCGGAGCGGGATCAGGCCCATGTCGCCGAGGAACTGGGCGATATCCTGTTCGTGGTGGCCAACCTCTGCCGGAAGCTGAATGTCGATCCCGAGGTTGCACTTCGCAACGCCAATTCAAAGTTTGTGAAACGATTTGAGGGTATGGAGTCGATTGCCCGCGAACGTGGGCTGGATTTCTCCGCCCTGTCGCTCGACGAGCAGGAAGCGCTGTGGGTCGAAGTGAAAATCCGCGAGCGCTCAGCGAATGGCAGTGCGTGACGGCCTGCTCTGCGGCTCCGGCGCGATCTCGGTCATCGTGTGTGATGCAGCGGCCGGCGGATTGATCCGCGCCGGCTTGGCCGGCTTCGCATAGAGCCGCGTGCGGATCGCGAGCTGTTCCTCGGCGAGCGCCAGATCCTCGCGCGTGTCGACGTCGAACAGCAGAGGCTTGGGCGCGTTGAAGGCCGCGATGCGGAGTTCGTTCGAGCGCAGCAGCGGCTTGGCGCCGTCATCGCCATCGAGCGCTGCGAGTTGCGTGAAGCACGCCTTGCCGAAGATGGTCGGCGGATGCGGCTGGCTTGTGTCGCCTGCGTGAACGATGTCCGCCTGCCCCTCGCACAGTTGCGCGGTGATGGTATCGAGCAGCCAGGGCTCGATGAACGGCATGTCGCCCATGCAGACCATGATGGCCTCGGGCTTGAACTGCAGCGCGACCCGGACGCCGACGGCGATGGAGTGGCCAAGACCCTGTTTCGGCTTCTTGTTCACGGCAATGACGAACCGATCGATCAGGCGCTCGCTGATCTCGGGCCGGTTGGACGGACAGACGGCGACCTTCGCGAGCGGCTGCAGTCCGACGATGGCGCGCGCGGAATGCTCGATCAGAGGCAGCCCGCCGAGGTTGGCGAGCATCTTGTCCTTCCGGCCGAAACGCAGCGAAAGGCCCGACGCCACAAGGACGATAGCAGTGTTGGCAAGTGCCGCGGTCAT
>CAZGWV010000037.1:7727-12145 GCA_964529555.1 uncultured Rhizobium sp.
GGCGCTTCCCATTCGTGTTCGTGGAACAGGCACGCGACGGCTGTGTCAGGGTCGAGCGGCAGCGCGGGCGGTGCGGTGGGAATCGTCAGCTGGATCAGCTGGTTCGCGAACGGTTTGCAGAATTCGAGCGTGGCCGTTTCCTGGCTCGCGACGACAAGATCGACATCGGCTGTCTGGGCCAGTTGGCTCATCGCCACGATCTCCCATCCGCGCCCCGCCAGCACGAGTCTCAGTTTAGGTTCGAACGAGCGAACGAATTCGCCCGGCTTCGTAATGTTCCCGTCTTGCAACAAGCCCAGGCTCGATTGCTTGGCGCCTGGGTCAAACGTCAAACTGAATCTACGGCGTTCACGGCCCAGCGCAATCGCCGCCTGCAGCGTCTTCAGGCTTGCGCCGACATCGATATGGAGATCGATGCCGCCGCCGCATGGCAGGCGCACATCGAGATAGGGAGAGCCTCGGCCATAGCGGACGATCCGGTTCTCGCCGGCGGCCATTGCAAGTTGCGCTTCTTCCGTCAGCGCCTGTTCGAGGCACCCCCCGGAGATGCTGCCGACGAAGCGCTTGTCTTCTGCAACCGCCAGCTGCGCGCCCAGTGGCCGCGAGAACGGCCCATCCAGCCCGACGATGGTGATAAGCGCCACTCGCCTGCCCTCAGCCAGTTCGGCGGCGGCAAAAGCGAGAACATCGAGATCCCCGGTGAGACCGGGCGGACGGGAGTGCTGCGTCATCGTGGTGCGCCCGATGGCCTGCGCCCGACTTCGGCGCAAAGCATCATATAGGGAGCGATCGCTAAACCACGCTTAGGCAAGACCCGAACTCCGATGGGCAGCGGGGCCTGTCATGCTCGCGCGGCCCGTGGGCGCGCGATTCGGCAGGGTTTCCCGATCCCGCAAGGCCAGCCCGCGCTTCCCGACAGCGGATGGGCTGGCTCTGTTGGGCCAGTGGTAGAGGCCGCAGACGCATGGGTCAACGCATCGCCGGCTGTGCGCCGACGCTCGCCGGGGAATGCATTTGTCGAGATGGCCCCCAATGGCGTAGGCAGGTGCAACGAACGCAACGGAATCCGGGACAGAGCGATGGAATTTGCCTCAGGCAGACTTCTGGCCGAGCAGGACGGCAAGATTGGCTGGCTTACTTTCAACCAGCCGGACCGCCTGAACGCCGTACGCCGGGACATGTGGGACGCGATTCCGCACGCCGTCTCTTCTCTGATCGGGCGCGGTGTACGCGTCATCGTTCTCAAAGGCGCCGGCGATAGGGCCTTTATCTCCGGCGCCGACATCGCCGAGTTCGACGTGCAGCGCCATGACGCCGCCAGCAACCGCCCGTTCACGGCGGCGGTCAGCCGGGCGACTGCGTCGCTCATCGAAGCGCCTGTTCCAACCATCGCGATGATCCGCGGGTTCTGCATCGGCGGCGGCATCGTGGTGGCGAGCGCGTGCGATATCCGCATCTGCGCCGAGGGTTCGCGCTTCGGCGTGCCGGCTGGAAAATTAGGTCTGGGGTTCGAACTCGATAATTACATACGCCTGCAGTCGCTTGTCGGTCGCGGGATCGCGCTCGAGATGCTCGCCACCGCGCGACAGCTGACCGCGCCTGAAGCGGCGAAAGCCGGTCTCGTGAACAGCGTTGTGCCGGCCGAGAAACTTGAAGCGACTGTGCGGGAAATGGCGGCGGTGGTGTCGGACACGGCGCCGCTGACTTATGCCGCCGCCAAGCTCGCAAGCCGCGCGGTTCTCGATCCATCGCTGCGGGATGCCGCTCAACACGCCATCGACGCATGTTTCGACAGCGCCGACTTCGTCGAAGGCCGCGCCGCCTTCCATGCCCGCCGCAAACCCGACTTCAAAGGTCGCTGAAACACCGGAGCCCACCATGCCTGCCGCCGCCGAGCTTCTTCTCAGCGACTTCTCGACGATGCCGGAGATCATCCGCGCCCACGCTGCGGAGCGTCCCGATCATCTCGCAATCGTCGATGGCGAGCGCCGCATCACCTTCGCGGCGTTCGACGCGCTGGTCGATCGGGCGGCGGCGGCGATGCAGCGGGATGGCGTCGTCAATCGTGGCGCCGTTGCCATGTGCGGCCCATCCTCCGTGGAGTATGTCGTCGCCTATGTCGCCGCGCTTCGCGTCGGCGCAGCCGCCTGCCCGCTCGCGCCTTCATCGACGCCTGCGCAACTCGCGGCGATGATGATCGATTGCGGCGCCTCTATCCTGTTCCTCGATGATGCTGCCTCTGCCGCTATCGATGGCGCCGAGAACAAGCCGACCGCAAGGCGCGTTGCGCTTGAAGGTTCCGCGAATACCGCATTCAGCGCGTGGCTCGATCGAGATGGCGCAAAGCCCGCGCCGGTCGAGATCGACCCCGCGCAGCCCTTCAACATCATCTATTCATCCGGCACCACGGGCACACCCAAAGGCATTGTCCAGCCGCATCGCATGCGGTGGGGGCATATCCGCCGCGCCGAGGGCCTCGGCTATGGGCCGACCTCGGTGACCGTGGTTTCGACGCCGCTTTATTCCAACACCACGCTGGTCAGCCTGATCCCGGCGCTGGTGCGCGGCGGCACGGTTGTGCTGATGCGCAAATTCGATGCGCGAGGCTTCCTTGAGCTCTCACAGACGCATCGCGCCACGCACGCCATGCTCGTGCCGGTGCAGTATCGGCGCCTGATGGGCATTCCTGATTTCGACAGTTTCGACCTGTCGTCCTTCCGCATGAAGACTTGCACCAGCGCTCCGTTCGCTGCCGATCTGAAGGCGGACATCCTCAGGCGCTGGCCCGGCGGTCTCGTCGAGATCTACGGTATGACCGAAGGCGGCGGCTCGTGCCTGCTGCGCGCGCATGAGCATCCCGACAAGCTGCACACCGTGGGCCAGCCTGCGCCGGGGCACGATATCCTGATCATCGGCGATGATGGCCGCGAACTTGCGCGCGGCGAAACGGGTGAAGTTGTCGGACGTTCGATGTCGATCATGTCCGGCTATCATAATCAGCCGGCCAAGACGGCGGAAGCGGAGTGGTTCAGCCCGGCGGGCGAGCGCTATATCCGCACGGGTGATGTCGGACGGTTCGATGAGGACGGCTTCCTGATTCTGGGCGACCGGAAGAAGGACATGATCATCACCGGCGGCTTCAACGTCTATCCGAGCGACCTTGAGGCGGAGCTGGTAAAGCACCCTGCCGTGGCCGAGGCGGCCGTAGTCGGCATTCCATCGCGCGAATGGGGCGAGACGCCGGCAGCGTTCATCGTGCTGCGCGAGGGTGCGGCGAGCGATGCGGAAGAGCTGCGCCAGTGGTTGAATGCCCGTGTGGGCAAGACCCAGCGGCTGAGCTTTGCGCGCGTCGTGCCCTCCCTGCCCCGCTCATCCATCGGCAAGGTGCTGAAGCGTCAGCTGAGGGACGAGTTCAAGCCTGCGGGCTGACGCCGGATTGCACTGGAATGGCGGGGCGAACTATCCTGCCGCAAACAGGGCCGCCAGAGCGGCCACAGGGACGGAAGCGCTACGGCCATGACTGACACCGACACGCTTGGCGACGACCAACTCATTGCCCTCGGCATGACCGTGGCCGTCCACGCTCGCAGGTCGCCGGACAGGCTGGCGATCATTTCTCCATCCGGCAACCGCACATGGCGCGAGTTCAATGACCGCGCCAATCAGCTGGTTCGGCTGTTCCGCCGGCATGGGCTCCAGCCGGGCGATGCGGTCGCCCTGCTCGCACACAACGGGCCGGAGTTCGCCGAGGTATGGGCCGCCACGCAACGCGCCGGATATCGCCTGACGGCCGTGAACTGGCACCAGTCGCCCGAGATCATCGCCTACGTCGTCGAGAACTGCGATGCGCGTGTGCTGGTTGCGTCGGGGCGCTTTGCGGCTGGCGCCGCCGCTGCTGTGGCCGCGTCCGACAAGGTGTCGCTGAAGCTTGCCTTTGCCGGATCGATTGACGGCTTCGACGATTATGAGACGGCGATCGCGGCGGAGAGCCCGGCCAATATCGATGCGCCTGAACCTGGCTCCACGATGCTCTACACGTCCGGCACCACGGGCCGGCCCAAGGGCGTTTATCGCCGCACGCGGCCGGTCGTGTCGCAGCTCACCAATATCTGCAACGAGACCGCAAAATGGAATCCGCAGACGGATATGTCGCTGTTGACGGGGCCGCTGTATCACGCCGCGCCCCTGGGCATCAATTTCGTGATCCCGGTCAATGCCGGCGTCACAGTGCTGCTGATGGACAAGTGGGACGCCGAGGAAACCCTGCGGCTTATCGAGTCCCACAAGGTCACGCACACGCATCTCGTGCCGACGATGATGCATCGCATGCTTCAGTTGCCGGAAGAAACGCGGAAAAAATACGACATCCGCTCGATGCGCTGGATCATTCACGGCGCCGCGCCGTGTCCGGCGCACGT
>CAZGWV010000037.1:12245-30628 GCA_964529555.1 uncultured Rhizobium sp.
TTCGCTCGGCGTTACCAGGCGAAGGAGATGTCCAGGTACGCGCGGCGGCCCAGATAGTCGTACTGGGACGAGAGCGGGAAGTTGCCGACCCGCGTCGCGTTGCTGGAAGCCGAGATCCAGTTCGGCTCTTCATCGAACACGTTCTGGATGCCGAACTGGATCGTGAGGTCGTCGAACCGGACGCGCGCCGAGAGGTCGTGCGTCTGGTAGAAATCGACCGCGCGAACAGGCGTCACCGTCTCACCGAAATAGGTGGCGGTCGGCGATGCGAAGAAGCGCTGGTTGTCGCTCTTCGGCACAATGTTGGCGGCCCAGAAGTAGGTCCAGTCGCCCGAGTCCAGACGCGCATTCAGGTTGGCGACCCATTCCGGGTTGCCGATCCGGTCATGCAGCTGGGTCGGAACCGATGCGTTACGCAGTTGGCTTTCCCAGTTCAGGATGTAGCTGGCGCGTGCATTGAGCGTCAGGTCGCCAAAGCCCAGGTCGTGGGTGTAGCGAGTTGTCAGGTCGATGCCCTCGCTCGCCTGGCGAGCAACGTTCACATAGCTGTCGTTGATCGTCAGGATCTCGTAAGGCCGCGTCGGGTCAGTGCCCGGCGCGCGCGTGAACAGGTCGCACAGCGGCTCGTTCGGGAAGTTTTCCGAGTTGTAGCAAGCGCTGACGATGGCAGCGGCGCCAAACTGCGAGACCTGATCCTCGATCTCGACGTTGAAGTAGTCAAGAGCGATGTTGAGATCGATGAACGAAGGCGTCCAGATCAGGCCGGCGCTGAACGTGTCGGCCGTTTCGGGCCGCAGGTTCGCAAGACCGCCGCCAACGGTGACGGTTGCCGACGAGGTCGGCAAGGTCGGGAACGCGCCAGGCAGCGGGCCTTCGCCCGGACGGCCAGCGGCGCAGTTGGCGTCGCGGACGGGGTTGGCAACAGTCGAAGAAGCCCAGTTGCGGCACGGATCGGACGTCTGGGCGAAGCCGAAGTTCGTCAGGTTGCCGAGGAACAGTTCGTACAGCGCCGGGGCGCGGAACGACGTGCCTTGCGAGGCGCGCAGACGCCAATCGGACGTGACCGCCCAGTTCAGGCCGACCTTGTAGGTCGAGTTGTCGCCATACGTGGCGTAGTCCGAGAAGCGGCCGGAAAGGTTCGCCGACAGTTCCTGGAACAGCGGGACGTCACGCAGGATCGGAACTTCGAATTCGGCGAACACTTCCTTGATGGTGTCCTTGCCGACAGTCGCCACCGCCGACGACGAACCCCAGAAGTTGCCGCTCCGCTCCTGCTCGCCCGGCTGGTCGTCGATCTTCTCTTCGCGCAGCTGGAAACCGAACGCCGCGCCAACCGGGCCGGCCGGCAGGTCGAAGAGTTCGCCCGAGACCAGGCCTTCGATGAACTTATGTTCGTAGACAGTGCTGCCCGTCTCGTAGCCCAGCATGAAGGCCGCATCCACGGCGCTGAGCGCGCCCTGGCCGACGACCGCCGGAGAGAAGAGATCCATGCCGCCTGTGGGGCAAGCCGTAGCCGTGGTCAGCAGGGTTGTGTTGCAGCCAGCTTGCACCTGCGCCAGCGTCGAGAACTGCGTCGCTGCCAGGATACGGTCGTTGTAGATGAACGTGCCGCCGTATTCCGCGTCCGAACGGCTCATTTGGCCGACCAGTTCCCAGTCCCAGCCGTTGCCGAAGTCCAGCGTGCCGCGAAGGCCGAGGACTGCACGCGCGTAGTCAACCGTCTGATCGTTCCTGGAGTTGATCAGCAGGGTCGGCTCGATGTGGGTGATCGCGAAGTCAGCATCCACCAGCGGGTCGTACATCGTCGCCGGGAACGGGTTGCGGGGGTGCAGCGCCGAGACGACACCCCACCATTGGCGCCACGATTCCTGCGTCGACTCGCGACGGTTCAGCAGCAATTCGGCAAACACTTCAGTGGTCGGCGTGAGATCGTAGCCGGCGAAAGCGGTGATGCTGGTCCGTTTGACCGGTGAGACAGCTGTGCGGCTGTCGTAGCGGTCGCTATGCGTGCCGATGGCGGAACGTCCACCGTACTCTTTCAGAAGAGCGTTGTACGAGGCAGCGTCCGGCGCTTGCCACGGCGCCGAGCCGAGCGCAGCCGGCAGCCAGCAGTTGTACGCGTGGCCGGTCATAAAGACGCGGATGTGACGCCAGCCGGCCATGTCGCAGCCGAGCGGGCCGCCGCCGGCGACAGCATTCACGTCGGGAGCGTAGTCGGAGGCGCCTTCAGCGCCGCCTTCGAAGTAAAGGCTGACCAGTTCTGCGCCGGTGCTATTGCACGCGGCTCGGCCGGTATCCGGGTCGATTGCGTCGGCGCGGCTGCCATCGGCGCTGAACAGATATTGGCCGGGGCAACGGAATGCGTCGCGGTCACCGAAGAGAAGCGGGGAACGCTCGTAATAGTCAGCGGCCACCGAGAGATAGCCTTGGTCGAAGCGCCAGCCATGACCGATGCTGAAGTTGAATTGCTCACCACCCGCCTCGAAAGGCTGGTTGGTGTAGGCGTTGACGAAGCCGCCATCGAGATTCTGGCGCGTGATGATGTTCACGACGCCGGCGACGGCGTCCGAACCGTAGATCGACGAAGCGCCGTCGGTCAGGATCTCGACGCGCTCGATCATCGAACTCGGGATGACGTTCAGGTCGGTCGGGCCGACTTGACCACGGGCGCCCGCCGGACCGGCGCGACGGCCGTTCAGGAGCACCAGGGTGCGCTGGGCGCCGAGGCCGCGAAGCGACAGCGTGTTTGCGCCGGGGCCGCCAACCGTGACGAAGCCCGTGAAGTAGTTGTTGATCTGACCTGCCGTAGCGGCAACGGTCGAGCCCTGCAGAATCTCCGAGGTATCGACAAGACCTTCGAGCGTGGCTTCCTCGGCCGTGATGATCTGAAGCGGCTGGGTGCTGGTGAACTCGGTACGCGGGATGCGTGAACCCGTGATGATAACCTTGTCCGTGCGTTCGCTGGCCTGCGCTTCCTGCGGCGTAGTCGTCTCGACTTGATCCGTTTCCGGCGGCTGAGCCTGGGTGGCGGTGGTGTCCTGCGCCCAGGCGGGCGCACCGAAGAACAACCCTGCCGCCATTGTCGTGGTTAGCAGAAATTTATGCTTGAGATTCATGATGCTGCGGTTACCCCGTTGTTTCAAAAGCTTCCCCTGCCCAATGCCGTGGACAAGGGCCGTGGACAAGGTCAGTCAAGCTATGCGGTCAAGGGGGGTGAGTTTGCCCCCGATACCCGCAGCTACCGGGAAAAACTGTTAGCCCGGATTATGGGCGACACAAGCATTTATGACGCCGATCCGACACTTTGTGGTCGGAGTCGTGTCTGTTCCGCCACGGTATCGCCACACCGATGGGCGGTTTCAGAGCCCTTCGCCGCAGGAATAAGCGTAAAGCAGTCGAACTGCGCCGGTATCCTTGAGTTGCAACTGTCTCGGGGATGGGATTGTCGGGATGAATGTGGCAGTCCTGATCGCGCCAACGGTAAAATCTTCTAGGGGAAAATCGGTAGTCCATGATTCGGTCATTCCTTCTGGCGGCGTTCGCTGTCGCCCTCGCCTCCTCTCCTCTGCCAGCTGCGGCGCAAACGCCGCCTCCTGCCAGCGCATTCGCGCGCGAACCCGCGATGAGTTCGGTGGTGGTTTCCCCAGACGGAAAGCACGTCGCCGCCCTGATCTCGCGGGATGGCGCGTCCCGCCTGCTGTCGGTCTGGCGCACCGACGCCCTCGACGAGTCGCCCTATCTCGTCGCGTCCGATCCCCGTGCGGAGATGCAATCGGTCGAGTTCATCAAGAACGACCGGCTCTTTGTCACAACTCAGCAGCTGGTCGATTTCAACCCGTTCAGCGGCCAGAAGGAGCGGAGCTTTGCGCGCCGCCGTCAGGTCCTCGACCTCAAAGGCCAGCCGGTCCGCACCAATCTGCGCTTTGACGGATTGTCCGACACGCAGCAGGCCTTCATCGGCGTGGGCGGCATCGTCAGCGCCCTGCCGAAAGACCCTGAAAACATCCTCGTCAGCGCGCCGGGCGGCGACATCTACAAGCTGAATCTCTACAACGGCCGTTATGAGCGCGTTGAGCGCGGCTCGACGCGCTTCAGCTCGCCCCAGACAGACCTCAACGGTGAAGTCCGTGCGCGCCAGAGCTTCGACTTCGATGGCGGCGCAGCCTACATCGCGATCTGGCTCAAACATCCCGACACCGGCAATTTCGACGAACACTTCCGCTGGTATGCCCGCGACCGCGAGCCGGTTTCGATTTCGGCTTTCACGCTCGACCCGAACATCGTGCTGGTCGAGTCCACGGCCGGGCGCGACCATTCGGCGATCTACGAGTACAACATCCGCGAGCGTAAGCTCGGCGAGATCGCGTTTGCGCACCCCTTCTTCGATTCCAGCGGCGTGGTGCTTTCCCGAGCGCAAGCCGACTACGGCGAGATTCTGGGATTTGGCTACAGCGGCGACCGCGACCGCATCTACTGGATCGATCCGAGTCTTGAAGGCGTCGAGAAGCAGGTTCGCGCGGCGCTGGGTGTAAAGCAGGTGTCGGTGGACTGGACGGATATCGCCACCGGCGACAAGGCCTCGTTCGATGTCGACGATGGCGCGGATATCGCGATCAGCGGCTGGTCGGACGATCGCAGCGCCGTCGTCATCAGGCGCTCGGGCGGGAAAACCCCGCCGGAGTATTACCTCATGGCGGGCGGCAAGATTCGCCTGCTTGGCCGGGCTTATCCCGAACTTCGTGATGCGCCGCTCGGCCCGGTTCGCCTGATCCAGTACGCCGCCCGCGACGGGCTGATGGTGCCGGGTATCCTGACGACGCCTGACTCCGAAATGTACGGCGAAGGCCCGTGGCCGACGATCATTACGCCGCATGGCGGCCCGTGGTCGCGTGACGACCTCGACTGGGACCTGTCCGGCTGGACGCAGTACTTCGCCAGCCGCGGTTACGCAGTGCTGCAGCCGCAATTCCGCGGCTCGCAGGGCTGGGGTCAACGCCTGTGGCGCGCCGGCGACCGCGAATGGGGCCGCGCCATGCAGAACGACAATGACGACGGCGCCAAATGGCTGATCGACCAGGGCATCGCCGATCCGACCCGGATCGCGATCCACGGCTACTCCTATGGCGGCTATGCGGCCATGATGGCGGCTGTGCGTCCGAACGGGATCTATCGTTGCGCTGCCGCCGGCGCAGGCCCGGCCACGATCGACCAGTTCAAGCGGGGCACCTACAACAGCCGCTTCCTCCGGGAGTTCCAGCACCCGACGGCGGATGGCGAAGATCCTCTCCGCCGCGTGTCGGAGGTTTCGATCCCTGTCCTGCTCTACACGGGCGATCGCGACACCAACGTTCTGCCTGCGGAATCCGAGAGCTTTGCGGCCGCGCTCCGGCGCGAAGGCAAATCGGTGGATCTTCGCATCCTCCCGGATATGGAGCACACGCTGAATACCTGGACGCCGGCGAATTTCGCCGCGATCCTCACCTCCGTTGAGAGCTTCCTCAATGGTCCGTGCGGGATCGGCAAGGCTGGCTGATTGCCGGCCTCGCAGCTCGGGCGCATACGTGAAAATGCGAACACCCCGGACCCTCGGTCCGGGGTGTTTTGCTTTCAGCGACTGGCGGCTGGTTCTTCAGTCCATATCCTGTTCAACCGGCGGCGCAGCCAGCGGCGCCGGCTCGCCGTTTAGCGCTGCGCGCAGACGGTCTTTGTCCAGCGCGCCTTCCCAGCGGCTGACGACAATGGTGGCCACCGCGTTGCCGACGAAGTTCGTTAGCGCCCTGCACTCCGACAGGAAACGATCGACCCCCATGATCAGCAGCAGGCCCTCGGGCGGGATGTCGGTGGGAATGACTTGCAGCGTCGCGACCAGCGTGATGAAGCCGGCCCCCGTGACGCCTGCGGCCCCCTTCGAACTCAGCATCGAGACGGACAGCAGGATCAACTGGTCCACCAGCGTGAGCGGGATGTTCATGGCCTGCGCAATGAACAGCGCCGCCATGGTCATGTAGATATTGGTGCCGTCGAGGTTGAAAGAATACCCCGTCGGAACGACAAGCCCGACGACAGGGCGGGCGCACCCTGCCCGCTCCATCTTCTCCATCATCGCAGGAAGCGCAGATTCGGATGATGACGTTCCAAGCACGAGGAACAGCTCTTCCTTCAGATAGCGGATCAGCTTGAAGATGCTGAAACCCGCCCAGGCCGAGACAGCGCCCAGGATCACCAGCACGAACAACAGCGACGTCAGCCAGATGGTGAGGATCAGCTTGCCGAGATCGATGATGGCGCCGAGGCCCTGCGTCGAGATCAGGTAGGCAAACGCGCCGAATGCCCCGATAGGCGCTGCACGCATGAGGATTGCGACCAGCTTGAAGACGACCGACGCAGCCGCGTTCATCACCCGCAGGAGCGGGGCTGCGGACTCGCCCACCATCGCCATCGAGATGCCGAAGACGATCGCCAGGAAGAGAACCTGAAGGACGTTTCCGCCCGTGAACGCGCCGACGAACGTGCCGGGGATGATGTCGGTCATAAAGCTGACCAAAGACAGGTTCTTCGACTGCTCCTGATACGTGGCCAGTTGCTTGAGCTGCGTCGGGTCTGTCAGTGTCGCTGGATCGACATTCATGCCGGCGCCGGGCGCCACGATGTTGCCGATCAGCAGGCCGACAATCAGGGCAAGCGTCGAGAAAAACAGAAAATAGGCGAACGCCTTGAAGACGACCCGGCCCAGCTTGCCGAGGTCACGCATGTTGGCGATGCCGATGACGATGGTGAGGAAGATCACCGGCGCGATGATCATCTTCACCAGTTTCACGAAGGCGATGCCCAGAGGGTTGAGATAGTCCCTCACCCACGCATTCACGGCGACCTGTTCGATCTTGCCCGTGGCCGCGTCGATGACGGGCTGACCCGTCACGGGGTCGACCACATCCTTCATCAGCGTCACGGGAAACAGCGCGCCGATCAGGCCGCCGAGAAAGATGGCGAGCAGGACCTGGAAGTACAACTGGGTGTAAAACGGGCCGTGCCGCCGCGCCTTATCGCCGGCGGGCGCTTGAATTACAGCCATCTGGTTCCTCCACCCCGGAGCGCGCAGCCTGTCGTGCAGGCAGCGCTGCCCTGCTTCCCCACAGTAAGGGAGGAAAGCGCTCGTGCGCTAGACCCGAACACGCGGGCTCCCGGACGCCAGCGCCTATTGGGGGGCGGTGACCGTTCCGTCAGGGTTTGTGTACTTGGCGCCTGGCAGGCGGCCCGGAAGGTGAATCAGCATCGGGGCGGCCACGAAGATCGACGAATACGTGCCGATGACGATCCCGAAGATGATCGAGACCGCGAAGCCGAACAGCACCGGACCGCCCAGGAACGCCATCGCCATCGCCGCAAGGCCGGTCGCCAGCGACGTGATCAGGGTGCGCGACAGGGTCGAGGTGATCGAAACGTCGATAACGTCGGTGATCGAAAGCTTCTTGTACTTCTTCAGCATTTCCCGGATGCGATCGTAAACCACGACGGTGTCGTTGATCGAATAGCCGGCCACGGTCAGCACGCCGGCCACAATGGTCAGGTCGAACGTCATCTGCGTTACGGAGAATAGCCCAAGAACCGCATAGACGTCGTGGAACGTCGTAAAGAACGCGCCCGTGCCGAACTTCACTTCGAAACGGAACCAGACGTAAGCGCCAATGCCCGCAACCGCGAGAATACTCGCGATGATGCCCTGCATAAGCAGCTTGTCGCTGACCCGGCCCTCGACGTTATCGACCTTGCGCTGCTGGATGCCGTTTTCGGCCAGCGTCTCGGTGACCCGCCGGGCCACCTCTTCCACGCTCATGTCCTCTGAGGTCGGAACCCGGATAACCACCGTCGTACCCCCATCGGTGGTCGTGACGTTGGTTTCCTCGAAGCCCGCTTCATCGAGCTTGGCCCGCACGACGCCCGAGTCGATCTGGGAGTTGGTGGTGCTCGTGCCCTCGATCTGGACGCCGCCCGTGAAGTCGAGGCCGAGATTAAGGCCTTGAGTCAAAAGGGAAAAGGTGGTGCCGACCAGAATGACCGCCGTGACCACGAAGCCGATCCAGCGGATCTTCATAAAAGGAAACGGCTTGCCTTCCTTCGGCGGGCCTTTGTTGGGGTTGGGTTTATCCCACCACATGCAGGTCTCTCGACATTCGGGTGTGGCGGCCGCTGTTTTGCGGCGCGCTCACGGGGTTCCTGCGCTAGCAGTAGACGTCCGAAAGCGCCATACCCCCTGCCCGCTCTGATGTGCGCCCCACCGCTGGTTTTCAGCAGTTTCCAGACAACTTGCGACAATCTGGACGTCTTCCGGGGGAAGTCCTGCGACAAACCGGGCCCAGTTTCTCCCTATCGCAGACGGATGGCGGCTCCCCCCGCCCATCCCCGAACCGGAGAAATGTCACATGATCCGAACTCTTCTCGTCGCCGCCTCCATGACGGCCCTGGCCGGCCTTGCCGTTGCACAACCCGCCGGTCGCGGACCGGCCTCTGGCTTCGGCCTCCTCGCCCTCGACGCGAATGCTGACGGCAGGGTCGAGCGTGCCGAAGTCGTGGCCGCCCAGCGTGCCCGGTTCGACGCCATCGACGCCAACCGCGACGGACAGGCTACCCCCGAGGAATTCAAAGCCTTCCACGACGCGGCCCGTGCGACCCGTAACCAGGAAATGGCCTCGCAGCGCTTCGCTGCGCTCGACAAGGACGGCAACGGCCAGATCAGCCAGTCCGAATTCACGGCCGGCGCGAAAGAGCGTGGCGATCGGGCCGGCGAACGCCGCGGGCCTGGCCGTCAGATCAGCATGAGAGGGTCGGGTCGGGGACCGGACATGCATCGGCGCGGCCCGGATGGGCAGGATCAGCGCAGCGTCCGGGGCGATGCAGACGCCGTCGGCAAGGTCAGTTTCGCCGAATTTTCCGCCCGAGCCGTCGCGGCATTCGACAGCGCGGACACCAACAAGGATGGCGTGGTGACCATCGCGGAATTGCAGGCGCGACGACCGGGCCGCAGATAAGGAGTTGCAGGCCGGACGCGCAGTCCCCCGAGGCGCGTCCGGGCCCTGGAGCGGTAGCCTGTTGCGCCGGTTCAACCGGAGCAGCAGGCTACAGCCGTTTTGGAAAGTCTGACTCATGAGCCAAAGCCTGCTGATCGTGGAAGACGAGGCCTCCATCCGGGAGCCTCTCATCAGCTATTTCGAGAACAATCGCTTCCGGGTGAAAGGCGCAGCCAACGCCGCGCAGGCGCGCTCGCTGCTTGCCGCCCACACATTCGACCTTGCGATCGTCGACATTATGATGCCGGGCGAGGATGGCCTCAGTCTCTGCCGGCATATGCGCGAGGCGAGCAACCTGCCGGTCATCATGCTTACCGCGCGCGCCGAGGAGATCGACCGCATTCTTGGCCTCGAAGTCGGCGCCGACGATTATGTCACGAAGCCTTTCAGCCCGCGCGAACTGCTTGCGCGCGTGAAGGCTGTGATCCGGCGCAGCAACAGCCTCCCTCCGCGCCAGACGCCGCCTGATTCGACGTCCTACGCATTCGGCGACTGGGTGCTGAAGACGGGGGAGCGCGAACTTGTCGGGGCCGATGGTCTTTCAGTCCCGCTATCGTCCGGCGAGTACGCTCTCCTGCTGGTGTTGCTGGAGCGCCCGCGGCTTGTGCTGACCCGCGATCAGTTGCTGGATCTCACGCAGGGCCGCGAAGCCAGCGTCTTCGACCGCAGCATCGACAACCAGATCAGCCGCCTCCGGCGCAAGATCGAGCCCGATCCCAAATCGCCCAAATACATCAAGACGGTCTGGGGCGGCGGCTACAGTTTCTCGGCGGAGGTTCAAAGGCGTTGAGAAAGCTCCTGCCCAAAAGCATTCCGGGCCAGCTTGCACTGGTCATGGCTGGCGCCCTTCTGGTTGCCGGCCTCGTCAATTTCGTGCTGCTGCTCGGCGAGCGCCAGCGCTCGCAGCTCATAGAACAGAGCGGACCCGCCATTGCGCGCTTCGTCGATGTCGCGGTCGAGGTGTTCGAGTCGCCGCCGGTCGAGGGCCAGCGTCTGGCGATCTTCGACCGGCGCCAGGGGCCGGGCGGTCGCTATCATATCGGCAACGAGAACCCTTTGGACTTGCAGGCGATCGCGCGCGATGCCGGGCTTGAAGCCAGACTGCAGGCCGCGCTCACCGGCGCGGATATTCCGGTGACCGAGATCCGGGCTTCCAGCCGCGTGATCCAGCGGCCTACGCGGCCGCCACAGGCATTCGGGAACGATGGCGGCCGTGGGCAGGACAAGCCCGGCGCGCAGCCGCCTTCTGCATCGGCGGAGGGGCCGCCGCGCCTGGCGCGCGAGATCCTGCTCGCAGCCGCCTTGCCCGATGGCCGCTGGTTCAACAGCGTTTCATTTTCACCGGAGCAGAACACCGACGATGCAGTGCTTCTGGGCGTATCGACGTTCGTGACATTCGCTTTTGTGCTCGGGGCGGCGTTGCTCGTGGCGCGTCAGGTGTCGCGTCCGCTGCGCGATCTTGCCAACGCCGCCGTGCGTGTTGGCTCTGCGGGCAAGCCCGAAGAAGTGCCGGTACAAGGTCATGGCGATGTGCGCCAGACGCTTGAGGCGTTCAACACGATGAGCCGCCGCGTCAGCCAGCTGCTGAACGAAAAGGATGTGATGCTCGGCGCGCTGGGGCACGACCTGCGAACGCCGCTGGCTTCGCTGCGCATCCGCATCGAGTCGATGGAGCCTGAGTCCGAGCGATTGAAAGCGGTGCGGACGATCGAGGAAGCGAGTCAGCTGCTGGAAGATATTCTCGAATTGTCGCGCCAGGGCCGCTCGCAGGAAGCCGAGCGCACGATCGACATCGCCGTGCTGGTGCAGGATATCGTGGAGGACTACGCCGAGACGGGCGCGCCGGTGACCCTGGATTTCAGCCAGAAGGCGCCCGTCGCCTGCCGCTCCGTGCTGTTTGGCCGGGCGATGCGCAACCTCATCGACAATGCAATTACCTATGGAGGCGCTGCGCGCGTCTCGGTAACGCGCGCCGGAGACAAGGTGCTGGTCCGCGTGGACGACGATGGCCCCGGCATACCCGCCGACATGCTCACGCGAGCAACGGATCCTTTCGTGCGCGGCGACACGTCGCGCAGCCGGGAGACCGGCGGCGCGGGCCTCGGGCTCACGCTGGCTGACGCCATCGCGAAGGCGCACAAGGGGTTGCTCAAGCTCGCCAACCGGACGCCGAACGGACTGTCCGCGACAATCGAGCTGCCGATATCGGAGCCGAAGGCGCCTTAGTCGAGCGCCTTGCCTTTGGTTTCCGGGAACAGGAACAGGCAGCATACAATGCCGATTGCGCCGAAGATCACCGGATACCAGAGTCCGGCGAATACGTCGCCGGTGGCCGTTGCGATGGCGTAAGCGGTCATGGGCATGAAGCCGCCAACCCAGCCGACGCCGATGTGGTACGGCACTGACAATGCGGTGTAGCGCACCCGCGTCGGGAACAACTCCACCAGCGCCGCCGCCATCGGGCCGTAGAGCGCAGTGGCGGACACCACGAGCGCCAGGAAACCCGCGATGATCAGCAGCCAGTCGAAGGACGCGCCCTGTTCCGCAAACTCGGCGGAGTTTGCCGGCGCTTTCATCGGCGCCGGATAGTCTGCCGCCCGCAAGGCCGTGAGAATCCTGCCTTCGAGTTCGGCCTTGTGGGTCCTGAGTTCATCAGCCGCGAGCCCCGAACCGTCAGCGAGATCGACAGCCGCCTCCGTATGGAGGAAGCGGAGACTTGTTTCGCGCCCGGCCTCGGCGGGGATGATCTTGTAGCCGATGCCTGCATCCGTGAGGTAGGCGCGCGCTATATCGCATGCCGTCTCGTACTTGCGCCCGCCCAGCAGGTCGAACTGGAACGAGCATGTGTCGGCGTCGGCCACGATCTCGGCCGGCGCTGCCGCCTGCGCCGCCATCAGCGGCGCATTGGCGCCTTCGGAGAACGCCTTGAACGCCGGAAACATCGCAACGACCGACAGCACCATGCCTCCGATCAGCACGGGCTTCCGGCCGATCCGATCCGACAGCCATCCGAAGAAGACGTAGAGCGGAACAGAAACGATCGTCGCTCCCAGAAGGAACAGGTTCGTCCATACGCCCGGAACATCCATGAAGCGCTCAAGGAATATCTGCGAATAGGAGAATGCGCACCACCAGATCGCGCCCTGCGCCATCAGAAAGGATATGATCGCGATCAGCACAAGGCGCAGCGTGCGCCATTCGAGAAACACCTCCTTGAACGGTGCGCGGCTGACATTGCCCTCCGCCTTCATCTTCAGGAAGGCCGGGCTCTCGTTGAGGCGCATGCGCATCCACACCGAAATGCCGACAAGGACTGCCGAGGCAAGGAACGGAATGCGCCAGCCCCACGCAACGAACGACTCCTCGCCCAGCCACGACCGTACGCCCAGGACCATCGCGAGCGCCCCGAGCAGGCCGAAAGCCGCCGACGACTGAATCCAACCCGTCGAACTGCCGCGATGGTGCGGCGAGCAGTGCTCCGCCACATAGGTCGCCGCACCGCCATATTCGCCGCCGACGGCCATGCCTTGCATGATGCGGAGAACAACAAGCGCCGCGGCGCTGAAGCCAACGAGTTCCTTGTTGTCCGGCAAGAGGCCGATGGCGAACGTGGCCCCGCCCATGATGACCACGGTTGCGAGGAACGCGCCCTTGCGCCCGAACCTGTCGCCGAGCCATCCGAACACGAACGCGCCCATCGGCCGGAACAGCAGGCCAGCCGCAAACACGGCCAGTGCGGCCAGCGTGGCGTTCGCCTCGCCGATCTCGGCGGCGTTGAAGAACTTCTCGGAAAATATCTTGGTCAGCGCGCCATAGACGAAGAAATCGTACCACTCGAACGCCGTGCCCGCCGACGATGCGACCACCACAGTGCGCAATGGCGTCCGCTTCGTCTTGCCCCCGCCGGCGTCCACAGACTCGCCTGCCACGTCGGACATGTCGCTCTCCCCTGCCCCGTTGGGCTGTGTTTTACCGAGACCTGCCCCAGATTTCACGTCTTCGCCAGAGGCGCCCCGGCGCGGTTGTGCCGGGCCCGGCTGGGCGCTTTACTGGCAACGACCACACGAATGCTGCGGAGATTCTCTTGAAATACATCGCCCTCATCGCCGCTGCGGCCGTGCTTATGGCTACGCCTGTACTGGCGCAGCCAGTTTCCAACTCACAGCCCCAGCCCGCCGCCGCCGCGCCCGCCATTCCCGCGCCGCGCGACGTCGCCTATCCGGGAGTCCTTACGCTCGAGATTGACGCCACCGATCTGGAGCGGCGCATCTTCGGCATCCGCCAGTCCATTCCGGTTTCGAAAGCCGGGCGCCTCACGCTGCTCTATTCGGAATGGATTCCGGGCAACCACGCACCGCGCGGACCCATCTACAACTATTCCGGCCTCCGCTTCACCGCCGCCGGCAAGACGCTGACATGGTCGCGCGATCCCGCCGACGTCTACGCCTTCCACGTCGACGTGCCGTCAGGCGTCAAATCCATCGAGGCCGAAGCCCAGTTCCTCAGCGCGATCGAGTCGGCGCAGGGGCCGGTGATGATGACGCCGGAGATGCTGCGCCTGAACTGGTATATCGGCGCCCTCTATCCGGCCGGTCACTATGCGCGGAAGGTGAATTTCGACGTCTCGGTGAAGCTGCCGCAGGGCTGGGACTACGCCACGGCGTTGGAAACCGCGTCCGCCGCCAACGGCGTGGTGCGCTTCAAGACGGCGCCCTGGGAAGTCGTGATCGACAGCCCGCTCTTTGCCGGCAAGTACATGCGCAAATACGATCTCGATCCCGGCGGCCGCTCGCGCGTGACGCTCAATGTGATGGGCGACGAGCCCGGCCAGGTGGATGCTTCGCCCGAGATCATCCAGGTTCACCGCAATCTCGTCGCGCAGGCAGACAAGCTGTTCGGCGCCCGTCACTTCGATCACTACGACTTTCTCATGTCTGTCAGCGAGCGCCTCGCCACATCCGGCATCGAGCACCAGCGCTCGAGCAATAACGGCGTGCGCACCGGCTATTTCGTGAACTGGACATCCGGCTTCGTCAGCAAGGATCTGCTCGCCCACGAGTACACACACTCCTGGAACGGCAAGTATCGCCGGCCCGCCGAACTCTGGACGCCCAACTTCAACGTGCCCATGCGCGGAGGCCTCTTGTGGGTCTATGAAGGCCAGACGCAGTACTGGGGCCACATACTCGCAGCGCGCTCGGGATTCGTGTCGAAACAGCAGGCGCTCGATCTCATCGCCAACAACGCCGCCACCTATGCCGCGCGTACGGGTCGCGAGTGGCGGCCTCTTGCCGACACGACGATGGACCCTGTCATCGCCGCGCGCCGCTCCCTGCCCTGGCACAACTGGCAGCGCAGCGAGGATTATTACTCGGAAGGCCAACTCATCTGGATGGACGTCGATACGCTCATCCGCGAACGTTCGGGCGGCAAGCGCTCGCTCGACGATTTCGCACGCGCCTTCTTCGGCGTGAATGACGGCGACTGGGGTACGCTGACCTACACCCGCAAGGATCTGGTCGCCACGCTCAACAAGATCGAACCCTATGACTGGGAAACCTTCTTCGCCAGGCGCATCGACGCCGTAGCGCCCGAAGCGCCGCTCGATGGACTGGAGCGTGGCGGTTATCGTCTCGTTTATGGCGATACGCCCAATGCCGTCACGCGCGATCAGGAGGCGCGCACGCGCAGCGCCGCCCTGCTCTACTCCATCGGCCTTACCGCCGACTCCTCCGGCAAGATCACCTACATCAGGTGGGACAGCCCGGCGTTCAAGGCCAAACTCAACACCTCGCTGACCATCACCGGCGTCAACGGCCAGTCCTACACGCCCGACCGGCTGCGCGCCGCCGTCGCCGGTTCGGTGAATCGGCCCGTGGAGTTGCTGATCCGGGTGCAGGACGAGCTGAAGACATTCCAGCTCGACTATAGCGGCGGCCATCGGTATCCGCGCCTTGAGCGAATCGTCGGCAAGCCCGCCTATCTCGACGACATCCTCGCAGCCCGCTGAGCCGCTACTTCGCGGCCGGCGGCGGAAAGAAGGCGCCGACCAGTCCTGCGAACTGCACCGGGCTGGCATAGCCGTCAGCAGAGACGGCCTGCACGCCGAAGAACCAGTCGTCGATCACCACGCCTTCCAGCGTCGCGCCGGTCTCCGACCCCGGCACGATAATGCTGTGCTGCCAAACCGGCGATGTCGTCTCGCGCCACCATACGACATAGCTGGCGGCGCCTGCGCTTGCCGTCCAGTTCACCCCGGTGTTCGCCGAGACCGCGCCATCGACCTTGACCTCCAGCGGCGGACGCGGCGCGGATGCGAGCGCCGCCATCGTCATGGCGTTCAACCGCGTAACACGAGCCAGATACGCGAAGTCCACGCCATCGATCGTATCGCCATAGACGACCCCGTTCTCGATACGCAGATCCTGATGCTGGCGATGATAGTGTTCCGCCGCTTCGGTCACCCGCACAGCCGGGAAGCCCGCCTCCACCATCGGCACTTGATCTCCGCCCCGGCCGAAGCGGTCGCGGCGATAAATCATCGACACGTCAAATCCCGGCAGATGCTGCTCGGCGATGACGTCCATATAGCGCGCAAGATTGCGCGAAGGGGCATCCACCTCGCCGCCAACCGATCTGCGCGCAGCGGCGATGGCGTCGCTCTCTGCCGAGCGGACGCCTTCGGAAAAGACGCGCACGCGATCCTCAACCGTCGCAGCCATCCCGTGGGAGTTGCCGACGACGTCGTTGTTCAGGACGGCGAGAACGTCCCAGCCCTGCGCCCTGGCGTAGTTCGCGAGGATGCGGCCGCCATGCAGCCCCTGCTCTTCCCCGCTCAACGCGGCGAAAACCAGCGTCGCGCCGAACCTGCGCTTGGACAGGACGCGCGCGGACTCCATCACGGCGGCGACGCCCGAAGCATCGTCATTGGCGCCCGGCGCATCGGCGATGGCGTTCATCACGTCCGACACGCGGCTATCGAGGTGGCCCTGAATGATGATCACGCGGTTGGGGTCAGCCGTCCCGCGCTGGATCGCCACCGCGTTAGCGATCACGGTCGGGCTAGGCACGCGCGGCGGCGAGGTCACAGTGTCCTGAACGGTCACGACTTCGAGGCAGCCGCCGCATTCGGCGCTCATCTCCCGGAATTCGGATTCGACCCAGCGCCGCGCCGCCCCGATGCCGCGCGTGTCGGAAGTCTGGTCAGACAGCGTGTGCCGCGTTCCGAACGACACCATCTTCTCGATATATCCGCGCAGGTTGGCTTCGCTTACGTCGCCAGAAATGGATGCGAGCGCCTGCTTCACTGTTGTGGGAGCGGCGGTTCCGGCTCCTTGCTCCGTGGTGCTGGTGCAGGCTGCAATCAATCCAAGCGTGGCCGACGCCGCGATCGTTCGGATTTTCATGGTTCGCCTCCCGCGCATCTTGCGCCGGATGATGCTTGGCGCATGGTGCCCGCCATCACAAGAGGCCGCCGGGGCGCAGATTCGACATGACCGTTTTCGCGAAACTGTCAGCACCCGCCCTTTCGCTGGCCGCAGCCTTTCTCGCAGGAGCGCTTCTCATGGCGAATGCACAGACGCCGCCGCCCCGTGTCACCTTCGATGACCTGGCGCCGGAAACCTTCCTTCCCCCTATCCCAGCCTGGAATGGGGCAAGCGAAACGCTCATCGCCAAGCCCGGCGATCCCTGGATCACGCCATCGGAAACGACAGGCCTCACCGCTTCGCCTGATTACGAAGCTACGCTCGCATTTCTGCGCAAGATGGATCCGCAATCGACTCTCATGCGCATGGAAACCATTGGCGCGACGCCCGAGGGCCGCAGCCTCGTGACGGTCATCCTCACGAAGGATGGCGCGGCGTTCCAGCCATCCAAACCTGTCTTCCTGATCCAGGCAGGCATCCATTCCGGCGAGATCGACGGCAAGGATGCGATGCTGATGCTGATCCGCGACATGCTGTTCAAGGGGAAGGACGGCCTGCTCGACAAGGTCAATATCGTTTTCATCCCGGTGCTGAACGCCGATGGCCACGAACGCTCGACCGCCTTCAGCCGCCCGAACCAGCGCGGCCCGAAGGAGATGGGCTGGCGCAACACCGCGCAGAACCTGAATCTCAACCGCGACTACATGAAAGCCGACGCGCCCGAGATGCGCGCGCTGCTCTCGGTGATCGTCAGGTACGATCCCGATTTCTACATCGACCTGCACGTCACCGACGGCATGGATTACCAGTACGACATCACCTACGGCTTCGACGGCTGGGACGGCCTGTACGCGGACAGCCCCGCCATCGGCAGGTGGCTCAACGATGTCTACCGGCCGAAGGCCGACGCCGCGCTCAAGGACGCCGGCCACATTCCCGGCCCGCTTATCTTCGCGCGCGACGATGGCGATGTGTCGAAAGGGACGGACTTTCCCGCCTTCGCCCCGCGCTTCAGCCACGCTTATGGCGATTTGCGGCGCCTCCCCACCGTGCTGGTGG
This sequence comes from uncultured Rhizobium sp., assembly GCA_964529555.1. GTDB lineage: Bacteria > Pseudomonadota > Alphaproteobacteria > Caulobacterales > Hyphomonadaceae > UBA7672. Next base: position 29,797 of record CAZGWV010000037.1, read on the forward strand.
AGAACCACTCGCTGAAGCCATACCGCCAGCGCGTGCTCGGCACGTATGTCCTGCTGGAAGCGACGATCGAGGCGCTCGCCAGCGACGGCAAGGCGCTGAAGTCCGCGATCGCCGCCGATCGCGCGCTGCGCCCAACAGCGATCAACGCGAACTGGAAGGACAAGGCAGATCCTGTCGGCTGGCTCGACTTCCTCACCATCGCTTCGGAAGAAGTCGCCTCGCCCGCATCCGGCGGCATGGTCACGCGCTTCAACGGAAAGCCCGGTCCCACCATCCGCATTCCGGTCTACGGCTCTGAGCCCGGCCTGCAACTGCCTGTCGCCAGCGCCTACTGGGCGCCCTCAACCAAGCCTGACGTGATCGCCCGCCTGAAAGCGCACGGCATCGCGATGGAAACGCTGACCACGGCGCGCACCATTGAACTCGACATGACACGCCTTGCCGGCTTCAAGCTCGGCGCACCCGCCGAAGGCCGCGTCCCCGTCACGCCGACAGGGTTCACGCAAGAGAAACGCATGGTGACGTTACAGCCGGGCTCCGTCCGCATCTCGACCGACCAGCCGCTCGGCGCGCTTGCCGCCTACCTGCTCGAACCCGCCAGCGAGGACTCGCTCCTCGCCTGGGGTTTCTTCAACGAAATCCTGAGCCGCGTCGAATACATGGAGCCCTATGCCATCGCACCCATGGCCGAGCGCATGCTCGCCGAAAACCCTGTGCTCAAAGCCGAGTTCGAGGCACGCCTCGCGGCTGACGCAGACTTCGCCGCCTCGCCCCTCCGCCGCCTGCAATTCTTCTACGAACGCAGCCCGTTCTACGACGACCGCTACCTGCT
>CAZGWV010000038.1:0-7492 GCA_964529555.1 uncultured Rhizobium sp.
TCCTTCATGTCGTAGGGCGTGTTCGGGTTGGCGGGGACCAGCGTATCGAGCGAAGGCTCGGCGCGCTCCGGGTCATCGAAGGTCGGAAGCACGGGCGGCTTCTCGCGATTGCTGAGCGGCAGGAAGCCGACCAGGCGGCGCATCTGCGTCAGCGTCTCGATATCGTTCTCGTAGGCGCCATCGACCACGCCAGATTTCTGCGCATGGACACGCGCGCCGCCGAGTTCCTCGTGCGTGACGATCTCGTTCGTCACGGTCTTCACCACGTCCGGGCCGGTCACATACATGTAGGACGTGTCCTTCACCATGAAGATGAAGTCGGTCATCGCGGGCGAATAGACATCGCCGCCGGCGCACGGCCCCATGATCACCGAGATCTGCGGAATGACGCCCGAGGCCAGCACGTTCTCAAGGAAGATGTCGGCATAGCCGCCGAGCGCCTCGACGCCTTCCTGGATGCGCGCGCCGCCGGCATCGAACAGGCCGATCACGGGCGCGCCGTTCTTCATGGCGGCCTGCTGCACCTTCACGATCTTCTCGGCATGGGCGCGCGAGAGCGAGCCGCCGAACACGGTGAAGTCCTTCGAGAACACATAGACCACCCGGCCATTGATCGTGCCCCAGCCGGTGACGACGCCGTCGCCGGGGATACGCTGGTTCTCCATGCCGAAATCGTGGGAGCGGTGCTCCACGAACATGTCCCACTCCTCGAACGAGCCTTCGTCGAGCAGGAGCGCGATCCGCTCGCGCGCTGTCAGCTTGCCCTTGGCGTGCTGGCTGTCGATACGCTTCTGGCCGCCGCCCATCCGGGCGTGCTCACGCTTCTTCTCCAGCGCCTCGACAATGTCTTTCATGGTCTCGCCCCACGTTCTGCGGCTGCGAGATAAACGGTGCAGGCGCGTTAACGCAAGCGATTGCGCCCAAGCTGCAAACAGGTCGCAGTGAGCGAGCCGGGGTCAGCGCCGCCTATCCACGGCATCCTGGCACGCCAGGCGTCACGGCATCCCCGAAAACGGCTATGCCGTGGCCCCATCCGTTCGCCTGCCCGCTCGGGCCATTGAAATTCAGCCACTTCGTCTCGAAGGCGAACCGCCCTGGCCTGGGACAGCATTTGTCCCGTTACCGGAATCTAGTTCCTGATGCGTATGCCGAATGTCGCGTTCAGCGGCTCGCCGGGGAAGTAGCGGTCCTGCCCCTGGGCAAAGTCGGCGCGGTCGGCATAGCGCTCGTCCGTGAGATTACGCACGATGACGAAGGCTTCCATCGCATCCGAGAAACGCCACGCGCCACGGGCATGCGCGATCAGGTGTCCATCGTAGATCGCGGTGTTGGCGGCGTTGGTGAAGTATTCCCCGACATACTCGGTCGAGAGACCGAGCGTGAACGCTGGCGACTCCCACACAAGGCCGGCGTCCACCAACCAGTCGGGTGCGGTATCGATCTTGTCGCCGTCGAAAATGTCTTCGGCCGCTGTGGCCACGTCACGGGTAAAGTTGTAGCGCTGATCCGCCCAGGCGAGGTTGGCGCCCCAGCGCAGCGCGCCGCCTGCAAACTCGCCAAGTTGCCCGCTGAGCGACGCCTCGACGCCGAAATGGCGTGTCTTTCCGTCCGGCACGTTGAGCCCGTCGGAGTCGCGGAAGAAGAAGTTGTCCTTGTTCATGTGATAGAGGGCGACGTCATATTCGAGCCCTCCGGCTTCCCCGCGCACACCGACCTCATAACTGTCGAGCGTCTCCACATCGAGCCGCTGGATGGCCTGCAGACTTTGCAGGCGATACTGGTCGGACGTCTGCGGGGCGCGCTGGCCGCGCGCGTAGTTGGCGTAGACCACCATGCCTTCCGTGCCCGTGTAGACAACGCCAAGCTTGGGCGTCAGCAGGGTAAACTCGTCCGTACGGCTTGGCGCGACGCGGAACCGGCCATAGGTCCCCGGCGCCTTGCTTGTGTTGTAATCCCATTCGTGCGCTTCACCGCGAAGACCCGCCAGCAGGCTCCAGCCGGGAGCGAAATCCCAGTCGACTTCCGCATAAAGACCCGTCGTCCATGTGTTGACGTCGAAATCGTAGTGAACGCCCTGCGGAAATGTCGGGTTGAGAACCGGCCCGCCAAAGCTGGGGCGCGTCTGCACCTCCGTCAGGAAGCCATCCGCCATCTGGATGTCCGCGCCGACGGCCCAGCGGAAATTCTCGGGGCCGAATTCATAGCGCGTCAGCACGCCGAGCGTGTCGTGACCGTTTTCCTCGGTCGATTGGTCCGGCAGGAAGTGCTGGATGAACTTCATGCGTTGGACCGTTCCAAACGGCGTGATCGTCAGGCGATCGGCCCCGAAATTGGTCTCGAAGCGCATGCTGCCGCGCGCCGCCCAGGCGTCACGATAGGCTTCGGGGTTCGGGTTCGTCGTGGCGAGATCCTTGTCCTTGTAGGCTTCCGGCCCCTGGACGAAGCCCGCCGTCTCCTGGTTGAGGTTCACGGCCGACAATGTCGACACGATGTTCCACGTCTCGCCGCCCCATTTGGAGCGAAGGGTCAGCTTCTGCTGATCGACCCCCGAATAGTCGCGCCAGCCGCCGTCATCCATCACCGACAGGCCAAGCCAGTTGGACACGCCGTTCGTCGTGAAATTCGCGGTCGCGTCCGCGCGATAGCGTTGCAGCGTGTTGGCGCTGAGCACCAGCGTCTGGCCCTGTTGCGCGCCCGGCTCGGGATCGATGAAATTGATGAGGCCGTGAACCGCGTTCGAGCCATAGCGGACCGATGCCGGCCCGCGCACGACTTCGATCGCCTCGGCGGTCTCGTGGTGAACTTCGAACAGCGCGTTGACGTTGCCAAAGCCCGCCGCGCGCGTCGGCACGCCGTTCTCGAGAATGAGGAACGAGCCCTGCCCTGCGCCTGCGGGCAGCACGGGCGAGCGGATCGAGATAAGCAATTCCTGGCCGGAGTTCATCTGGACGTTGACGCCCGGCACGGTGTTCAGAATTTCCGCCGGATGGTTGGCGCCGATGCTCGCAATGGTTGCGGCGTCGATGACCGAGTAGGCGCCGGGATCCGTGTCCAGGCGGTCGCCATAGACAATGACCACATCGCTGTCAGCCGGAGCGGGGTCCGCCATCGTCGGGCCCTGGGCAAAGGCAGGGCTCGCGAACGCCGACATGGCGACAGCGATGGCCGGCCAGCTGGCCGTGGAAAAACGCTTGCTCAAACTAACCTCCGCACGTTCCGGGGGCGCAGCGGAACCAGCTCCCGAGAGCAGGCTCACCAACGCTCTGGCGGGTGAAGTGCTTTCACCCGCTGCGTTATGTACGTGATTTCCGCTCCCTCGCTAGTGCAGGGAAACTACGGAGTTTGCGCAGGCAGGGTCACAGGGGCCGATTCCGGGGCAGGCGCCGGAGTTGTGATCGATTCCGCGGGCTGAGCGCCATCCGGCGCGGGAGCCGGAGCGGTGACCGCCGCCGGAACTGCTGGCGGCAAAGGCTCGTCGGCCGTCTTGAACAGGCCGAACGGCAGCGACGCCACAACGGCGGCCGCCATGATCGTCGCCAGCGTTCCCGCATACAGCGTCTTCCAGGCAAGCGACAGGAAGACCGGCCGCCTTTCGGGGCACATGATCGACAGCCCGCCGATCAGGATGCCCATGGAGCCGAAATTGGCGAAGCCGCAGATCGCGTAGGTCACGATCATGCGCGTGCGCTCTGTCATCTCGTCGGCCGGAAGGTTGCCGAGATTGATGAAGGCGACGAATTCCGTGAACACGGTTTTCTGGCCGATGAAGGAACCCGCCTTCACGGCCTCGTCCCACGGCACGCCCGCCATGTACATGAGCGGGGCAAACAGCCAGCCCAGGATCACGTCGAGACTCAGCGGCTTCATCTCGCCGTCAACGGGCACGGCGATCGGTATCGCGCCAAGCAGGGCGTTGGCGAGATACACCAGCGCCAGCGCCGCGATCAGCATCGTGGCGATGTTCCAGATGATGGCGATGCCGTCCGTGGCGCCGGTGGCGAAGGCGTCCATCGTGGAATGATATTTGAAATCCGCCTCGCCGGTCGACTTGGAGATTTCCTCCGTCTCCGGGATCATGATCAGCGCCAGGGCAACGGCGGCGGGTGAAGCGATGATCGAGACGGTGATCAAGTGCGCGGCGACGGCAGGCAGCGCGTCCCGCATCAGCGTGACATAGACCACCAGCACCGAGCCCGCGATGGTGGCGAAGCCGGTCGTCATCACGATCAGCAATTCCGACCGCGTCATCACCTTGAGATACGGCTTGATGAGCAACGGGGCTTCGGTCTGGCCCATGAAGATGTTGGCGGCGACGGAAAGGCTGGTTGGCCCGCCCATGCCCATGGTGCGCTGGAACAGCATGGCGAAAGCGTTGGTGACGACCTTCAACACGCCCCAATGCCACAGGATGGCCGACAGGGACCCGATCACGATGATCAGCGGCAACAGCTGGAAGATGAACACCGGCCCCGGCAGCGCGCCGGCCGATTCCGGCGGCACATCCGGCGGCAGGTTGAAGGCGACGAACTTGCTCCACCATTCCTGGTCGCCGATCAGCGAGCCGAACACGAAAGTCGTGCCGGCCTTCGAGGCCTCGATCAGGGTGTTGATGCCCGCGTTCACACTATCGAGGCCGGCGCGAATGACCGGCACGCCGAACAACAGCAGCGTGAAGCCATACATCATCACGACCGCGCCGAGCGTGATCTTCCACGGGAACTGGCGCTTGTTCTCCGAGAGGAGCCAGGCGATTCCGGTAATGACGAACAGGCCAAGTATGGCCCGGCCATTGTCCCAGCCCCAATCCATATTCATGCCCCGCCTGCCCCTAACTCAACTATTTCAACAGCTCGTCCGCCAGCGCGTCGGCGCCGTAGATCCCGCGAAGCGCCGCCACGATCATCTGGCTCGACAGCGACACCGATCGGTTCAGTACTGGATCGTATCCGAAAGAACCGCCAGTGGAATGGATGTTTCCGTCAAACGCCAGCCCGATGATGCGACCAGCCTTGTTCAGCACCGGAGAGCCCGAATTTCCACCGATAATATCGTTGGTGGTCACGAAGTTGAACTGGGTTCCGCCGGGGATTGCCGATTCCTTTCCGGCCCAGCTCGCCGCCAGGTTGAAGGGATAGGCGCCCGTCGCCCGGCTCCAGATGCCCGATGCATACGTAAAAGGCGCAACCTCGCCGAGGACCGGGTCCGTCCAGCCCTTCACCACGCCATAGGACAGGCGCAGCGAGAAGGTGGCGTCCGGGTAGATGCCATCGCCCAGAACCGCAAATCGCAGGCCGGCGACCTTTTCGGCCGCCGCCGCCGTCGGCGAGGCGACGCCGGACTGGTAGGCTGCGCGCGCGGCCCGCGCGGCGCCGTCCATCGCGCGCACGAGCACGAGCGCCGGATCGTTGGAAGCGAGCGTATCCGCGGGACTCTCCCACATGCGTTTGCGGAAAGCCGGGTCCGCGACCTGGGACGACGCCACGATCTCCGCTGCGATCTGTCCCGACGTGCGCGAACCGAACATGGCTTTGACCGCAGGATGATCCGGGCCGAGATATTCGCGTGTCTTGTCGAGCCAGAAAGCGATCTGCAGCCTCTCAAGGAAAGGCAGGATCGGCGCCTCGCCCATCACGCCGCGCTCGACCGCCGGAAGGCGCGCAGTCGTATACTCCGGCAGGCGCTGCGCGTCGGGCTTGCCCGCCTCCGCCGCAGCTCGAACCAGCGAGCGCGCATCGGCCAGAAGGACAGACCCGCCGCCAAAGCGTACGTCCAGTATCTGATACGGCAGGAAAGTGCGCTTCTGCGCCGCCACGAGACCTGCCAGATCGGCAAACGGATCGCCGAACTTGGCGCGCAGCGAAGCATCTGCCGCGAGCGCCTCGCGGAGGCGCTGCTCCTGCCCAAGCCTTGCGGAGAAGAACGAGGGCTCGACAAGCGCCGCGCGCTGGCCTTTGAAGACCTTGAGGCTATTCTCCAGCCCCTGCAGCGCATCGTGTACCTGGCGCGCTTCCTCCTCGCCCTTCGTGGCTTCGTTCAGCAGGGATCCGCGCATCTGCGCGATGTATTCGATGCGCCACGGCAGGAAATGATCGCGCTGGAATTCCAATTGCGAGATCGTCAGCAGCCGCTCCGTCGAGCCGGGATGGCCCGACACGAAAACGAGATCGCCGGCCTGCGGACCAACCGGATCGATCCTCAGCGGATCAGCAAACACGACAGGGACGCCATCGCGATAGAGGCGTAGCAGCGCCATATCGAGCGCATAGCGCGGGAAGTTGAAATTGTCCGGGTCGCCGCCAAAGAAGCCCGCCTGCATCTCCGGCGCGAAGGCCAGACGAACATCGTCGTATCGGTCATAGACATGCAGCTTGAACTGTCCGCCGCGATAGAGATTCACGACCTGACAGCGCATCCTCTTGTCGCCGCCGCAGGCCTCTTTCTCGATCGCAGCCGTCACCGTTGCGCGGGCCGTCATCGCAGCGTCCGGCGCAGCATTGGCCACCGCGGCTTTCACCCTCGCCGTGACGTCGGTGATCGACTTGAGAATGGACGCTTCAGAGCGCGGGCATATACGCTCCTCGGATCGCGCGCCGGTGAAGAAGCCATCCTCTACATAGTTGCGGCTGGCGCTGGACAGAGCGGTGACACAACCATCCACGCAGTGATGGTTGGTAAGCACGAGGCCATCCTTCGACACGACCGATCCCGAACACCCGTTTTCCAGGCGAACAGAGCCGAGCTGCACACGGTCCAGCCACTTCTGGTCGGGAGCGAAGCCATAGGCGTCCTTGACTTTGGCCGAGGGGAAGTTGTCGAACGTCCACATGCCCTCATCGGCCGCCGCCGTGATGGACGGAGCCGCAGCAACGCACGCCGCCGCGACGGCGCCGAGGATGAGCGCAATTCTCATGTATTGAGTCCTCGCCAGTTCGTTCGACCCCCGACAGTTGACCGTAGCAGCGAACCGCGCAGGCTCAAGCGTCCGTGATGTGGCGCTTGACCGCCACTTTTTGCCTCCGGCGGAGTGATTTCAGGCAAGACCGTGGTCCGGCGGCTACCAGGCCGCGTCGCCGGACTTTTTCAGATACATGGACTGCTTCGGGCGATCCATCACGCGATGCATCATCGGGATGAACGCTTCAAGCGGCATGGACTCGTAAGCCGCATCGAAAGCCGGCTGGTCGAACAGGTGGCAGAACTGAGCAGTGTATTCGAACGCCTCGTGGCCTTTGAACTGGTCGCGCGCATTCCGGTCCAGACCGAGATGGTGCCAGAAATAGTAGCCCTGGAAGATGCCGTGGTTCTCCACCATCCAGAGGTTCTTGTCGGACACGAACGGCTTCAGGATCGCCGCCGCGATATCGGGGTGGTTGAACACGCCCAGCGTGTCGCCGATGTCGTGCAGCAGCGCGCAGACGACATACTCCTCATCCATCCCCGCCTTGTGCGCCCGCGTCGCGGTCTGCAGCGAATGCTCGAGCCGGTCGATCGG
>CAZGWV010000038.1:7592-21860 GCA_964529555.1 uncultured Rhizobium sp.
AATCATCTGCGCCATGATGTTGCGCTGGATCTCGTTGGAGCCGGCATAGATCGAGGTCTTGCGGTTGTTGAAATAGCTGCCCGCCGATGTGATCAGATGCTCCGGCGCCGGCAGCGGTTCGTTCGAGCGGCCTTCGAGGTGAGCGTAGGTATCCTGCACGAACGGATTGCCATAGACGCCCGCCGCCTCAAGCACGATCTCCGTCACCTTCTGGCCGATCTCCGAGCCGCGCGTCTTCATCAGCGACGACATCGCGCCGACCGACTGGCCGGAGGACAGCTTGTCGAAGATGCGGCGCTCGGTGGCGTCCAGCGCCTCGATCTGGATTTCGAGGTCGGCGAGCTTGCGCGCGAAATCCGGGTCCTCGATCAGGGGACGGCCCGAAGCCGTCTCCATCTTCGCGATCTCGCGCGCCTTGCGGATGGCATTGCGGTTGCCCGGCGCATAGGCCGAGCCGCGCTCGAACGTCAGCAGGTATTTGGCGCAGGTCCAGCCCTCGCCTTCCTTGCCGATGAGATTGTCCACGGGGACCTTCACATTGTCGAAGAAGACCGAGTTGATCTCCTGATCGCCGACCGGCGTATCGTCGAGCGTGTTGATCGGCGAGATGGTGATGCCGGGAGACTTCATATCGACGAGGATGAAGCTGATGCCCTGCTGGCGCTTTTCCTCCTTCGACGTGCGCACGAGGCAGAAAATCCAGTCGGCCCACTGGGCGTAGGTCGTCCAGGTTTTCGAGCCGTTGAGGATGTAGTGATCGCCCTCACGCTTCGCGCTCATCGAGAGGCTGGCGAGGTCCGAACCGGAACCCGGCTCGGAATAGCCCTGGCACCACCAGACTTCGGAATTGCGGATCGGCGGCAGGAATTTCTTTTTCTGCTCGTCCGTGCCGAACTTCATGATGACGGGCGCGCACATGCGTACGCCCATGGAACTCATGCGTGGCGCCCCGGCGAGCGCCATCTCCATCTCGTAGATGTATTTCTGCGTCTGGTTCCAGCCAGGGCCGCCATGCTCCACCGGCCAGTTCGTAACGAGCCAGCCCTTGTCGGCCAGCTTCTTCTGCCACGCCTTCTGGTGCGTCTCGTCGAGCGAGCCGTTCTTGGTGAGCGACATGCGCTTCTTCAGGTCGTCCGTATAATTCTCCGCGATCCAGGCGCGGACTTCGTCGCGGAATTTCAGTTCCTCGGCGGTGAATTCCAGATCCATCTGATCCTCCCGAACCCTAGCTGACCTTATCCATGCGCGTGACCGTCGGCGCGCCTTCGAGGAACGGTCCCATGGCCCGACCCAGGCGCTTGAAGTGCTCGAAGCCGCGATGGGCCTCGACGGCGGCGGCGTCCGCATACTGTTCCATGAAGATGTATTTGTTCGATGCGTCGCGGACCTTGAACAGCTTGTAGTAGAGCACGCCCGGCTCGTTGGCGTTGACCGCCGCCTCAAGTTCCAGGGCCACCTTCTCGAACTCGGCCTGCGAGCCCTCTTTCACCGTGAGTTCGGCCACTGCGCCAATCATGCGTATCCTCCGCCTTTGCGGCGCAGAATAGAGCTTGCAGCGCGCTTGTCATCTGCCAGCTTGTCGCCGCAGCAACCGGCGCGAAGGGACCCCCGCATGACGAGCGATCTGGCCAGCCAGCGGATCGAGACCGTGAAGCGCCATATGGCGCTGGAAATCACCCATGAATGGGACGAGGTGATCGCCACGTTCGAGCGCCCCCGCTACGAAATGTACGGCTCGGGCGCGGTCTTCGACGGCGAGGAAGCCGTCCGCGCCTATTTCGCGGCTTCACGCACGCCGTTCCCCGACCAGGGGAATGAAATCATCGCCATCGCCCATGCGGGCGACACGGTTCTCGTCGAGTTCTGGCTCACGGGGACACACCTTGGCCCCCTCAAGGTCGGCAAGCAGACGATCGAACCCACTGGCCGCGCCTTCAAGGTGCGGATGGCCGCAACCTTCGAGTTCAAACCGAACTCGGACAAGATCATCTGCGAGCGCCCCTATTTCGATCAGGGCATGGTCCTGCGGGCAATCGGGCTGGCCTGAGCCACCCCCTCGCCTCACTCTCCCTCGTCCGCGTAGTTGACCTTGCCGAGGGCGTCATTGACGCGGGCGCCGGCAAGAATGCCGGGCATGGAGTGGTTGCCTTCGTGGCAGGCGTATTCATAGGCCGGCTGGGGCGAACGGTTGAACACCATCTCCGCGCTCCACGGAGCAGAGAACAGCTTCGGGTCTGTGACCGTGAACTTGTAGAGAATTTCCGTATCGCTCACGCGCGAGAAGCGCTCCACCACGGTGGCGTCCGTCGAGAGCATGTAGGAGTTCTGGAAGAAGGTACGCAGGCTTTCGCCCGGATTGAAGTTGGTCGTCTCGACGACCAACGTGTCGCCTTCCCAATGTCCCTTGGAGCGGCCGAGCCATTGCGGCAGTTCCATATTGGCCGCGCCCAACGGAATGATGCGCGCGTCGTGGTTCATCTCGACGTTGATCATCACATAGTCGCTCGTCTGCACGAACTGGTACGTGTTGTTGTACATCACGTTGATCATCGGCGGGCCGCCGGTGGAACCGAAACCGACGAGACAACGCTCCGCCATCGGACGCGACTCAGGGCCGTCGAACGTATTGCGCACGAAGTGCAGCGCGTCCTCGAACACCTTCCGGCCTTCCGCATGATAGGGGATCTTGCCGCTCGGCGGGTCGACGATCCAGGAGGCGCGTATCTCGCCATTGATCTTGGCGAAGTGCGTGCCGGCATCGACATAGAAATTGTTGTAGCCGCCAACGTCCTGCCCGGCGCGCGGCGCGCCGGAGTTGGGATCGGTCGGCTCGCCGGCGCGCCGGTTGGCGGCGGCGCGGCCCTGCTCGATCCGGTCGGCCTCCTCCGGCGGAATGACCAGCGACTTGAACTGGCCCGAGCGCTCCAGGCTGGTGAGCGAGACATTGCTCCAGAAGCCCTGCAGGTCCGGCTTGCCGTCGGCGGCGCGCGGCGGCTGGTAGTCGCCGGATTGGGCGAAGACGGGCGGGGCAAGCAGCAACGCAGCGGCCAAGGCTGCGCCCGAGCAACGGGCGGTATTCATAGCGTCTCCTCCGAAAAGTCCCGCGCATTCAGCGTCGTTTACAGGGAGGATAGACCACCGAGCGGAAATGTCACCGGCCCAGCCGGTAACGGTCGCGGGAACGAATACCGGCGCCGCGATGTTCTTGTCCCCGAACGGGAGACCCAACCATGAACATTTTCGACAGCCCCCTTCATATTCCCTGACGACCGATCAGTCGGCGAACGACCAATATGCCCGCTACGACGGCCATCACGCCGATCAGCGCGGCGGCTATCGCTTTCCAATTGAGATCGACGCCCACGGTGTAGGTGTGGTGAGCCCATACAAGGACGCCGATAACGGCAACAGCCGCCAGCACAACGCCTCCAAGCGCGCAAGCCAGCAGCCTCGTCACCCTACTCCCCCGTAAATTTCGGCTCGCGCTTTTCGAGGATGGCGGCGACGCCTTCCTCGTGATCCTTCGTGTGGTGCATCAGACCCTGTGCGGCGGCCGACATTTCCATGACAGTATCGTACGTCGCCTGCGTACCGTGGCGCAGCAACTGCTTCGCAACGCGCAGCGAATGCGGCGGCTGTTTCGCAATGGACTCGGCCAGGGTCATGGCCTCACCCATCAGCCGGTCGCCCGGCACGACTTTCGAGACGAGCCCCCATTCGAGCGCCGTCTTCGCGTCGATCAGGTTGCCGGTGAACAGCAACTCGCAGGCGCGGCTCATCCCGATCACGCGCGGCAGCAGCCAGGCGCCGCCATCGCCGGGAATGAGGCCGAGCTTGAGGAAGGTAACGCCATACTTCGCATTGTCGGACGAGATGCGGATATCGGCCATGCAGGCGACATCGCAGCCAAGACCGACCGCCGCGCCGTTCACGGCGGCGATCAGCGGAATTTCGAGATTGTAGAGCGCGCGCACGATCATGTGGACGCCGTTCTTGTAGTTGTCGCGCACCTCAGCCGGGCTGCCGGCAAACGAACCGACCCGGTCGCGCATCGCCTTGACATTGCCGCCGGCGGAGAAGCCCTTGCCCGCCCCCGTAAGGACGGCGCAACGCAGCGATTTGTCGGCATTGATCTGGTCGCAGACGTCTTTCACGGCCTGCCCGTCGCCCGGCTCGCCCAGCGCGTTCATGGCGTCAGGGCGATTCAGCGTCAGGATGGCGATCGGGCCTTTTTTCTCGAGCGTGATCATGGGCGGCTCCCGCAGGTCTGGTGTTGTTGGCTGCGCGTTTAGCTCACGTTGCCGCCGCAGGCCAGTGACGCCGCCGTCGCGCTCGCGAGATTGTGCGGCAGGCTGACCAGCCGGTTCATGGGCGGCAACCCCTGTCCGAAACAGAGAAGGTCAGCGCGACATTCGCCACCGCGCCGCCGCCGGGAACGTCGACGATATCGTCGGTTTCCGGGTCAACGACGAAGGATGGTATGAAATCAGCCTGGATCGACATGGCGACGGTATACGCCGCGCTGCACATGATGCGCATGGCGGACTGGGCATAATCGCCCGTGTCATCCTTGAACCTGCGCTCAGCCAGCGCCCGGCTATAGTGGGCGAGGCTCTGCTGAAATTCGGCTTCGGGCGGAAACACGCACGTTACGCTGGCGTTGAAGTCAGCCTGCTCCGCCGGCGTCATTTCGGGCAGCGTGTCCTGATACGCCTGCGCGCAGTTGGCGATGATGCGGTCGCCTGCGCGGATCGGCAGGTCGATCCCCGGCAGGATGGCGTTGGGCGTTGGCGCGACGAAAACCGCAAACTCGAGGAACGCATCCCGGAAAGTGTCCGCCGTCACAGGAGGTTGCCCCAGAGTTGGTCCGGCGGACGCAGCAGCCAGAAGCAGCGGTATCGCAAGCCGCATGACGTCCCTCCCGCGCCATGATGATGCACAGCGGGAGCAGCTGTAGCAAGCAGTTCAGGTGGTGAGCGCGTAGTCCATGTCCAGTTCGTCGGCGGCGTGCTGCAGCCTTCGCTCCACGGACTCGGAGACCAGCGCACGATAGGGCGCGGCCACCTTGAGCGTCAGCGTGTCGCCATCACAGGTCAGCCGCGAATGCTTCAGCAGCGCGGCTGACCGGCCCGAGAAATCCGCAGCAAGGCGCATCAGGGCGCCCAGCGCCCTCGCCCGCCCCGCGAGGCTTGCGTCCAGCAGCTTGTCGCTGACGTCGTTATGGACACCGCGCTTGAAGCGCGAGGACACCGCCAGCGCCAGTGCGGCGCGATCCCGGTGCGTGAGGCCCGGCAGCGGCGCCCGCGCGACCAGATCGAATGCGAGGTCGGCGCGGTGCCCCGGATGCAACAGCGCGCCAATGTCCACGAGTCGGCAAGCGGCGGACGTCAGCCTTGCGTGCAGCGTGTAGGGCGCAGCTTCCGTAGCCCATTCGGCAAGCGCGCGACCGAACTCGGCGGCTTGCTCATCGACGATCAGGGCATCGAGACCGGCATCCAGCGGATCTTCGAGGCGTTCAGCGGGATCAAGACTGTCGAAGATGATGCCCTCGCGCACGCCATAGGACGAGACCATGACAGTCTTGAACTTCCCCGCCTCGATCACGGCCCTCAGAACGGCGGCGGCGTAGGGAATGGTGGAAGCGCGGCGCTTGGCGATCTCCTGCAGGACGCCGCCATACTTCTTGCCGCTGGTCAGTTCGCTCAACAGCGGCAACAGCTTGGCCGCGTCCATCTCGTAGTTCTGCAGCATGTGCAGCGGCGCGCGCGCCAACTCCATATGCAGCGTGCCTATGGCGCGCCAGGCGCCGCCGACCGCGAAGAACACATCGCCGGATTTCTTCAGTTCAGGCGCGGATGACATGAACTCGCGCGCACGGGCCAGCACCTTGTCCTCGTTGAACCCGCTACCGCTGTCGAGCGCGAGGGGGCCGAGCGGATAAGTCGAGCCGGCTTCGTAACGTCCATTGCGAAGGCGCGCGAGTTCGAGGCTGGTGCCGCCAAGGTCGCCCGCCACGCCCTCGACGCCCGGCGTTCCCGCCAGCACGCCTTCGGCGGCAAAGCGGGCTTCATCGCCGCCGGACAGCACGCGAAGCGCAACGCCGGTTTCCTTCTTCACCCGGTCGACAAAGTTCTTGCCGTCCGACGCCTCGCGCACGGCGGCGGTCGCGAACGCAAAGAGGCTTTCCACTTTCTGTGCGCGCGTGATCGAGGCAAAGCGCGCGAGCGCCGAGACGGCCATCTCAACGCCTTCGGGATTGAGTTTGCCCGTCGAGCCGAGCCCCCGGCCGAGACCGGCCAGAACCTTCTCGTTGAAGCGCGGCTGCATGGCCCGGCCACGCACATCGTAGACCACCAGACGCACAGAGTTCGAACCGACGTCCATGACGCCGATGCGGCGCCAGCGCACCGGCTTGGCGGCGGATCGCGTCTTGCTGGCGGCGGTTGCGCTCATCAGCCGGGCTCGGCTCCGTTCCGTTTGGGAGGCCGCCACCGACAGGACCGGCGCTAGCCCCTGGGCTTGAGCTGCGGAGGCGTCGCCAGCCGCAGCGCGCTGCCCCGGCCCGACAGGCTGGGGTTCTCGAGGAAGTAGTCGTGCGCCGAGAAGGGCTGACGACCCTTGCCCGTGGCGTTACGCACATAACGTCCCTCGGGCCGCAACGTCCAGCTTTGCGCGCGATCGTTCAGATTCGCCAGCATGATCTGGTCGAGCACCTGGTTATGCACAGTCGGGTTCTTGATCGGGGTCAAAGCCTCGACGCGCCGGTCGAGGTTCCGCTGCATCCAGTCGGCCGACGTAATGAATACCTTGGCGTCATCGGACGGCAGGCCGTGGCCAGCGCCGAAACAGACAATGCGGGCGTGCTCCAGGAAACGCCCGACAATGGAGCGGACCTCGATATTTTCCGACAGGCCAGGGACACCCGGTCGCAGGCAGCAGATGCCGCGCACAACCAGCTGGATCTGAACGCCGGCCTGGCTCGCCCGATAAAGGATGTCGATGATATTCTCGTCCACCAGCGCATTCAGCTTGGCCCAGATCTGGGCCGGGCGGCCAGCCTTGGCATGGCCGATCTCGTCCTCGATCAGGCCGATCAGCGTCTGGCGCTGGTTGATCGGCGAAATCGCCATCGCCTCCATCGCCTTGGGCTTGGCGTAGCTGGTGACATAGTTGAACAGGCGGCCGGCGTCGCGCCCGATCACATCGTCCGCAGTGAACAGCGACAGGTCGTCATAGATGCGCGCGGTGATCGGGTGGTAGTTACCCGTGCCGACGTGCGTATAGGTCCGCAGCGCGCCCTGCTCACGGCGCACCACGAGCGAGACTTTGGCGTGCGTCTTCAGCTCGATGAAGCCGTATACGACCTGAACGCCCGCACGCTCAAGGTCGCGCGCCAGACGCAGGTTGGCCTCCTCGTCGAACCGCGCCTTCAGTTCGA
The DNA here is from genome assembly GCA_964529555.1 of uncultured Rhizobium sp. Lineage (GTDB taxonomy): Bacteria > Pseudomonadota > Alphaproteobacteria > Caulobacterales > Hyphomonadaceae > UBA7672. The sequence goes on from CAZGWV010000038.1 coordinate 15,031, forward strand.
CCAGCGCAGTGACGTTCTTGCCCGCCTCGGCGGCCTCGATCAGGGCCGCGACGATCGGGGAGTTCTTCGAGGTACGGTACAGCGTCTGCTTGATCGCGATCACTTCGGGATCGCGCGCGGCCTGGCGCAGGAACTGCGCAACGACGTCAAACGATTCATACGGGTGGTGAACGAGAATGTCCTTGAGGCGAATGGCGCCGAAAATATCGCCATTGTGCTCGCGAACGCGCTCGGGGAAGCGTGGCTCGAACGGTTCGAAAACCAGATCCGGGCGGCCATCCACGATCAGCTGGCGCAGCTGGTTCATACCCATGATGCCATCGACTTCGACGACATCCATCGGCTCGGCTTCGATCTCGGCGATGAAGAAAGCCTTCAGGTCTTCCGGCGCCTTGCGGTCGATCTTCAGGCGCACGATGCGGCCCCGGCGGCGCTGCTTCAGCAGGATCTCGAATTCGCGGACAAGATCTTCCGCCTCCTCCTCGATCTCGATGTCGCTGTCGCGGATGACGCGCAACATGCAGCGGCCCTTGGAAACGCACCCCGGAAACAGGGTGTCGAGGAACTGCGTGATGACGTCTTCCAGCGCGATAAAACGGCGGCCCTTCGGACCCGGCGGCAGCTCCATGAAGCGGCCGACATGCGTGGGGATCGGCACGAGCGCGCGCAGCAACACGCCATCCGACTGGCGCAGCAGCGTGAAGCCAACGGCAAAACCCTGGTTCGGCAGGAACGGAAACGGGTGCGACGGATCGATCGCCAGCGGCGTCAGCACCGGGAAGACATGATCGAGGAATCGCGCGCGCAGCCACTCGCTGTCGCCGTCGCTGAGATCGTCCTCGCCAACGACGGCGAGGCCCGCGCGCTTCATCTCGGTGCGGATCTCTTTCCAGATGCGCTGCTGTTCGGCCATCAGCTGCCCCGCCTCAGCGGCGATGCGGTCGAGCTGCTGCGACGGCGTCAGGCCATCGGAGCTGGGGCGCGTAATGCCCCCGCGCACCTGCTGGCGAAGGCCGGCAACGCGGACGGAGTAGAATTCGTCGAGGTTGGACGCCGAGATCGAGATGAAGCGCAGGCGCTCCAGCAACGGGTGGCGGCGGTTCTCCGCCTCTTCCAGCACGCGCATGTTGAACTTCAGCCAGGACAGCTCGCGGTTGAAAAAGCGTTCGGGCGTGCCCCACAGCGGCGAGGTCACGGCGCCCGCCCCCGCATCCTTGCGGGATGAGGACGAACTGTTGCTCGCTTCACGCGCTTTTTCGCCACGGTCCGCCATATCGGCCCGGTCCACCATCGCCATCAGGTCCCAGTTCGGGCCGATCTTTCGCCGACCCTGAACAATCCGATTACCATCAATATGTTACGGAACTTTTGTCCGTGCAGAGACATTAGCCTGGGTCCATGCCCAACGCGACCAGCACTGCGCGGGCCGACCGAAGCCCCTCGGCCCGGCCAGCTGTCCGCTCGATCTGGTCGGCCACACGGGCGACCGCCGACCATGACCGCTCCATCCGGTTCGCCAAATAGACCACGGATTCTTCGGGCAAATTGAGGTGTCGAAGAGATGAATCCTCACGCAGACGGGCCGCAAGGGTCTCGTCGTCCGGGGGCTCGATATGGACCGCCGGCATTGCCACGAGACGGGAACGCAGGTCTGGCGGCTGGGTGAACCAGCCGGCGGGGTCCGCGGCGCCTGAGACCAGCACTGGCACGTTGCGGTCGCGGCAGAGATTGAGGGCCGCCAGAAGCGCCAGCCCCGCGCCGGGATGATCCGCATCGTCGATGGCGAGAGCAGAGACGGACAGGCGAGCGATCTCGTCCATAGGGGCAAGCGACAGCGCCTCGCCCGTCACCAGCGCGGCCCCGGACTGGCTGGCCCACCAGCGAAGCAGGCGCGATTTGCCGGAAGCCGCCTCCCCCACGAGCGCGAACTGCGCGCCGGGCCAATGCTTCCAGTGCGAGAGAGCGCCAATGGCTGTGGCGTAAGATCCGCTATCGATGAGAGGACGCGCATCCGCATCGGCGCGGGGAAAGTCGAGCAGGAGTTGCCGGCCGGCGTCGCCGCCAGCGCGGGACGGCGGCGTCATTGCGATCCAGCCGCCCTCAGCAGCCAGCCGCCCGAAACATTGGCAATGTCCACGCCCCGCGCCCGCAGATCGGACGTCAGCTGGTCCGGCCGGCCCGCATAGCTGAAGCTGATATCGGCGCCGACGGTGGTGAGCGCCTCGATGTTGAGATTGCTGATCAGCCGCGAGCCTTCGAGGCCCTTACGAATCTTCACCCATTCCTGGATATCGCGGAACGACGCCACCAGCGACAGGCTGGTCGATCCCGTCGAACGGACGATGGAGGCGACTTTCCAGGCGCGCTCAAACGCGGCCACGGCGCCGGTCTGCGCGGCAGGCAGGCTGACGAACGGGCCTGCCACCGTGATTTCCGGGTTCGGCACGTTGGTGCGCATGTCGATCAGGCGAACATAGTATTGCTCGCCCTGCTGGAATGCCTCGGCAATGACGCCATGGTCCGCGCCAATGGACTGGACTTCGGGCTGCACCTCGGACGCCACCGGGCGACGCGGCCACCCCTGGGTCGAGGAGATATAGGGCGTGAGGACCGTGTCGTCTGACTTGCCGACCCAGTGGCTGCCCCATTGGGCCGCGTCGACGCCAGCCCCCGCGACCGGCACGATCATCGCGCGTGCGGCTTGCGTATCGACATAGGGAACGCCGCGTTGTTCGAGATATTCGCGCACGGCATCGGGGCGGAACGACCAGGTGATGACGCCAGTCGCATGCACGCCGCCACTGACAGCCGTGGACTTCATCTGGCCCTGCGTCTCCGAGGAGCGATAGAGGCGCGAGACCGCAGCCGTCTCGATCGGCGTACGGGCAGAGGCGCGATCTTCCGGGAGGGTCAGCCGTTCGATCAGCCGGGCGGCGCCGGCGAGACGGGCCTCATCCCGTCCCTGCTGGGCGGCCTGCGCACTGGTGGGGGCGACCTTGTCGATCACCAGATCCCTGACCCGGTAGGGATCTGCCTGCGCTGTCGCGCAAATCGACAGGGCGGCGACGAAAACCGTTGCGAATCTGATGACTTGTTTCATGGCGACGGACCATAGCGAGGGCTTCCGGCCTTTGTAAGGCGGGTTGTGCATGAACGCGACGTAAGGCTTGTCTGAGGCTGGTTTGGCCGAACGCCGCATGTTACTGCCCCCCGCATGTCGAACCCGGATTCTTCCAAGCCCCTGACCTACCGCGATGCTGGCGTCGATATCGACGCGGGCGAGGAGCTTGTGGATGCCATCAAGCCGATGGCCGCCTCCACTCGCCGACCGGGCGCCGCCGGGGATCTGGGCGGATTTGGAGGCCTGTTCGATCTCAAGGCCGCCGGCTTCAAGGACCCCATCCTGGTTTCGGGTACGGACGGCGTTGGAACCAAGCTGATGCTGGCGTTCTCGACCAACCGGCACGAGACGATCGGGATCGATCTGGTCGCCATGTGCGCCAACGATGTTCTGGCGCAGGGCGCCGAGCCGCTCTTCTTCCTGGACTATTTCGCAACCGGAAAGCTCGAGACCGGTACAGCCGCGAAGGTCGTTTCGGGCATCGCGGAAGGTTGCCGTCAGGCGGGCTGCACGCTGGTCGGCGGCGAGACTGCCGAGATGCCCGGCATGTACGCGGCGGGACATTACGATCTGGCGGGCTTCGTCGTCGGCGCCGTCGAGCGCACCGACGTCCTGCCCCGCGTGAACGACATGAAGGCCGGTGATGTTCTTGTCGCCCTGCCCTCGTCGGGTCCGCACTCCAACGGCTATTCGCTGATCCGCCGGATCGTGGAACGGACGGGGCTGGCGCTGTCCGATTGCGCACCGTTCGACGAGAAGAAGACGCTGGGCGAGGCGCTGCTCGCGCCGACCCGCATTTATGTGAAAGCCGTACTGCCGCTGATCCATGCGAAGCTGATCAAAGGCCTCGCCCACATCACGGGCGGCGGCCTCACCGAGAACGCGCCGCGCATGTGCCCGGATCACCTCGTTCCGAAGGTCGACTACAAGGCCGTGACCCTGCCGCCGGTGTTCGACTGGCTGCAGCGCGCAGGCTCGATCACCGACGAAGAAATGCGCCGCACGTTTAACTGCGGCGTCGGCCTCGTGATGGCGGTTGATCCGCAGCACATCAGCGCGGTGATGGAGCAACTCCTGAACGCTGGCGAAGAACCGCTCGTCATCGGCGAGCTGGCGCCGGCGTGAGCGCGAAACGACTCGGCATCCTGATTTCCGGGCGCGGCTCCAACATGGAGGCGCTGTTGCAGGCAGCGCAGGCGCCGGGCTGCGCGTACGCACCGATGATCGTTCTGGCGAACAAGCCGGATGCGGGCGGGCTGGAAAAAGCGCGCGGATTTGGCGTCACCGCAGAAGCCATTGACCACAAACCGTTCGGTAAGGACCGCGAAGCGTTCGAGCGTGTGATGGATGCGCGGCTGAAGGCGGCGGGCGTGGAACTGATCGCCCTGGCCGGCTTCATGCGCGTGCTGACGCCGTGGTTCGTGAACGAATGGGCCGGGCGGCTGATCAACATCCACCCCTCGCTCCTGCCGAAATATCCGGGCGTGGACACGCACAAGCGCTGCCTCGAAGCGGGCGATGCCGTTCATGGCTGCACGGTGCATCAAGTGACGGTGGGGGTCGATGAAGGCCCGATCGTCGGCCAGGCCGAGATCGACGTAGTTCCGGGCGACACGGGGGACACGCTGGCGGCGCGGGTGCTGAAGGCGGAACATGCGCTCTACCCGCGATGCCTCGCCGCCGTTGCGCGGCAAGCTGGAACGCGCGTGCGCGAGGATCTGGTCGTCGATGGCGTGACCATCCGGCTTTACGCCCCGCGTGGAACGTAGCCCGGCAGCCCTCCGAGATCAGTCCTCGCCAATAACCTCAGCCGCTTCCTTGTTCAGGGCCGCCCCTTCCTTGCGCGGGACAATCAGCGGCGCGGGCTGGGTCGTTGCGACGTTGCCGCGCATGAGAGTCAACCCGGCGCTGAGCCCGCCCGCTATCTGCATTTCGAGGCGTTGATCGTCACGGCGGCGCACTTCGGCGAGAATTTCGTCGGCCTCCTCGTCCTCGACTCCCAGATCGGCAAGGACGCGGCGGCCGAAGACGAGCGCGGATTCGAGCACTTCGCGCAGCTGGTATTCAACGCCGGCGTTGATGAGGCGGATGGCATGACCACGGTCGAAGGCGCGGACGAAGAGTTTGGCGTGCGGGAAGTGGCCCTTGCAAAGCTCCACGATCTTGTCGGCGGCTTCCTGCTTGTCCACGCAGACAAGGATGGCTTCCGCCGTATGGGCTCCTGAAGCGTGGAGCACGTCGAGGCGCGTGCCGTCGCCGTAGTAGACCTTGAAGCCGAACTGGCCGGCGGCGCGGATCATTTCCACATCGACCTCGATGATCGAGACGTCGATCCCCTTGGCCAGCAGCGGCTGGGAGACGACCTGCGCGAAGCGGCCGAAGCCGATGAACAGAACGCGGCCCTGCAAGCCGGCAGCCTGATCCACGCCGTCCAGCGACTCCCTCTCCTTCGGAATGAAGCGCTGGCCTGCAATCACGACGAGCGGCGTCAACGCCATCGAGATGATGACCACGGCGGTCATTCCCGACGCCATTTGCGCGTCCATCACGCCGGCCGAGAGAGCGCCCGCATACAGCACGAACGCGAACTCGCCGCCCTGCGCGAACAGCATTGCGCGGTTGATCGCCTCGCGGTGATTGGAGCGAAAGATGCGCGCGATGAAATAGATGCCAATGCTCTTTACCAACATGAAGGCGAGCACACCCAGCGTGATGACCTCCCAGTTGTCGGCGACCAGCGCCAGGTCGAGCGACATGCCGACCCCCAGGAAGAACAGGCCGAGCAGGATGCCGCGGAATGGCTCCACGTCGGCTTCGAGCTGGTGCCGGAAAGTCGACTCCGACAGCATCACGCCGGCGAGGAACGCGCCCATCGCCATGGAGAGGCCGCTGAGCTGCATCAGCCACGCGGAGCCAAGGACGACCATGAGCGCGGCGGCGGTCATCACTTCGCGCGCGCCGGTGCGGGAGAGAATGCCGAAGACCGGGTTCATCACGTACTTGCCCGCGACGAACACGAGCAGAACCGCGCCGGCGGCGACGCCAACCGTCTGCCACCACGGAGTCGCCGCATGGGCCGCTTCCGCGCCCGGCATCAGGCTGGCGAGGATGGGGACCATCGCCAGCAGCGGCACGATCATCAGATCTTCGAGCAGGAGAATGGCGACAGCGCGTTGTCCGCTGGGGGCGGCGGTCTCGCCGCGATCTTCCAGCATCTTCATGATGACCGCGGTGGACGACAGGACGAAGCCGAACGCACCGATGAGAGCGGCAGCCGGCGGCAAGCCGAACAGGACGCCCACCCCTGTAAGCAGCAGGCCGCAGGTAACCACCTGCGCCAGGCCAAGACCGAAGATGTCGCGTCGCATCGCCCACAGCTTCACCGGCCGCATTTCGAGGCCGATGAGGAAGAGGAACATCACCACGCCAAGCTCGGCGAGATGGAGCACGGCCTGCGGGTCCGCAACCAGCTTGAGTACATGGGGCCCGACGATGACGCCCGCCGCCAGATAGCCCAGCACGGCGCCCAAACCGAGCAGACGGAAGATCGGCACGGCCAGCACGCCCGCAGCCAGAAGCGCAACGGCGAGCCCAAGATCGGGACCGGCAGCGTGGGCGACGCCATGTTCCATGCAGATTCGACCTTATGGCGCTCAGCGCTTCTCCATGCGTACCCGAAAGGCGACGACGCCCGCAAGCGGAAGCGCGC
>CAZGWV010000038.1:21960-30594 GCA_964529555.1 uncultured Rhizobium sp.
CGTCGGCTTCTTCGATCAGACGCTTTTCCATGCGGCGGAAGAGTTCGAGCATTTCCTCGCCCGCGCGCGTGAGAACCGCGCCGCCACCCTTGCGGCCGCCCGTGCTGGCCTCGACCAGCGGCTTGCGAAAGGCGGTATTCATGGCTTCGACGAGCTGCCAGGCGCGGGAATAGCTCATGTCCATCGCCTTGGCGGCTTTGGAAATGGAACCTTCAGCGGCGATATGTTCGAGCAACTCGGCCTTGCCGGGGCCGAAGGCGCGCTCGCCCTTTGCGATCAGTCGCGCTGTGATGCGTATGGACGCCATCGGCGGATTCTCCCTGTCGGAACATCCAAGCCGTCTCGCGGACAAGCGCAAGGGGCTTCAGGCGATCAGCAAAGGATTTATGGTGGCGACGTCTGCTTCCCGCACGACCGGGACAGCAAAGTCGCGATCTGGCGGCGCCACGCCGGCCGCAGCAAGATCGATGGCATCTCCCCGCGCCGCGCAGTCCGGGTTCATGCGCCAACCGGGCGGAAGGAACGCACATGCGATAGCGATGGAATCTTGCCACGCATCTCATCGACAAGCGAGAGATCGAGCGTCGCCATGAAGACGCCGGGATCAACGCCGCCCTCGGCGAGGATTTTGCCCCACGGGTCGATGATGAGGGAGTGCCCGAAAGTCTCGCGCCCGTCCTGATGGCGTCCACCCTGCGCCGGGGCGACAACGAAACAGCCGGTCTCGATGGCGCGCGACCGCAGCAGGATATGCCAGTGCGCCTCGCCCGTGATGCGCGTGAAGGCGGCGGGCACGGCGATGATACGCGCCCCAGCGACGGCAAGCTGGCGATAGAGTTCAGGGAAGCGGATATCGTAGCAGACCGTCATTCCCAGCGGCACGCCTGCGGCTTCGGCGAGGATGGCTGAGCCCCCGGCAACGTAGCTGTCGGACTCCCTGTAGATGTTACCCGCGTTCAGCTGCACGTCGAACATATGGATCTTGTCGTAGCGGGCGATCACCTGCCCGTCCGGCCCGATCAGGAGACTGCGGTTGGCGCATTTGCCGTCGGTCGCACGGATGGCGATCGAGCCAATGAGGATGGTGACGCCAAGCTCGCCGGCGAGCTTGCGGAAGGCGGCAAGGCCCGGATCGGCCTCCTCGGTGGTGGACTTCTCCCACGCGGCGCCCGGCTTGCGGTCCAGCAGCGTGGTCATTTCCGGGGTGGCGATCAGTTGCGCGCCCTGCCCGGCAGCCTGGCGGATAAGCGCGCTGGCGGAGGCGATATTCTCCGCGACGTCCGTGCCCGACCGCATCTGGACGCAGGCTACCTTGATATGGGACATTGGCGCGTCTCTTTGCTGCCGTTAACCACAGAACCGTATCGTCTTAAACCACAATCAAATGCCGTGTCGCGCGCGTTCAGAAATTGGTCACGCCGAGTGTAGTAAACGCTTGGAGTTCGCGCGACAGGCGGCGGCGGAGTGGCTGGCTCTCCCGCTGGTATGCAGATTGCTCAGTTCATCCACGAGGCGCGCCCATCCTCGCAGTTCCGACGGGGCGGGCGAACCTCGCGACAATCTCGGGACCGGTCTTCATGCAACCACCAGCCCCAAGGGCCGCCTTTAATGTAGCAGCGCGGCTGCCGCCCAGAGCCTTGCCGCCCAAGAACCTTTCGATTCTGCAGCACATGAGCTGGATCGACATGGTGATATTCCTGGCCTGGGTAGTCGCGACGACCATGCCTTTTCCAATGGTCCAGCCGCTGCGGTATCTTGCGGCGGCCTACTTCGCCGGATCTATGGTGATCATGGTGCGGCAGACCATGCCGGCGGCTCTACGGGCCTGGCCGGCGCTTATCATCCCGATCCTGTGCATCGTGTCCGCGCTTTGGGCCCCTTATCCGAACGAGGCGATCCGCAAGGGCATTCTGCTTGCGCTGACGGCAATCGTCGCAATCTACGTCGCAAGCCGCCTGAGCGGCCGCCAGATCTTGACCGTACTCATGCTGGCGGAGTCGATCGCTCTGTTCGTCACAGTCGCCAAGCCCAATCTCGACAACGGAGCCTGGACCGGAATATTCGGCCAGAAGAACTTCCTTGCCGTCCACATGTTCCTCCTGTTTGCGCCCGCGATGGCGCTGCTGCTGGACAAGGCGACGAACCGCTGGATCCGACTCTATGCGCTTGCGATGGTGCCCGGGGCCATCCTGGCGATCTACATGGCGAAGTCGGGGACGACGACCTTGCTTCTGATCGGCTCGTTCACGACGATGCTGGGTCATGCGTTCCTGTGGCAACCGGCCGCTCGCATCCGTCACATGAGAATGCTCCTGCTCCTTGCGCTGTCGGCCCTGCTGCTGGCCGCAGTTTTCCTGCTGTTCGGGATCATGCAGTTCGATGCCGCTGACGAGATTTTCAAGTTTCTGGGAAAAGACTCCACGCTGACCGGGCGCACCTACCTGTGGCAAACGGCTGAACGCATCATGGCGGAGAAGCCATGGACCGGGGTTGGCGCCGAAGGTTTCTGGCGGCCGGAGTACGGCGCCGCAAACAGCATCACCGAGTATTTTTTCTACGAGCGGTATACTCACTTCTCGTTCCACAACTCCTACCTCGAGAACGGCGTATCCCTAGGCTATCCGGGCTATTGGGCCACCGTTTTCCTGGCTGGGTGGGCCATCGTGTGCGCCACCATGACCTGGGTCCGCAACCAGTCCATCGTCAACGCAGCATTCTTCATCATCAGCGTGATGATTGTGATCCGGTCCACGGCCGAGGTCGATCTGGCGCAGGAGTTCACGGGAACCCTGGTCCTGCTGATCATCGGCGCCGTACGCAGAGAAAAGCTCGAACCTGGAGCGCCAGTTCGAACGGCGCTGCACGTTCCAACAGGGCATGCCTCGCCTCCGCCAATGCCCGCGCGGTCGACGTCGTGACCAGCCCGCCGGATATCAGCGTCGTGATAGCCGCCTGGAAGGCCGCAGCCTTGCTTCCGCGCGCGGTGGCATCAGCGCTCGGCTCCCGTGACGTGACGGTTGAGGTCGTCATCGTGGACGACGGCTCGCCTGACGACACCACAGAGATTGCAGAACAGCTGGCGACGCAGGACGCGCGCGTGATCGCCGCCCGGCTGGAGACCAATGGCGGCCCATCCGCGGCGCGCAACCGCGCAATCGCACTTTCGAGCGGCCGGTACATCGCCGTGCTGGACGCCGACGACACGATGATGCCGAACAGGCTCGCACGTCTGGTTCGTCATGCGAATGCAACAAGCGCGGACATTGTCGCCGACAACATGATCGAGGTTGACGAGGCTGGAGCGCGGCTGAGCGAGAAAAATTTCCTGGTCTCGGATGCATTCGCGCGGAATCGCGCGATCAACCTCACCACCTGGATCGACTTCAATATGCCCATGAAACGCGGCGACTGCATCGGCTACCTGAAGCCATTGATCCGTCGCGACGCTTTGCCGGCGGATGGCGCGGCATACGACATCAGCCTGCGCAACAGCGAGGACTATTACCTCGTGGCCGATCTTCTCGCGCGCGGCCGGAAGATGGCCTACCTGGCCGAGCCGGGCTATTTCTACACGCGCTCATCCGGATCGACGTCGCATCGCCTGAAGCCGGAGCACACGCAGGCATGGCTGGACGCCGAACAACGCTTTGTGGAGGCCAATGGCGTAAGACTTTCTGCGAGCGACAAGGGCTCCCTTGCCCGCCGCGCCCGCGCGCTGCGCAATGTTCACCAACTGATCGCCACGACGGAGGCGGTGAAGTCGCGCAGGATCGGCAATGCTCTGCGTGTGCTGGCGTCTGACTTGCGCGGGGCAATCTACACATTGAAGTTCTTCAGTGGTGTCGCGCTCGGCAAGGTGCTGCGGCGCAAGCTGGTCTAGTTCGTCGACGGTCTGGGTGGCGGCGCAAAGCTGTCGCTGCATTGCGGACCCGAACGCCCCACCGGCACATGCGACATGCAGCGATAGTAGGCGCTGGCGCCGGCGTCGTGCGGCTGCCCCACCCATTTGATGATCGAACTGTTGGCCGCCCAGATGTTCGCCAGCACGCGGGAACTGTCGCTGGGAATGCGTGGGTTTGCGGTCGCAGCTTCCACGCGCCGCGCCTCGATCCCGTCGATGTACCAGGCAAGCGAGTCGGGAAGCCATTCGAATGCATAGAGGTGCAGGTCCTGCGTCGTGTCGAACCACACCTTGTAGTCAACGCCCGCGCTTTTCCCCCGCAAGTGATAACTGAGGTGAACCTCGCGCGTGCGATCGCCGATAAATTCGAAGTCGATCTCGGAATGGTCGTTGCCGAAATAGTTGTCAGTGTGCGTGAAGAAGCTCGACACAACGCCCGGCATCTTCGCGGCGCGCATGACGACTTCATACCGGCCATAACCGTAGAAGCCCTGCCGCTGGAATTCCGAGCTGAGATAATCCGTGCGCCCGCTCTGGCGGCGCGTGACCGACAGCGTCATCCCCGAAGGATCGAAGCGCACATTGCCGGGGCTGAACTCGGCCTCGAGCCAGCCGGTATTCATGTACCAGTCGGCGATGGTATGGGCTTTCTCGTCGAAACCTTTTGAGAAATCGACGATGAAGCCGCCGCCCGGCGGTCGGCCGGTATTGGTCGCTTTCGCCTGCTGGCTCGACGATTGCGCGAACGCCGCATGCTCCATCCAACCGCCATCCGCGGACGAAGCCGCAATGGGACCGCAACCCGACGTGGCGAGCAACGCAAGACTGATCGTTCTTGTCCGGAGGGATCCCACGGTCCGCGTACTCCTAAGCGTTCACAACAAGATGAACGCCGGACCCCAGGCAACTCAACTCATTACATCTTGTGAGCGAACGCAGCACAGGCGACGCATTGCAAGCAGCCGCACGGGGGCTAAACCCTGTGATTTATGGGACCCGCCAGAGAGTCGGGCCCGGCCGGGAGGAGAGCGAGCATGATTAACCGCAAATGGGCGGGCCTTGCGACGATGTGCGCGGCGGCGGCCATTCTCGCCTTCGCTTGCACCCTGCCCGGCAATACGCCGACGACTGCTGGCAGCGCGCAAGCGGGCGATGCTGCGGCCACCTACGACGCCACACGCTGGACATATTGGGGCGGAGACGCGGGCCAGACGCGCTATGCGCCACTGAACGAGATCAACCGCGAGAATGTAGGGCGGTTGCAGATCGCCTGGCGCTGGAGCGCGGACACGTCGGGCGAGCCGGCCTCGGGCAACTACAAGTCCACGCCTCTGCTGGACGATGGCGTGCTCTACATGCCGTGGCTCAATCACGGCATGGCGGCGATCGACGCTGGCACAGGCAAGACGCTGTGGACGTTCGAGCCGCAGCCGGTGGACATCGGCGGACGCGGCGCATCGCTCGCCCCGCGCTCGCTTGCCTACTGGACCGACGGGGCGGAGAAGCGTCTCTTCCACAACTCATCCGATGGCCGCCTGATCGCGGTGGACGCGAAAACGGGCATGCCGGCGGCGGGGTTCGGCCGCAATGGCTGGATCGACTTGCGCCGTGGCGTGATCGAAGGCTCGGATGTGACGGACGTGGGCTCGGTTTCACCGGCGCTCGTGGTGGGCGATATCGTCGTCACGCAGATCATCGTGGCAGGCGGACGCAACAAGGAGAGCGTGCCCGGCTATATCCGCGGCTTCGACGTTCGCACCGGCAGGGAAGTGTGGAAATTCGACCCCATCCCCAAGCCCGGCCAGACCGGCGCGGAGACGTGGGAGGAAGGCAGCAATCTTTACACAGGCGCCGCCGGCGCCTGGAGCATGATGAGCGCCGACCCTGAACTTGGCTATGTCTACATCCCGCACGAAACGCCGACGAACGAGTTCTACGGCGGACAGCGCCCCGGCGACGGCCTGTTCGGCGAGGCGATCGTCTGCCTCAACGCGAAGACGGGCGAGTTGGTCTGGTACTACCAGATCGTGAAGCACGGCATCTGGGACTATGACCTGCCTGCGGCCCCGATCCTTCACGACATCCGCAAGGACGGTAAGACGATCAAGGCGGTTACGGTCCTCACGAAGCAGGGCCTGACCTTCGTGTTCGACCGCATTACCGGAAAGCCCGTGTGGCCCATCGAAGACCGCGCGGTTCCGAAATCCCCCATCCCCGGCGAGCGCGCCTCGCCGACGCAGCCCTTCCCGACGCTTCCCGAACCCATGCTGCGGCTCGGCTATAGCGAGGACGACCTGATCGACTTCACGCCCGCCCTGCGCGCAGAGGGCGTTGCGATCGCCAACCAGTACACCAAGGGCGATCTCTACACGACGCCCACCGAGATCACGCCGACCAACAAGGGCACATGGCTGTTTCCCGGAACGGGCGGCGGGCCGAACTGGAACGGCGCGGCGTTCGACCCCGACACCAACATGCTCTACACGCCGCTGCGCCTGAAGCCGCAGTACGCCGGGCTACGCAAGGGCGATCCGGCCAACACCAACATGGACTATTACGGCGGCGGCGGCGGCGCGCCGATCACAGGCCCCCAAGGCCTGCCGATAATGAAGCCGCCTTACTCGGTTGTCGTCGCAACCGACATGGCCAGCGGCAAGCACCAGTGGCGCATCCCGATCGGCGATGCGGACGACAGCGTGCGCAACCATCCGGCGCTTCAGGGGCTGGGCCTCGACTTCGACAGCATGGGCAAGTTCGACGTGAGGCCGAGCCCGCTGCTGACGAAGGAACTCCTGTTCCTCGGCGAGTCCGGCAATATCGGCGGCGGATCGGGCGGGCCGATGTTCCGCGCCTATGACAAGCGCGACGGGAAGCAGGTGTGGGAGATCGAGATGCCCACGCTCGTGACCGGCGCGCCGATGACCTACGAACTGAACGGACGGCAGTACATCGTCGTCGCCGTGTCCAAGCGCGGCGAACCGGCTGAGTTGGTGGCGCTGACGCTCGATGGCGTCAGCGAGAATGGAGCAGCGCCTGCTGGCGGCGTGCCGCTCGCGGCGGCCCCGCCTTCAACGCGGCTTGCGGCGCAGACCTTCACCGCAACGCCGGAAGAATTGGCGCTCGGGCAAACCAAGTTCGATCAGACCTGCGCGATCTGCCACGGCCCCGCCGGCGCAGGCTTTCCGGGCGGCAACGCCCCGCCGCTCACCAACCGCACCGACTACGAAAACATCGCGCGCGTGATCAATCAGGGCCAGGGCGAGATGCCATCCATGGCCGCAGCACTGAAACCAGAGGAGATCACCGCCATCGCGAAATACACGGTGCGCACGCTTGGCCCACGGGCCCGACCGGCAGGAGGCAGACCGCCTGCCGCGCCTGATGGCGGATGAGGGAACCATTCCCTGATCGTCAGATTGGAATGGTGGGCGGTGACGGGATCGAACCGCCGACATCCTGCGTGTAAAGCAGGCGCTCTGCCAGCTGAGCTAACCGCCCATAGTCCAGACTTGGCCAATCTTCGAGAATTGAGGATTGACCTGAAATGGTCGGAGCGGCGGGATTCGAACCCACGACCCCTAGTCCCCCAGACTAGTGCGCTAACCGGGCTGCGCCACGCTCCGCCAATTCAGGAGCGCCCTTATAGGCGCCTCGCCCTCAGGGAGCAACCGGGCGTTTCCACTGGTTTTGCGGCACTTTTGCCCGGCAGACGCCCTAGGCAGCCGTGCGGGCGGCATCCAGGCGGGACTTGAGGTTGGTCAGATCGGCCAGAAGCGTTTCGAGGCGGCCGCGGGCTGCGGAGTTGGCGGCGACTTCAGGCGCGCGGAAATCGCCGCGGTCCACGGCTTCGCGGACAGCATGCTGCAGATCGCGCACGGATGCGCCTGTGTCGGCCTGGACCGTCATCGCTTCAGCCCCTGTTTCCCCGATAACGGCAGCCGCCCCCGGCTGTTCCCCATTATCGCCATCCGAGGCGCCATCGATGACCTTGAGGGCGCCTCGGATGGTCAGTCCCTGCACATGCAGCAGATTCTGCAGGCGGCGCAACAATTCCATGTCCTCGGGCCGATAGTAGCGGCGGCCATCGGCGCGCTTCATCGGGCGAAGGTTGTCGAAGCGGGTTTCCCAGAAGCGCAGCACATGGGTCTTGAGGCCGAGTTCCGTGGCCGCCTCGCCGATGGTGCGGAAGGCCTCGGCGCTCTTGGCGAAGACTTCGTCGGATTGCGTAACGGGGCAGGCTTCGGAAGCCGAATCCGTGACGGACTCCGACTCAAGCGGAGTTGCGGCCTGCGATGTGACGGTCATCAGTCTCTCCGGGCGGTCAGCGCAGCTTCGACCCTCTGCCGCAACAGCGGAGAAGGCTTGAACGACACCACCCGTCTTGCAGAGATCGGGGCCTCTTCGCCGGTCTTGGGATTGCGACCGACACGGGCCTTTTTCCGGCGCACCACGAAATTGCCGAAGCGCGCGAATTTCACATCGACATCGTTCTCGAGTTCCGAGCACACGAGTTCCAGCACACGTTCGAGGAAGTTGCTGGAATCCTGCTTGGTCAGCCCGACCTTCTGGACGAGCCGATCCACGATGTCCGCGCGCGTCAGTGTGTTCTCGGGCACTTCGACGTCTCCGGTAGGTTGGGAAACCCTACTCCCCGTCGCCCCCCTTGTTAAGGGGCTTACGGTGAAATCCCGAACAATGTCATCCGTTTACGAGTTGTTAGCAAGTCGGAATGG
>CAZGWV010000039.1:0-30562 GCA_964529555.1 uncultured Rhizobium sp.
AGCACGACCTTGCCAAGGTCGGGGTCGTGAGTTCGAATCTCATCGCCCGCTCCAAAAATACCCTAAAAACAGACGGTTAGCGGCACTCGATTGAGTGCTGCGAAGCCGTTTTGGGAATGGGGGTGGGATTGGGGCACGCGCACATTCCGCTGCAGATTTTTTTCGATGTGTGCGGATGTGTGCGGATGAGCTCATCGCCCCAGTTAGGGTTTCGGCGAGGCCATAATGGCCCACAACTAATGACTTGAAGCCCATGCCTCAACGGCACGCAAAATGCTTACGGTGCCGCGTCCGGCGGCGTAGGTAAGTGGCAGGTCGCGGCGCTTCATTCGAATGAAATCTGTCGCTGCGTGGGTTGCTGACGCTGTAACGACAACAAACAGATCAGCGTTCTCAGCGAGCGCGCGTAGCGATCGTGAGCCCCCATGCTCGCTGCTGATGCGGACGTCGACATCAGGCGCGAGCGTCTTGAGCGTTTCCGCTGCTTGCAAGGCAGCAGACTCTGTCAGGGTGTAGATCGCCACGGTTTTGCCTGCCAGACGCTCCGCCAAGCGCGTATCCGGTTCCGCATTTCCATCAGGATGGGCAGCGATCTCTTCGGGAAGCGCTGCATTCCATCCCAAGGAGGTCGCCAGCATGACAATGCTGGCCCGCTGGAGCCGAGAAAGCTGCGGGGCGATGGGTATGAGCCGGGCAAGACCATCCTGCCAAAACTGTTCGCGTGCAGGCTGATCGGGGGAGGGGGCGGCTGCCGTCTCTTCAAGCAGTTCTATCAGCCAATAAGCCGTACGCACGCCCGCGGCGTCGCCCGAGAAAGCCAAGAGGTCGGACAGCAATCGGCGATAGGCGGAAGCTGTCGGGCCGACCGCCAGAATTGCTCTCGCCAGGACGCCGGCGGAGTCCAGCATGGGAACGCCCGCGCGGCCGCTGAGCATCAGCCGCTCAAGAGCGGCCTCGTAGACTGCAAATCCGCCAAGGCGGGGAAAGTCAGGGTCACGCTGCAACCAGGCGACAAAGTGCGGCAGGCCTTCCACCAGACGGTCGGATGCGGGGGGCTCGTCAGGGACTGCGTTGAGGCTCGCAGCGAGGCCCGCGATCTCGACGGGATCTCCCAGTGTCGGATTCCATTCTTGGGCTCCTTGGCGAGCGATTGCCAGCGCCGCCGTGAATGCGTTGTTGTCGAGTGCTGCAAGCCAATCAGTCCATCCCAACGGCGTTGAAACGGCGCCGAACGTCTCTGCAATCGAGGCCAGGGCCCGCCTCGGCTGCTCAGCTTGCAGTAGCTCGGCTCGCTCCTCGGTCGTCAGTTGCGCCAGAAGCGCCCGCGCGTGATCGATTGCGGAAAGCCCGCCGGCCAAATCGGCAGTGACGATCGCGGCTGCTGCCGCTTCTCCTGCAGAGACTGCCGGTGCAACCGACGAGACCGAATTCTGCGCGACAGCGGCTAGTGCTTCTGCAATTGCCCCGAGGTCGGCGCCGGAAGCAAGGGCGGCCGACGCGAGACCGGCGCTTTGAGGACCTGACGCCAGCGCCTCAAGCCCATAAAGCCGCCATGCCCCGTCCCTCAATCCCGCGGGCGGCGGCAGGCGCACAAGATCACGAGCGCGTGGCCGCACAGTATCGACATACATCGCTGGCGTGGGCGTCTCGTCGCCGAAGCTTGACCAGTAGAGGCTCTCGAGAAGGGCTGCAGTGACGGCCGGTGGGCGGCGCGTGCGCAACAGGTCGTCAAAGCCGCGAAGGTTTGCAATTGCGCGCCAGTTTCTCGCGGCGGCGTGTATCTCGATCTCAAGAAACTTGAGGTTCAGTGCGTCGAGGCGGTGTTCGCTTCTGCACCGATGAAAAAGGTCCCACGCTTGCTCGAGGGCCAGCGCGTTGAGATGGTCTCGGATTCTGGCCAGCAAGCGGCCTGTGGATTCCGCTGGCGGTTCAGCATCTCGCGGCGTCTTGCCCACCATCGTCACAAGTCGGCGCAGCGCTCTCAACGTGGACTCGGCTGTCTCCGGGGTCGGGACGAGTCGCGCAACCGTCGCAAGTCCCGCGTTTGCGAGAACCTGCTCGTGCGGGCGCGATGCATTGAGCCGCGATTGTCCGCCCGTGAAGCTGGTGAGCGTAGGGCCTACAAAGGCCAACAGAAGCGGTCTTAGGCGTCGCCACTGCGCCGGCGTCTCCGCAGCGGCGTAAAAGACGGGCACCCCCGGCGTGTCTCGCGGCCAGGCAAACAGCGCGCCGGGAAAATCAGGGTCGGAGATCGTCGGTTCAAAGACGTCGAGGAGAGGGTCAGTGCCGCCGACAACGAGACGGTAGGCCGCGGCGAGATTCGCGGCGTGAACGCTATCAACGCCGATCACAACTGATCTCCCCATTTCTCTTCCAGCTGCAAGCGCCTTTCAGCGACCGCTGCTGGGTCAGTTCGCAACAATACGTGCTCGTCGTTCACCGATATGCCGTTCCAGGTGAGATTCATCGAGCCCGAGAGAACATATGCGTCGCCGAGCAGCCCCTTCTCATGAAAATCGGGCGCAATGATCAGTTTCACCGCGCCTGTCTCCTGCAGAGGTCGCATGCGCTCGATGAAGGGGCGGTTATTTGCGTGATCGCGTATCAGGATAACGACGTCGCAACCCTTGCTGGAAAGGGCCTCGATCACCGCAGACAATCGAATAGGCGTGGCTGGCCAGTCCGGCTGCAGGGCCGAGAACTGTCTAGCCTGGTTGTCGAGAATTTCGATATCGCTGATCCAACCGAAGCCAATCCACAGTCTGCGGCTTGGTTGCAGCAATTCTGCCGCAAACAGTGATTGCAGAACATCGCGGATCGCCCGGGTTTGACCCGGCCCAGTGAGATCTCGAGAGCTCATACCTGTTCCGGGACAACTAGAATGATGACGAGACCATCGGCGCGCCGTTCGGTCCGTTCGACTTTTGGGAAGAACTGGAGGTAACCGACATCGATAGGCGTTGTTAGAGCGTCGACAATCGCCGCGCGCAGACTCTGTAGTTCCGAGGTTGTGGCGAACAACTCGGCGGCGCCTTCCTGAGCAAGAGCCGCCGCGAGCGTTTCACGCCAACCGTCTGCGCCAAATTGGACACGGCGCCCGGAAGGTTGAAGCAGGGCGCGAGCCAAGCGCGGATCGGTCGTTCTGCGCCGCGTGTAGCGATTGTAGGACTGGAGCGCGCGCTGGCAGATTTCAACGCCTCTTGGCCATAGCAGGTTGGCCAGTACCTGAGCCGCTTCCGCCGACGTCAACGGCCGCGGCAGGCCGGTCGCGTCCTGCACGAGCGCGCGCGTGTCGGCGTCTAGCGCAAGCACAAAGGCCATTTCGCGCACGCCAATCGCAACGCCGACCTGCACCTCCAAGGCGCGCCAGCGATCGAGAAGCCCAACAAGCAACGCATCCAGGGCCGGTCCGCTCGTGGGCGTGAGAAGGCGCGCGTTCAGCGAGACGCTGAGCGCATGGCCTACGCTCAAGCCCCGCGAACCCAGGAGATCGTACAGATCCTTCCGACGGGCCTCGCGACCTGTATAACTCGAAGCCGCCCGGAATTGTCTGACCGCCTCGCTGACGGCTGGATCGGTCACTGCCAACCGCACGAAGGTTTCAAGTCCTTCGGCCGCAAGTTCGTAGTCGGTCGGGGCGAGGGCAGCCTCCAGTGTTCGAAAGAGGACGCGAGGTTCTTCCGCGATCCGCTCGAAGACGGCCTGCAGGACGCCGGCGCCGCCGAGCGTTGATTCTGTGATCCAGAGACGGGCGGGGGCGCCAGGTTCAGCGTCCACGACCAGGGAATCGCTCGATATGTGGCGTGGCACCAGAGCAACGCAGGCCTGCAGCAATGCCTCCGCAGTGGTCGCCATCACGGTATCGAGAATCCATCGCGAGAGCGCTTCCTCATCGGGCCGCCCCATTTCCGCTGCAAGTGAGCGAAGCCGATCACTTACTTCTGTTCGATGAAAAAGATCGAGAAGGTTCTGCGCCTGAGCGCCCATTGCGTCGTGATCGTCGGTCGCAAGCGCTTCCTCGTCGTCTCCGGCTTCGGCCGGCTCATCGCTGATCCCTTGTCCTTGGAAGATAGCGGCCAATGCTGCGGCGAGATGCTCGCCGAACCTTGGATCATCGAGAACCGCCAAGCTGGCAGTCGAAAGATCGACGCTGTCGGTTGCTGCGCGAACTAGGACTGCAGCCATGAATGTTTGATACAGCCAGTCCCGCTGAAATGTGTCTACTTCAGCAGGCAAATGTGGATCGCTCAATAATCGGTGCCGGAGATAGCCAAGCCGGCAACTCGCGATTAAACCAGCGGGCAGGTCCGGAATGCGGGCAGCGGCCGGCCCCAGGTCCAGCAAGGCCTGCAGGCCATCGACTTCAATCTCGAAGCCCACCGCCGCAGCTTCACTGCCGGCATCGACGAACCGGTAGCGGATACGACGATCGCCTGTCAGCCGGCGGATAACTGCCTCACCGCCAACTGCAAATCGGCGCACGCTTACGTGGCTTCGTTGGCGATGCAGGAAGGTCGAGATTTGCGGGATGGACTCTCGCCAAGAATTTCGCGCGCCAAGCTCGAGGTGTGAAGGTTCGCCGTGTGGAACGAAACCACTGCGCCAATCTAGATGGGCGTTTGACGTCGGGCCGGCGACATGCCTTGCAGCGTGCTGGAGCCGAACTTGCCAAGGGCGATACACGGGCACCAACGCGCCGTTTGTCTCGAATTCACCCACGGGCTCGAATACCTCCGCATAGGTCGCGATCGGTACGTCTTGATCGCCTCCATCGGGATCGAGCGGAGACCAGTGGTGAAGTCCGCCGTGTTCCACAGCAAAGCGGCGTGTTACTCGGCCCGGAGCGAGCTCCGTCAGCGCCTGAGCAATCGGCATGGTGCGCTGTTTCTCGTCATGCCTGGTCGTAGCGGCCGGCAAGATCACCGTCACTTCCGGCAAGTTTAGATCGGTGAAGAGCGTTCGCGAGACGAAGTCGGGCAGTGGGTGCCAATCGGTCTGCAGGTCCAGCTCATCATCAGCGCCGTGGGCCTTTCGCCATTCGCGGTGCAGGCGGCGCGCGAGGGTCGGAGCGGCCTCGAGGAGCAGCGCGCGTGGCGGGCGCCAGAGCAAACCCTGGACCGTCGGTGCATCTATCTTTAGGGCGCGTTGCAGATGCCTTGATAGGCTTTCGATCTCTGCAGAGTTTCCCTCGATGAGGCGGACGAGACGCCTCTTGGCCTCTCCACGGAGGCCGGCGTTGGCAGCCTGGCCCGCAGGCGTCGGACGACTCAGAACGTCCCAGGCCCACCCAAGCCGGGTAGATGATTCGTTTGCTAACCAGTCGAACATCGCGAACGTGGCCTGCATGCGCAACACGTAGTCGTTGTTCACCGGCAAGCGTTGAGGCGGTAGGGTGGGGTCAAACAGGTGCTCGTACGCCTCGAACGCGACGCGATCCCGGCCGTAGTCGCTCAGGACGGTGACCGTCAGCGGCCGCATGCCGCGAGCGCGACCTGCGCGACCTCGCCGCTGCAGGAATGAGGCTGCGTCTTTCGGTGCCTTGTGCTGCAAGACGGCGCCGACGCGGCTATCGTTATATCCCACCTCCAGCGATGCGGTTGCCACGACGACGTCGGCATCGGCGAGCACGCCAGAATCCTCAGAGGTGGTGCGCCCGACGAGCAGTGCGTTGTCGAGACGCCGCCCGATGCTTTCGACTGCTCCCCACACCTGGCCGTCTCGCTCCCGCCGGGTGCGATCGATAGGGTCGACGGGGCGCATGCGCAGGGCCGCCAACGGCTGGGCGCCTGGCCGCGGACGGCCGAAAATGTCCAGGCCTTCGGCGTCGCGCAAGCTGTCGAATAGCCGGTTGATGACATCCAGGTTGTCGGTGAAGGCGAAGACACGCGAGCCGAAAGCACCCGCAGACTGACCTCCCGCCAAAGGATCCAACAACCTCGTCAAGAGCATCAGGCTTTGAATAGACGTGGAGAGCAGGGAGGTCTGAGAGGCTGGGTCGCCTCGAAGAAGGACTTGATACTCCGCTCCTTCTTCAACCATCGCATGGGGTGTTGCTTCTTGAACCCGCGCAGGGTCAAGACCGGTGAGGTCCGCAAAAAATCGCGGCGCTTCGAGCAGCGTCGCCGAAAGGCCTACATAGGTGATGGGAGCGTCCACCGCGTGCTTCCAGCGCCGCAGTGTGAGCGCGGCCTGGGCGCCCGGAACGCCTGTATAAGTGTGAACCTCGTCGAGGAGTGCAAAGAGGGGTTTGCGACCAGTTGCTTGGCCGACCCCAAAGAGGCGTCGCGCATTCAAGTCGGAGAGCCGCTGATTGAGCATCTCTGTTGTCGTGAACACAATATCCGGCGGCGTTCGGGTCATGCTGCCGCGGGTCAGCACGACCTCTGCATCCGTTATTAGAACGGTGCACTGAGCGCCGGCGCATCGCAGCTGTTCTCGCTGCGCTGAGAAATCTTCCTCGTGCCACAGAAGATCGCCCCCGCATCGGGGGCACGACATCCAGGGGCAGACAAAGTGGCCTTGCCGGAGGCGCCAACCATGACGGGCGATATCCTGCCGTTCGGCCCGTCCTGGCGTGGAGCCGAAATAGGCGCCAATTATCAGGCGGCGGCGCGGGGCGGTCATAAGGCCATCCACGCGCCGGACCATACGATATGTTTCGGCGAACTGGTCCTTGAGCAACTCCGTTCTCGGATAGATCGCCAGCGCCTTCGTCCAGTTCTGACCGGCCTGCACGGCCTCCGCTACGCGTATCAGGGCGGGCAGATAGAACGCCAATGTCTTTCCCGACCCAGTGCCTGCGGTCACGATCAGACCGCTGTCGCCGCGTGACTCCAGCAAGTGACGCGCGGCTTCCTCCTGGAAGTCGGCAAGATCGAGGCCATCGCCGGTTAGGGCTGACCAAAGCGCTATGCGGAAAGGGGACGGCGCAAGGCCGCCGACTCGGCCAAAGACCTCGGATGCCGGCCGGTCGCGACGTGGATATCGGCGGCGGCGAACATCGACGCGATAGTCCGAGACTAGGCGTGGCGCCGTCGCCCATGCGCGCCCCGGAAAGAGTTGGCGCGACCTGCTTAAGAGGCGGATCGCCTCGGCGAAGCGCGATCGCATTCGGATTTCGTCCCCCGGTCCATGGACCTCGAGAAGAAGTCGACGTCGCAGCAGGCTATCAAGCGCAATATCCCCCTGTTCTTCACCGAGCAGAGAAGCGGCCAACTCGGTTGCCTCAGCCTCCGATAGGGATCCATCCGCAAACCCCCAGCGCAAAGCGCGAAGCTCGATTTGCTCGATGGACTCAAGGAGGTTCAGTTCTGTCATCTAGATTCGACTCGAGGCGACGATTCGGAAGGCGTCCAGCAGGTTGCGCGATTCGAGCCACGCTCGTACGCCCGGCGTAAGATCCGAAAGAGCCGCCCCACCTTGGCCAGTCTTGCGCAAAAAGGCGAACACATCAGCAGGCAGGTCAGTCCCCTGCATTGCCGCCAGAGCTTCGTCTTTAATCCCCCGGACGGCTTCGACACGCGCCAGAACACTCGACAGGTCAGCGGCAGACGGAGTTTGGGCGCGTAATCGCTCGAACTCGGCGCTAGCCTCCCGGATTCGCTTCACTGCCGCGCGATAGGTGGAGATAGCGTCCAGAGCCGCCAGGATTGCTTCGTTCGGGAAGTCGGCGCGCGCCGTCATGTGCGCCTCCCAAGCCTCGCGGGCATCGGCCTCGAATTCGTCCGCCGCGCTCTTTAAGCCAGCTACGAGTTGGAACCTGATCTTGTCGTCTGCTTCCGCAAGTACAGCACGGTCGACCTTGAAGCGTTCCAGTAGATCCTTGGCCGCGGAGCGCAATTGCGGCTTCGCCGCGACCGGCTTCGATACCAGTCCCGCCGCCCGCAAGGCGAGCCAGTCGCGATGCTTCTGCGAGAGAGCGTCCGCGATTGGAGCAAGCTGGCCGGCTCGAGTTCTGAATACCTGCTCCTGCTTTCCTGCGGCCTTGAGGTCAAGATGCGTCGCGAGCCTCGCCTTCAGTTGAGCGGCTTGATCAAGAAGCATTGGTCGCCTCCAACGTTCCGAGGGTCTGATCGACCGTCTCTAACGCAGCCTCTATACGTTCAATGTTGGTTTGAACGCTCTGTGCTTGGGCTGCGTACTTGTTGGATTCTTCACTCAAGCGGTTCTCGGCTTGGGTAAGAAAGTTGATTGTGATTTCGACCAGTGTTCGTCCTTGCGCCACGGCAGCCGACCGGGCGCGGGCGAAGGTCGGAAGCAGGCGAAGTGGATCGGCAACGCCGCGCAGGCTTCGTGCTGAAGAAAGCGCATCGTCGAACTGCACGCGGCTGAAGGTATCCAAGGCCTCTTCGAGTTTCTTCGCCGTCGCTCCCGCCAATCCTGCATCGCCAAAGGCGCTGCGCACTGCTCCGAGTTCTCCGATGATCGTTGAACGCTTCGCCTCTGTCCCGAATGCGGTCTCCATCTCAGCGAGCCACGCTACGCGGGTCGTTGCCTCAGCCAGCGCTGCGGCCTCCAATAGGGCGGCGGTCTTCTTGTAAAGATCGGCGCAGCGCACCAGCGGTTCGAAGTCGAGATTCTCGGGCGGGGTCTGAGTAAGCCGCCAGTCATTGCCGCGCAGTCGACGCAAGGATCTCGTGATGGTTCCCGGATCGATCAACGTTCCGACTTCGCCGCCTTTTGAGCCAGAACACAGCGAACGGATAACTCCTCGCAATTCGGGCTGTCTTTGGGCCAGGCTCTCGTACAGACGCTTCATCTCCGCACTCTCGGCGGCCACATCTGTTGGCCACTCCGATGCCAGTATCGAGGCGACATCGGCTATTTGATCAGCGTCCGATTTCAGCCGTCCGTTGATTGCAAGGCCGATCGCTAGCAGTTCCGTCGCCGCCGAGGCGTGGTCCCATGTCTCGGTTGTGTGAGTAATCTTACGCAACTTGCCAATGATCTCGTCGCGCCACCCTTCGAGGCACTGAAGGAAGATCGCCAGCGCGTCTGACCCTCCGGCAAAATCCCAGTGCCCTTCTCGTTCCGCGCGCAAGAGACCGCCAAGTGCGATGGCGACCCTGTCGAACTCCGCTGAGTTCGCATGTGCGCCTGGAATCTCAAGCATCACCAGAGAGGTGTTTCCCTTCGTTCCTTGCCGGGTGAAGATGATTGAACGTCGCCTGAAGGGGCGCGGCCCGTCATTCCCACAAAAGCGCGTGCGCTCAAGCCCGATTTCATCCCAATCAATCGCGTCGGAGATGGCCTCGAACAACATGGGTCGCAGCTTGTCCACCGCTCTATCGAGACGCTCGCCCTTGGCCCAGGCCTCAAGTTCCTTCTCTTCGCGGCTGCGTTGATCAACAATTGGCCCGTCGGGCCTTGCTGCTTCGGATATCTCCGTCGCTTCGCTCGGCGTCGCCTCCTCGGCATTTGGGATCGCCGGCGCGCCAAAGGCCTCAAGCATCGGCGCCGGCAAATTCACCAGATGCCCCGAGCCATCCCAGATTTCGAGCAACGCGCCGAGTCGGCCGCTCTCGTCTCCAGCAATCCGAAGCAGGTCGCGGCGCGCTTGCGCGTCGAGCGTGCGATGGCCGCCGAGTTTGCTAAGCAGACTCGCGGGCGGGAACTGGCCGGCTGCGAGTGCAGAGGCTGCGTCGTCCAATACGGGAATCAACACACCGGTTTGCAGCGTCCGCGGATTGAATGCTTCTGCGACGTGCTCATCGGCTCGCGAAGCCATGTTCCAGAGCGCGCCCTGCGTAAACGGGTAAAGTCCGTAACCCTGCGAACTGACCCCGAATGTCTCGTGGCAGACCCCCTGCTGTCCACAACCCACGCATGCGTTCGGCAGGGGAGCGTCTGGCTCCAGAGCTTCCAGGGCCGGAGCGCCGAGGCGAGCGGCGTTGAGATATGGGCCCGCAAAAGTGGAGAGGGCGGATGGGGTCATCCTTTCGGCGTCGCGCCGGCCCGACGAGCGGTCCATGTTCACGAAGTGCGTCACCCTTGTGTAGACGGTGTCAACAACCTGCTCAAAAAAGCCAGTCGTCACGGCAATCGCCCAACGAAGCTTGCAAAGCTTGTTGGTGTCGTCACCTTGCACAATCATGGCCTGGAGGAGCGCTCGATCCAGACCCTGGACTCGCGCAAAGTCCTCTATGAGCAGGACGAGTTCGCGGTCCTTGCTTGCGAGATAGCGGCGCAGTTCTTCCATCAGCCCGACCAGTCGATCGCCCGTGAAGCTTAGCGTCCTGCCAATCGCTACGTCCAGACAACGCTCGATCAGCCTGACTGCAATTCGGGGGGCCTCCGGTATCGCATAGAGGTAACGCAGGGCTCCTTTTGCCTGCGCGGAGGCGTCCTTGAAGTCAGTCGCGTCGATCGGAAGATCAGCTTCAGTGAAGTTGCGACGCTGTTCCGCGGGTCTGTAAGCCGCCGGAGCCGCGAATACGTGGTCGACCAACTCGGAGATGATGGCGGCGTCGTGGAAGTACTTCTCACGAAAATGGACGTCCTGAAAAAGATACGGCAGCTCTTTGATGAGTTCGCGCTGCAAATCCACGTCGCCCGCATCAGGCGATGGCGTAAGTTCGCTGAGCGCGTACGCAATCTCGTTTAGCAGGCGCTCCTTTTGGCCTCGTCGCGTCGCAGTGGCTTCGCCCGTCCTGTTCAGCGCTTCCCGAAAGCTTGCCTGCTTTTGCGTCGGAAGCTGGACAATCAGCATTTCTAGGATCGAACGGAGACTGGTGCCGGTCTTGGGGACGACGACCACGAGACGGTCCTTGGTGGAGGGTATCTGGAGCTTGAGCCAGTGGATCAGGTGGGATTTCCCCGATCCGCTGCGACCGAAGACAGCCATCCGGCGGTATGCGGCGTCCGGTCGCAGAAATTCTTCCAGCAGTCCTTCCTGATCCACGCTCGCGTAGTTCTCGGCCTGCAAGTCTTGGAACCGGGTCCCGATCGGACCAGCAACTTTCAACGTCGATGGCGTATGTACCGCGCTAAAGACCTTCGACGAGACGGCCTCAGCTTCGGTGTTGATTACGGCATGCACGCCTGCGGGTGCCCAGCAGAGATGGCGCTTCACTTGCTGGCGCCTTTCCACACAAGATGGCTCACCCGGCGCGCCGCATCCTTGCCCAAGTCGAGGACCATCGACTGGGCGTCCGGTCTAGCGTCGATCGCTAGCCACCCTTCTTGCTCCAATCGGAGGAGGGCGAAACTGGTGGATTGTGAAAGGCGCTGAGGTTCGCGCCGGAATTCAGGCACGGCGTCCGCCTCGATCTCCTGACGAATCCGGCCATCCTCAAAAACCGGCGAGACCTTCGCCAGGCTTCCAAGAAGCGTTCGGATCGGCGCCTCGCGCTCCTGGCCAAGAGCGCGTGGCAGCAGTCGCCGCAGCGCGCCGCTGGGGTCAGCGACCAATGCTCGACCTGCGATGACGGATCCATAGCCCAGGAATCGGCACCAATAGTGGAAGCTGTTCCAACGATCACGCGTCGTTAGATCGAAACGCACGTTCTCGGGAAGTGTCAGTTGCTTCTCGATATCTGCCTTGTAGTTGACGCTCCATTTCAGGGGCGTCTTTGGAGACTGCATCAAGAACCAGGCGACGGCGCGCGCGAAATCTGTCTGGCCGTGTTCGTCCTCCGCGCCTGGGGCAAGCAGCGCTGCTTCAATCGCCATGAGGAATTCGTACTCGAACTTGCTCGGCCGCGAGAAAACGCCCGCCCGGACACAGATCTTGCCCTCAACGTCCTCGACGAGTCGCATGTCCTTTGCGGCCTTCAGGGTCGCGCGAAAGATGGCGATGGGTTCGGCCACATCCCGACGGAGCGTTTCGGGAGACAGGAAATCCCGCAGACGCTCTTCTGTTTCCCCGGTGCTCCGCTCACTGAGCACGGACACGAGCAAGCGCACGCGACTGGGAATCGCTTCCATGCTGCTGATGACGCTCATGCGCACATCCTTTTGAAGAATGCCTCGAATGACTGGCTTCGGCCGGCGTAGGTCGTGGCCAGCATAACCCCCGGACGCGAGGAATCACCGATCGTCGTCGGTAGCAACATGATCTGCTCGGCGCCCAACTGGCGCGGCGTCAAATCCATGGGCTCTATCTCAGCGGCCGCGCCAAGCACGACAAGTTCTGGACCGGGAGGCAACCGGCGCTGACCTATGCGCGACACCCGCGCTACGAACATGGGAAGCTCTGCGCAAGTGCGCTGTACTTCATTCGCCAGGTCTGGTGCCGCTTGAACGAGCGCAATGTTTGATACGCCGGATCGATGCAGAGCGAGTACGACGTCTCCGAAACGGCGCCGAAAAGTCCTCGCCGGAGCGGCAGGATCGTACCACACGACAAGGCGCCCGTTGGCGCCCAACATCGAACGTGGTCCCTCAGCCAGCGATGCCGGCGCGGCCCACGGTGCGTCTGGTTCGATCCGGGGGCGGGACGGCCGTCGCAAGCTCTTGTCACCCCGACAGGCTTCGCAGCGGCTGCAGGCGTGAGACTCAGGACCCGCGCTGTAAAGATCCAGTAGAAGCGGAGCGGGGCACGACCGCGTCGCGAGGAATTGGCGCATCAGACTGAGGTTTCTCCTCCCGGATGCGCCAAGTACTTGCCGCACCGGTTCGACCGCGTCTTGCCATGTCTCGGCCAAACGATGGTCCAGGTCGAGAAGGCGAACCTGTTCGTAAAGACCGTCGCGCTCGTTGCTCGGAGGAGGCGGTCCCAAGAGCTGAATCAGGTTCGCCCGCGCCATCAAGGTGAGTACGCGCGCGTTCCAATCGGTGTTGCGCTCGCCCCGCATGTCAATGTCTTCGGGTTCGTGGCTAGGTGCTGTGTCGAGGGGCAACAAGTATACATCGGAATCGCTCGTGGGGATGCGACGTTCGAACATCGCGTTCCACCGTTGCCGACCCCGTTTAATGCTGATCACCAGCGTTTTGCTGACTGTCTCGGCAACGCCAACGTCTTCAGTCGTGTAAAGCGCTAGGGCGAGGCAGGATCGGCCGTCGCGCCCGCCTCGGCCGACTTCCTGATAAAATCGATCCAGACTTTCCGGGATGCAGGCGTGCACGACGCTTCGAACGTGCCGGTAGTCGATTCCAAGGCCGAAGGCTGCCGTTGCGACCACCAAGTCTACGTCGCCGCCTCGCCACCCAAGCAGAATCCGTTCTCGTTCCTTACCGAGAGTCTCACCATGAACCATTTCGGCATGGGTGAAGCCGGATTCTCGGAGCCTCTCGCGCCAGTCCTTGGCGTCATCGACGCGCGTGACATAGAGAATCGCCGGGCGCGGCGCGTGGCGCATGGCCTCGAGAACGCGCGCCTGGCGCTCCAGTTCAGAGGAACAGGCCGCAGACCAGAAGTCGGGTTCTGCGCGAAGTCGCAGAGCAGACAACGCCCGGAACTCGCCAGGCCCGGAGAACAGCGTCTTGAGAAGGTCCTGGCTCGCAGCCGTAAGCGTCGCGGACAACAGCAAGGTTCGCGGCTCAGCGCCCGCTGGAGATACGCGTATCCATTCGCGACGAAGACCGGAAAGCGACTGAAATTCTGTGCGGAATCCGGTGCCCCAACTGTCGATCAGGTGGGCTTCGTCGACCACCAGGGCGCGGAGGCGTCCCCGCGAAGCAGCGTCCGTCAGCGCGCGGCGTAGCGGCCCACAGACGGCTTCCGGCGAAGCAATACACAAAGGAAGGGCGTCGCCATCGATCCGGCTGATCAGGCTCCGGTTACTTTCGGTTTCGCCGCCGCGATAAGCCATTGGAGCTTCGAAGCCTTTGGTCGCTGCGGCGATCTCCTGATCGATTGCAAGCGCCACCGTCGGAGTGACGACGAGCGTCAATCCCACGCCGGCCCGGCTGTCAGCGCCAGCAAAACCAATCTTGGCGATCAGCTGAAAAGTGAGACTCTTGCCTTCGCCGGTCGCGAGATTGACAGCAAGCGTCCCCCCCGGCGGCGTAGCGAGACACGCGCGGACGCAGGCCTTTTGGCCGGCGCTCTGGTATGTCGCGTGCCCAACGGCCTGCAGAAATGGATCACCGGCAGGCGGCGCGTCGTCCGCGTCCGCGCGCGGTCGCTCGGTAGCAGCGGCGCTGTCCACGCCTGAAGGGCCTGAGCCCGGAAGCCAGCCCGGCGCCCAGACCTGCGCCGCTACCAGCCATCCTCCATCGAGTTTCTGGGCGTCGAGACCGACGCTCCCCCAGGCGTCGAACACCTGCAATGGAGAAGAGGGGGCCAGAGTTGCCGTCGCCGGCAAACCCTGTCGGCGCCCCGTCTCATGCATAAGCGCCTGTCGCAGCAGGACTGCAAGCTCAAGCGGAGTTCGGGACGACGAATCCAGCCACGCCCTGCGCAAGCGTTCGAACGCTGGATGGCTCGGTGATGTCCAACTGGACGAGGACTCTCCGGCGAGCAAGCGCCTCAACGCGGAAAACGCATGATCTCCCTCGAGCTTCACTGTACCCTCGGCGGCGGATTGCGGGACAATACAAAGAAGCCCATCGAGTCCAGTCGCAGGCGTGGCGACCTGACGGCCTCGATCAAGGCCTGTGCGTCTGCTTCACGCCCCGTTTCGAAGCGCCTTCGCCGCCTAGCGTCCTTGCTGGCCCGCAGCTCAGCCTTGTCGACGCGTGCTCGAAAGTCCGCATCACCGAGGATACGATGCTCGGCGGCTGCGCGGGCGCTCCGGCACAGGTGCGCAAACACAGTCTGCGTGATCACAGTCTCCATCAGGCCCGGCCGGCTGCAGAGATTGATGTCGCGCCCGCCCTGCGGGCGCACATCATTATGATAGGGCCGGCTCAGGATCGGCAGAAGATCGGCGGGAGGATCATGACCGTCGATGTCCATGTACAGAGTTTGAACCCACGGCGGTAGAAAGGCCTGCGCCCGCCGTGTCAGGCCCTCCTGGTCGACATGTCGGAAAATGTTGAGGTCCTGCAGCAGGGCAGGCTCGATGACGTAGCATAGCCGAAATCCCATCCAGGCAATGTCCTCGCCAGAGAGCGCGGGGTCGACTCGCCAGGTGGCGAAGGCTGAGCCGCGATCGTCCCACCGGATGTGCCGCTCCATGGCGTCGATGAGCGCGGCGCCAGGTCTCAGCAAGCTCGCCCCTTGATGAAGCGCTATTCTTCGCTGCCAGGTGTAGCTGCGGGTGTCGTCGGCGCCGAACTCAGCCTCCCATGGCTGTCTCGGAATGAGCGTATTGTGCGCCCATGAATAGCAGTGTTGACCGGCGACAGGAGCGGTCAATTTCATCTGCAACGCTGACACCAACCAGTGATCGACGGAAGCCTGTAGCGCGGCCTCATCCGCCTCTGCATCTTCGATGCGCAGCGCAAGCTCGACGCTATCATCGGCATGGGCCACCGCATCAAGCGCGTACTGCTCGTCCGCGCTGCGACGCGCTGCGGCGATCTTCGTTCGAACCTGGTCGATCATCTCCCTCAAGCCGTCGGCACCTCGCCTGAGAAACGCCTCGGCGAGATCTTCTTCCAGTTGAGGCAGGGCGAATTGCACGTCGCTGACCGACTGTTCGAAAATCTCGAACCCTCTCGCGAGAACCTCCAGCCAAGCCGCCCACGGGCTGGTCTCGTCATCGCTGGGCAACAGTATGCGCTGCCTCAACATCGCTTTTGTCCTGCCAAAGCGATCCAGCCGGCCGATCCGTTGCTCGATCCGGGTCACAGAGAAGGGAAGATCGAGGTGGAGGATGGCGTCGGCGAAATTGAGGTTGAGCCCCTCTTCACCCGAACGATCGCACAACAACACCGCCACGGTGTCGTCGTCGCGGAAGGCTTTGAGGATGTCCTGGACCCGGTCCGCGTCTTCGCCCGTGGTGAGTCGCAGCGCCTTTACGTTCGCGTCTGATAGATGGCCGAACACAACATCAACGATCTCGCGGGTTGTAGCGAAGGCGACCACCTTAGGCGCACGCTGATTCTCTTGGCGCAGCCGCTGGCAGAGTTGACGGGCGGCATCCGCAGCGACATGTGGCTTGGAGCGCAGGCCTCGATCCTGAGCCATGGCCGAATGTAGGCTCTGTGGAGCTTCCGACAGATCGACCTCACGATCGTCGCAGCCAATCCCTTCGACCGCGCGCATCAACCTGAGCGCTGCAGCCTTGGACGCTGCGCCGCCCTCTTCAGTCTCGAACCGTAGGGCGTCGCGCCAGTCTTCCAGGCCGACAATGATCTCGGGCCACCGGAGATCCTCGTCGGTCTCCTCTCGCAGATGGTCGCGGCGTCCGCCGGTGACGACGCCGCGAGGCCGGAAATACACCATAGCGTCGCGCCGTCGCGCTCGCACCAGCCTTTGATGCACGCGATAGGTGTCGGCGAGGTGCTGTCGAAGGTCGACCAGAGGTTCCGAATTCGTCGGGTCCTCCAGAACCATGCCCGAAAGCTCGGCGACGAAGGGGTCATCGGGCAAGCGCGCAGCGATATCGCGGACAGCGCGCTGCATAAGAAACACGGGGGATCCGTCATCAAGGCTGAGCAGGATGCGCCCAAGATCTCTGCCGAGCTCAAGCCGGGCGGCCAGCTTCGGCATGTCGTCTGCCACGTAGGCGCTCGGATCGAGGACGTGCAAGAGATCGAGGAACTGGCGGAGGTCGCCAAGGGCAGGGGTGGCTGACAAAAGCAGGAGCCGCGGCGCGGCGTGTGCGACCGGCAACAGTTGAGACATCGCGCTAGGATCGCCGAGCAGATTGTGGGCCTCATCGACGATCAGCAGGTCAGGTGAACCCAGCGCGCCAAGGTCATCGCCATGCGCCATGAATGCTATCTGCGCGTCGAACGCCTGCAAGTCGCACCGATCTAGCATCTCGTCGCGCCACTGCTTGACGAGCGGTCGCGGGGCGAGCACGACAATGTTACGCGTCGGATCGTCGATCAAGCACTGCCGGGCGACTATTCCAGCTTCGATCGTCTTTCCCATGCCGACCTCATCGGCGAACAGGAACCGCGGAACGGGATCAGTCAGCACGCGTCTTGCTGCGGCCAGTTGATGCGGGACCATTTCGATCTTGCAGGAAATCGCCCCGGTCAGGCCCTCAGCGGCCGCTCTTAGTCCGACTGATGTCGCAAGCGCGCTCCAGCGTCGATCATGCAGGAACTGCGTCTCTCCTCCGCCACGCGCCAAAACCTCCGCCGGATCCGCATGAGGCTCGAACACCCGCACCCGCAATTGCTGCTCGGCGACGTCAGCGGTCAGCCCGTTAGGGAAGCGGACGGCGTAAACGATCCATGGCAGATGTACGGTGTCATACCCCTTGATCCGCCCAACTCGCCAAGCCCCGTCCGCGTTCACATAAACACGGGTCTCGGGGCCGATCAGGGCTCGCGAGAGGCTGTTCACGGCATGGGTCTCAAGCACGCTCTCATCCAGTGAATGGAAGAGAGAGACCCCACACTGATCGCCGTCCAAAGCGACGACTGTGCCGACACCGCGCCGTCGGGGCAACGTCACGAACATGCCTGGCTGGAAGGCCGAATCCCACGCCAAAGAACGACCCCCAAAGCGGCAAGCCCGCCTTCACGACACATGTGAACGCAGCATTGACCCGATCCCCACACATACAGCCCGATAGAGAGAATCAATTGAAGGAGTAGACTATCACCGTTCACGTTGGGCAACTTTAAGTCTCGATACATCAACTGGGTTGTCTCGCCGGGTCCGGAGGTTACGGCGCTGCAGCAAATCCGGCGCACCTAGGACGCGACGGACACCGGAGGTTTGCAGCCATCGTGCACGTTGAATATGCGAGCCATACTTGATGCGACCGCCAGCAATGCTCAATGCCGAATTGCCAGCCCTTCATGATCGGGCTCTGAATACAATGCGCGCGCGCCCGTCCTGCCCCGTCAGGACTTATCGGATGATCGCGCGCGAAGTTTCAGCGGTCGATTTGACCTCTGAAGGTTCGGAGCCCGTTCGCCGAAGGTTCAACGCTTATTATGGTGTTCGGCGCAATTCTGAATGGCGCTCTCACTTCTACAAGCACTTCGAAGCGGCCAAGCGATCACGTGCGAGCGCGAAAACGCTCTTCAACGCCATCATCGCTGAGATCGCTGATGCGACCGGCCGGGTTGAAGCTTCCTTCATAAGCAAGCTGGTTGCGACCGTTCGTCCGGAAAGTCCGATCGTCGACAGCGTCGTCAGAGGTTGGCTGGACACTGTATCCAGCCCTCCAGCCTTCGGGAGCGGTCTCAAGGCGGCTATCGATTACTATGCCTGGCTTGACGACACGATGACGGGTCTCGCGGGCAGTGCTGAGGCCGCAGCCTGGAGCGCGCTGTTTGAGCGCACCTTCCCGGCGCAAGCCCAGGACGCACCTGTGTCTAGGATGAAGCAACTCGATTTTCTGATTTGGGCAGGAGCGGAGCGCTAAGGCTGGCCGCTGCTCCAGGCTGTATGTCCCTCTGCTCGTAGCTTGCACGCCGGGCATTCGCCACAGCCATAGCCCCAGTCATGGCGATTTGTGCGGTCACCCTGATAGCATGTGTGCGTGTTGTTGATGAGGGCGTCGACCAGCGCTTCCCCGCCGAGATTTTCGGCGAGCGCCCATGTCCCTGCCTTGTCGATCCACATCAAAGGCGTGTCGATAACGAAGCGCTGCTCCATGCCCAAATTCAACGCGACTTGAAGCGCTTTGATCGTGTCGTCACGGCAGTCGGGGTAGCCCGAGAAGTCGGTCTCGCACACGCCAGTGACGAGGTGCTTCAGTTCACGCCGGTAGGCGATCGCGCCGGCGTAGGTCAGGAACAACAAGTTTCGTCCAGGAACGAATGTATTTGGGAGGCCGCCGGAGGCGAATGCGATTGCTGCGTTCGTGGTCAGAGCGGTCTCGCTAATCGCTCCCAGCGTTCTCAGGTCGAGGAGATGGTCTTCTCCCAAACGACCAGCCCAATGCGGAAAGTCGGATCGAACGTGCGCCAGAAACTCTAGGCGGACGTCTAGCTCAACGCGGTGGCGCTGGCCGTAGTCAAAGCCGATCGTTTCGACACGATCAAAGCGCTCCAGCGCCCACGCAAGGCAGGTCGCAGAGTCCTGCCCGCCCGAGAAAAGGACCAGCGCGCCCTCGTCGCTCACGCAGCTTCCTCATTACCGTAAAAGCTGCACGCGCCGTTGTCGCTATCTCTGCGAACAGTCACGCGCCAGAGGTTGGGGCAAACAGGAGAGAGCTTGCGCCAGATCCATGCCGACAGGTTCTCCATTGTCGCCGGCCCGAGGTCGTTGATCTCATCAAGGAAGCGATGATCCAGCCCATCGCGCGCCTCCTGCATCGCCCGCTCAAGCAAGCCGAGGTCCATCACCATGCCCGTCGTGGAATCGGGTCTTCCGCGAATAACCACCTCTGCGCGATAGGAGTGACCATGGATCCGGCGGCTCGGCTCAGCATCCACTGCGCGCTGCAACGTGTGCGCGGCGTCAAAGCGAAATTCTTTGCTGAGTTCATACATCAGCGGATGCCCATGAATTTGTGGGTCTGCAGGGAGAGCCTCCAGCGCGGATGTTGAAGGCAATAGGCGATCGCAGCGGCGAGATTGTCGGCGCGGTTTGGCCCATCCATCGGTTGCAGATAACGATGGTCGAACTCCAGGTGATCAAAGCTCGAAGGATCAACGTCCTTCTGCGGGAAGACGAGCTTAAGCTCGTTGCCGGCGGTTTGCCTGAGTGAGGTTTGTCCCTTAGGGCTCACGGTGATCCAATCTATCTCCGGAGGGGCAGGGAGCGATCCGTTTGTCTCAATGGCAACCTCAAAGCCTGATTCGTGCAACGCTGAAATGAGATCATCATCGACCTGAAGGAGAGGTTCGCCCCCTGTCAGCACGACAAAAAGCCCATCCCGTGGGCCAGCCCACATGTCTGCGATCTCGGCGGCAAGGGCTGCGGCATTTTGAAACTTTCCGCCGCCGTCGCCATCCACACCCACGAAGTCGGTGTCGCAGAAGTTGCAGGCCGCACTGGCGCGGTCCTCTTCCCGGCCGCTCCAAAGATTGCACCCCGCAAAGCGGCAGAAGACTGCGGGGCGTCCGGTATGGCGCCCCTCTCCCTGCAGCGAGTAGAACATCTCTTTGACTGCGTAGGACATCGTCAGGCAGCCCGTGACGAGGCGCCCAAGCGCCGCTTGAGGATCTGGACGAGGTACATCGACAATTGACGAATGTCCGCGGGCACGTTCTGCAGACCGTTCCACCGACGACGTTCATCGCCGAAGTCCCATTCTCCGGAGCTCCATGCCGTCTTGCTCTTGAGGAGGCGAAGCCCCTGGACGAACTCATCGCGCGTTGTCGCGCCTGTGACGCTGTTCAGATAGTCCATAACATAGCCAAGCGCGATGATGCCCGCTCCGTGGACAAGGCGGGATGTCTTAGGTGTCTGGCCGATCCAGTCGTCAGCAAATACGTGCTGAACAGCGTGGAAGAACTCGCTCATCATTGTAACGCCCTTGTTGAGCAAGAGCTTGTTGTCATCGGCATAAAGCCTGAGTGCGCCGTCGCTCAGCGAGTTCATGATCACCCGTTGGAGCACCGTGTCACGAATGATGCCTTTCGGATTTGTCTGTTGCTTGATCAGTCCCTTCAGCGATGAACCGGCGCGATAGTTGAGGGCTTCCGTGACGATCGCAGCCTGGGACCGGTTTGACATCCGTTCAGGCAGATCGTCGACCTGCGGCAGAAGCTCGTACACAAGTGCCTTGGGAAGGGGGCGGGTGTTGTTGATCAGAATGAACTGCTTCTGGAGTTCCTCTTCTGTCTTGCAGAGAAATCCAGAAACCAAGACTTCGAAGTCCCGGCCTTCCATTTCTGACAGCGCGGTGAATCGCTGTTGGCCATCAACGATCCAGCCGGGCGGGCCATCGGACGTGTCGATGGAAAGCTGCCACAACCGGCCTTCCACGCCCTTTGCGGGCTGCAGGCGCGCCATGTCTGTGAAGGCCACGATGATGGCGTTGGGCAGAATGGCTGTCGGCTTTTCGAGATAGTCGCGGATCTCACGAATGTGGTTGGCGATTTGCGGGCGCTGAAACCCCTGAAGCGCTCCACGCCCATCACGACCGGCGCGCTCGATCCGCGCGATCTTCGAGATCTCGGAGGCTTTCGCGACGAAGGTGAACACTTTCAGCCGCTTGCTCTGCTCGGGTACGAGAGCGTCAAACCGAAGGATATGTTTGCTGCTCATGCGATGTCCTGCCGAAACTGACTAAGGTGGGTGTGGAAGACGTGGAGATTGTGAATCCCACGCCGCTTGTTGCGATTGGAGGTCCGGAATATCAGTGCTTCGATGCCGCTTTCGCGGCAGACTCGGCACTCGCACTGCTCCCAGGGACGATCCGCTAATGTCTGCTGATAGACCTTCCGCTGTCGCGCGGCGGCGTCCGCGCGCCGGCTAGGGGACGCCTGTTCATCCCAGTTGAGAGCGGTCCAATAGTTCATCACGGCGTCGAGGCTCTGTTTGAGGGTCGCGCCGCCCGTTGCGTACGCGCGCACACGCTTAAGCGCGACGTCCTCAAGGCGTTTGGCGTCTTCCTGATTGAGGCTGCCCTCAAGCGCCTTGTGTTTGAGCTTGTTGTTTTCGGTCGCCTGGGGAATTCGGATCGCAGTGTAGTAGGTAAGCGAACCGTCTTCCGCCCGGGCCCAGTAGTTCTTCCGAGCGTCCTTGAACGCACGGAGCAAGGGCGAGGTCGTGTCGAAACTCGTGACGCCGTATTCCTCAAGGACGTTGAGCTCCTCGATTTTTCCGAAGCCCAGAAGGTGCAAACGGACCTTCGGCGGCAGGGCGCCCCTCACTGCCGACAGAACGCGCTTGATCTGATCGATCTTCAGCGGAACGGTGCCGCCAATGGCGAGATAGTCGTAGCCCATGCGCGCCAGTTTCTGCGCGGCATCGGCCATGCTTTCGGCCGACCAGCCCTGGATAACTCCCATCGGCGTAAACTGCTTGCCCAGGCGTCTCGCCGACTTCTTGAATTCAGCAGCGTTGTTCAGCGTGATCTCGAAGCGATTGCGGACATCGTCTGGCACCTGCTTAAGTGTGCGTTTCACGCCAACGTCGTCGAAGTCGAAGATGAGGTGGTCCGGCGAGCATCCATGCGTAAAGCCGCCGTCTGCATAGAACTCCGTCGTGTCGTCGGCATGGTAGGGTGGCTCAACCTGATTGCGGTAGGTGAAAGCTCCGCAATCTCCCATCAGCATGCTGTCTGGAAATTTCTCGAGCGGATAACGCAGGAACTTGCGGCCGCCTTCGCGGCGAAACCGCATCGCCTGAGCCTCGGAGTATTTTCCGGGATGACGAACATCGCCGACGATACCGCGAGAGACGAGGATGCCGTCATAGGGCGCCTCATCCAGAAACTCGTGCGGGTATTCGTCGTCGCGATTGACTTTCCGGCCCGCGCCATTGCGATCAGCGACGAAATTGTATTCGGGGTCGATGACGTCCATCGAGTCTGCAAACACAAAACGCATCACGCCACCTTGGCGAAAGAGAGCTTGTGATCGAGACGCGCGAGGTGTCCGGCGAGAAGTTTCACGTCACGGCCCGCATTCTGGATGTCGTTCCAGTTTTTCTGCAGTGCGGCCCAGCGTCCGCTCGTCCAGCGGCAGTGCGGCGCAATACGAGCAAGCGCCGCAAATGCGTGATCATAGAGGTCCACGCCAGGCGCAGCGCGCGACATGATCCGGTCCATCAATGTGCTCATGGCTTCGATGCCGGCCGAATGCATGAGGCGGCTCTGTGTCGGCGGCAGACCCCAAGCTTCAGGAAAGGCGTCTCGGACCGCGCTCCAGAAGGCGATGAGCATTCCATACATCGCGTCGACATCCGCCGGCGCGCCGTCGGCTGCTTTGAATGGCGCGAGAACCCCGAGCGGATTTCCGATGCTGGCGCGTATGGCCTTCACGAGAGCAGCGTCGGTGACGACCGCTTCCGGGGCATCTTCCGAAACGCGCTTGATCAGGCCCCGGAACGGCGATGTTGGCGACGTCTGCAGGAGATTGACCAATTCGCTCGGAATTTTTCGTGACGCGAGATCCTTCGGCAGAACGCCGTCCACTTCGGGGAGCAGCTCATTGATGAGCCGCGGGTCGAGCGGCTTCGCCTTGTTGACCAGAATGAACTGCTCACGATGCACGGCAAGTTCATCGGAGACGAACGCCACGACCGGCACCGGGAAGGACTTGTTCTTCGCTTGCGCAAGCGCCATCGAGCGCTGCTGGCCATCGACAATCCATGCTGCGCGCGACCCGTCTGCGGGCAGAGGGATGCGCAATGTGCCAGCATCCCCGGTGCGAGCATCGCCTGTCGGCCTCTCTCCGCGCGACTGCGTGAACCGGGCGCGCGGGGAAATTGCGAGGATGATCGCGTTTGGAAACAGAACCGGACCTCGGTCGAGGAACTCCGTAATGGCGTGAACGTGGTTCTTGATGCCCTTGCGCTGGAAGCCGTGAAGTCCTCCTTCGGCATCACGATGCACGCGGCTGATCTCGGCAATTTTGAGCAGGTCGGCTCCGGCAACGAAGAAGGCGTAAATCGCGCGGTCTGCCTGAGTGGTTCGAATGGCGCGCACCGCGATAGTGGGTTCGTTTTGCTTGCGGGGACGTGTCACGCGGCCAACCCCTCTGCAGCCAAGCGATAGAGTCTTGTGAAGCGTCCTTGCTCGCACGCGACGCCGTGGTCATCACGTATCGCGCGAAGGGTCCGCACCATGCCTGTCCCGGTTTTCAGGTGGGCCTTTATCAGTGCGAGAATTTGCTGGTCTGTCTGGCGTGGCCTCACGGGCCTCACGGGCCGTCTGATCCCCTTCAGCGACGCCTTGATTTTCGCGAAGTCGGACGCGCAATCCCCGGGTTCATTGCCCACCACCTGCACGAAGTGAAGCAGACACCGTTGTGGTAAGTCTGATTTTGTCCCCGGCATGATCGTGTCGATGCGCGCGTCGTGTGGGCTGATATTCGGCGCCAGTGAAGCTGGAAGCGCTCCTGCCAGAGATGGGCCAAAGAACCGGAGGCGTTCACGCGTCGAAGGGGGAAGGGCGGCAAGGCTTGGCCCGATCATCGCAGCGTAGGAATTTGTCAGAGCCAGCAGGATCCGCCCCGATCCTCCGCCAGCTACTTTGGACCAGGAGTCCGAGTACGGTCCCCTCAGCATCGCGTCGAACCAATCCGAGGCGTCGAAAGCGCTGGAGACTCTGTTTGCTACAGAGTCTGGGTCCGAGCGCGAAACAGTAAGCCCGTATGCCGGGATCTTGCGGCCGCCGGGCACCAGGCCAAGCCCGGCGGAAGCGACATAGAGGCGTCCAGCCGCCGCTTCGGCGGCTTCCCGCGCGATGGAAAAGCCACGACCGGCGTAGACGTCTCTGGCGAGTACATTGGCAGGCAACGCCTCCAGGCGTTTGAGCCAAGCGGCTCCGACCTTTGCTTGCGCGCCGACGGGTAGCGCAACTGCGGTCGCCAAGCGTGAGGCGCGTTCATTCTTGCGGCGCGTACAGATGGTCACGACCGTCGGGGCGGACAGTAGCCGCTTGGCGGCGGTTGACCCGGTAACTGCGGTCGATCGATGCAACAACTGCGTATCTCTGCCACTCGTTCCGCCGCCACCCACCCTTCAATGGCTTGTCGGAAAGCCAATGTTTCTGGGCATTTTGAGCGCGCGAATCGCGATAGCACATCGACGAATCGCCAGCTACCCTCTAAGCGGACATTTTCAGACTTGGCGAAATTCTGACTGGAAAATGGGTGCTACGGGGTTGGTGGGCCCGCAGTTAATGGGCCATTGACTCGCAATCGTGAAGAAATACTGCGATTGCAGGATTGTTGACATGGCGCGTCTTGAAGGTCGCGCGGGCTACGCTTTGCCGCGCCGGGCGAACTTCGCCGTCGACGCCTCTCAGCGCCGTGATGTCCGCTACGCCCCTGTCTTTGGCTGGTAGGGCCTCAACGCATAGGTCCCAGCAACAACGCCCGCAGCAACCGTCGCGCTAGACTGTTGATCAAGTCCAAGCAGCATCTCGCAGACTTTCAAAGTGCCCCATGCTGGCAAGATGGATGCGGCGAGTGGAGGGAGCCCCGAAACGAGAAGCTTTCCGGATTTGTCTGCGAGCTTAAACGACGAGGCCACCAACTTTGATACGACCGCAAACTGTTCATCCAAGGGTTTGCTTTCGCGCGCCATTCGCAAAAGGTCACCCAACTCGCGATGGAGTCGAGCGAGGACCGAAACATCTTCCTGAGACAACAACTCTGGTGGTTGGTTGTCCCGACGCTTCTGATCCATTTCTCGGATGAGTTGCTCAAGCCCGCCAAGCGCCAATGGTGCGAGGTAAAGAATGCGGCGCGCACGCTCCTCGATGCTTGGTCTTCCAGTCCACGCAGATGCTGTGAGCGTTCCATCGTCCGGCAGGTCGCTAAGCGGAGGTAGTTCGGCAAATGGCGTCGTTTTGGGTTTGGAGGGCCAATGTCGCGGTTGGTATTTCTGCGGTCCCCCGGGTCGGAAAACCAATTCCATGTATTCGACGAGGGGGTCAAACGCCGCGTGGATATGGTCCACTTGATCGTCGATGGATACGCCCATACGATTTAGGTAACGCACGAGTGCGACCGCGTCAGCGCAATCGGTGACGAAATCCGGCACAATGTCCATCATGCCGGTGTCGCGCGTGAACTCACGCCGAAGGACCCCATAGACTTCGTCTACGGGTTCATTCGGCAAACGAATGGTGTCGATCACGACATCACGGAGCACCAGCAGACGCTCCCAATGGTCATCCGGAAGGTCAGATACTGATATCGGCACCCTAGCCTCAAACATCTCGATCAAAACGCAAAATCACGAGAAAATCAGCGCAAATGGGACGTTCTACAAGTCAATTTTGCGCCGCGCGGCAATACCCGGGAATCCGTGCATGGCGGCGTCGTCTTCGTATCTGCATGCGTTCCAAAGGAATTCGCGATCAGGCGATGAAGCGGATGGCCGGTCGTCAGTGGCTCGCAAACAGGCGCGTAATCGCGGCCCGCTCCTTTGCGTCTCTCACATAGCTGCTCGCGTGGCGTCATGGTTTGATTTAGCTCCGGTCAAATGCCGGGGTGAAGATCGAGGGAAGCGCCGTGGAGGATTTTGCACTTGTCCTGAATGTTGTGAGCGGCGCCTTTCAACTGCTGGCAGGCGTGCTTGCCGTCATCCTCGTCATTTTGCGAAGAGCCCCATCGCCGCCAATTGGTGGGCGAAGGCCCGAAGAGAAGGATGGAGAAGGGCAGGGCGCCCTGGGCGCCGAGGACTAATGATGGATGTCGAAGAGAACTGCGGGGGGCGTGACCGATCGAAGAAGTATCAGCTTCTTTTTTTAGCGGGATCACCCACTCCTTTCCGATATGGGCGCCTCATGCTGTATTCTTGTTTTTTCTTTGCGACAGCGGACAGACCCACTACTGTCTCGCACAGGGATAGAGTGCGGGGGTTCTACAAGATTCATGACATCGAAACGGCCGCGCTACAGGGCGACTTCTCCGGGAGAGCGCTTGTGGTTCGTGTTGCGTGACTGGTGGTACGACACCACGCCCGAGTTGGCATTCGCGGCGCACTCAACCAGTTTGGATTGGGCTGATCAACGAAAACGCGTAGGCTTGGCAGCCACAAGCGTTGCTGTTTCAGGGGCATGCGTGCGCCTCGTAGACCGTGCGCGCCGATCGCTAAAAGAGTGCGCGGCGGCGACGGGTGGCGACCACCTCCAGCATCAAGACGAAGTCTCACAGCAGGTGAGACAGTTCTGTGTGTCTAGCCTGGGCTTTTCATACGTGGACCCGGTACTGCGGACATTGGGGAACCTAGCGTTTGATAGCGCCTGGACATCCAAGCGCAGCATCTCGGGTAAGACGCGGAAGCACATAGACCGGTGGTTGCGCCGAGCGACCGGTAAGCCGGTAACTTGCTACGTTTGCGGAGTCGCGCTGCAGCAGCCCTATTCACTCGATCATCTATGGCCGAGGGCATTTGGCGGGGTCAGTGACGAAGACAATCTGCTTCCTGTTTGTGAGCCTTGTAACGGCCTCAAGATGGATCGCATCACGTGGGACGTATACGGGATTGTCACTGACTACGCTTGGCTACGGCGTGGGCCGTCCAGCGCTCGAATCGTAGACATGGCGCTGCATAGGCGTGCGGCTGGGCGTTTCGCTGAACTCAATCAAACCTCGCTTCAGGATGCTTTTCTCGCGATCGGACCGATCGCAGATCGGCAGACTATAGACGCCGAGGAACCCGACTGGTTTTTCAACTTGACGGCGCACGATCTGGGTGTGCTCCAGGAACTGTGGGATTGAATATGTCCAAGTTTACTTACACTTCGCTGGTCTTTCGGCAGAGAGAAACCGCACCCGCCGTCTTCTGTCTGATCTCCGCTCCAGTCGGGGATATTCTGCAGTGGGCGCGAGTGGATCGGCTTGAGCCGAACAATCTCACTGGCGTGCAGCGGCGGAAAAACGAGTCCAAGACAAGATCAATTCGTCAGTA
Organism: uncultured Rhizobium sp.; assembly: GCA_964529555.1. GTDB lineage: Bacteria > Pseudomonadota > Alphaproteobacteria > Caulobacterales > Hyphomonadaceae > UBA7672. Next base: position 27,500 of record CAZGWV010000039.1, read on the forward strand.
CCTAGTTGCGGATGAAGCCAATACGATTCCCACAGCGATTACGATCGCTTTGCCCCAATCGGCTGTGAAGGGACTCGGCAAGCTGACCCAGAAAACAGCTGCGGCCGTGACATGCGAATTGTCTATCTCAGCTCCGGTGGGGACGGAGTTGCCTGGCCTCATCATTGACGGTCAGCACCGCATCTTCGGCATCAACGAATTTGATCCTGCTATGCCTGTTACGGCTGTCCTCTTGGTTGGCGCCGACGACGCTGAAATCGCTTTCCAGTTCCTTGTCATCAACAACAAGGTTTCGAAGGTGAGCCCCGATCACATGAAAGCGCTGAAGCTGGCCTATCGCGAAGACGATCTAGACGCCCGTCTCACAAAGTCAGCGCGGATGCGTTCAACTGGTGCGCCGACATACTTGGAGACGATCGACACCGAGAAGGGCAGCCCTTTTAAGGGGAGGCTCAAGTGGCCTCGAAATCCCGAGACCGAGTCATTCCGAGCGATTCCCCCAAACGCATTCGAGGCCGCACTTCAATATATTTCTGGCCAGCAATTGGGAGCAGAGGGCGAGGGCGAAGTCGCCAATTCGGACTTTGTTGTCGACTTCTTCATCGAGATCTGGCGACAGGTAAAAAAGGAATGGCCGGTGGCTTGGGATGTTCCAAACTCGCGCCTCTTGTCGAAGCTCGGCATCGTCTGCTTCAGCCAATACTTGGTGGATGGCATCATCAATCAGGCGGAAGCGCTCGATGATGTGGAAAGCATCAGGGACCTCAGCAAGGTCTCCGACTTTGTTTCCAAGGTGCTGAAGCGACAGGAGTATGACTTCTGGGATGTGCCCTGGACTCTTTCAAGCTTGGACACGGATGCGGGCCGCATCATCGTTGGCAAAGATCTGAAGCGCATCACCACCAACAAGCGAAACAAACTGCCATGGTCGACCGGATTGCGGCTCGTAGGCAAATTGGACAATGAGTAGATGGAAACTCGCGCCATAGCAGCGCTCCTCAAGAAAAGCAGGAGGCCCACCCGCCTAACGTTCCGATCGCCACTGTTCAAAGATCGATAGAAGTCTGTGGCGGCGGAAGCCCACTGACAAAGGCGCTATGCTTGGAGATTCAAGGCCGCCAAAATTGGTGAGCTTCCAGCAAATTCTGATCTTCCATAGTCGTGCCGTGCTACAGTCTGAGATCACAAAGACGTCCGACGCGTCACAATAACCGAGATGCGCTGCCCAGACTGCACGCGGATTGTCGGCGGAATCGCCAGACCGCGATCAACAACCCGGTTGGTGACGGTGCTGGCGCTGCGCTGGACGCCGTCGGCAATGGCGGCGTCGACCGGATCGCGCGTGACAGCGCCAATGCCGCCATAGGTGAGTTGCGGGTCTTCCGTGGTTGCAACGCCGATGTTGATGAGCGTGCCGAGCGCGGCGGCGCCGAAGACGTCGCCCCAGTGGTTGTCGACCTGACCCTTGACGCCGGCGGCGCCGGAGGGATCGACTGCGGCTTCATCGAGCGCCACCTCATCGCCGTTCGGCAGGATCAGGCGTGACCAGGTGATGGCGACACGGCTCTGGCCATAACGGGTCGATGATGTGTAGGCGCCCATCAGGCGCGCGCCCTGCGGTATCACGAGGATGCGGCCGGTCGCGCTGTCATGGACGGCTTGCGTGACCTGGGCGATGACCGGGCCTGGTGCCTCAGAGTTCAGTTCGGTAACAAGGCTCGCCGGAATGACGGCGCCTGGAAACAGCACCCGTTCGCTTCGCGATGCGGCGGCGGGCTGGTCCTGCGCCGCTGCTATCGTGAGCGGAGGTCGTTGGGCGACCGGCGTGTCGCCCTGCTGCGATTGAGGCGCATCGGCTTGGCGCGGTTCCTCACGCAGCCCGAAGAACAGGCCGGAGCGTTCGGCCTCGGCGGCCTCCGCCAAGGCTGGATCAAGCGCTTCGGGCGGCGCGTAGGAGGCTGTGCTCCAGTCATTTCCGTAGGCGTCGGCGCCAGGCGTTGTTTGCTGTGGCGGAGCGAACGCCGCCACGTCCCCCGGAAGCGGCGGGCCGAGCAGCGGGGGAGCGGCGGGGGCCAGGGCTGCCTGTCGTGCCGCCGCCTGGGTGTAGTCAGTCGGCAGGGATCTGATCGCGCCCTGCGCCATTTCCGGACGCGCCGGATCTGACATCATCGGCTTTGTCTCTGCGGGCTTGCGGGTTGCGTCGCTCGAGAATGCGCCAGACGCCAGCAGCAGGACGACGGACACGCCGCCGGCCGCTGCGACCAGAATGGCGGGCTTGTTGAGACCCTTCGCGCCAGGGCCCTTCACGCGGATGGCGTCGAGCGGGGGCGGCGGCGCGCCAGCGTCAGCTTGATCGCGAGGGGCGTCGGAGGCTTCTGCCCGGAGCGTGTCGGCGTCAGCCATGTGCGCCTCCCGCAATCGGGGTCTGGCGATGGATCTGCACGCGTCTCTGACCCCAGCCGCTTCCCAGTCGGAGCTCCGCCTTGTTGAACAGCCGGTCCACGACATAGTATTTGCCCTGGACGCGGAAGTTCACCAGTTCCGCGCCTTCGTCGCCGATGACGAACAAAGGCGGCGCCTCCATCGTGCGGATTTTTTCCGGCATCTCGATGAACACCTGTTGGCCATCATCAAAGGCCGCGAGCGGCCGCCAGTCCGGCTTGTCGCCATCGATCCGGTAGCGGAGGTTGAGCTGCTCGGGAGAGAAGGGCGGTGGCGCCGGAGGAGAAGCCGGCGGCGCCGGGTTGTTCGCCAGCATCATGTCTGCCGGGTAGCGCCACGAGACCGCCGCCATGGCTGGGCCGGAGACGCTCTTCAGTTCGACATGGTAGACGCGCCGGTCCGTCATGATGACGAGGTTGGTCGAAAGGTTGGCGGCGTTCGGCTTCACCAGCACGTGCGCCTGCGAGCTTGGGCCTGTGCCGGAGCGCGCATCGCCCACGATCCAGCGCGTTGTGTCGCCCGCCGAGACAGAGAGCAGGGATTCGCCCGGTTCGAGCGCGATGTCCGTGATCCGCTGGGGCGAGGCCTGGATCGCGTAGAGGGCGCCGCGCTCGTATGCGA
>CAZGWV010000040.1:0-4948 GCA_964529555.1 uncultured Rhizobium sp.
CGACGCGGAGTTCACGAAACTCGTCCGTCCCGAAAAGATGATCGGGCCGAAGTAGTTCGAAACCGCCATTACACCGAAACCGCACTATCTTCCTGACACGAGCAACGCTGGCCGGCATCCAAACATGGAGCCGCCGGCGCATCAGGAGGAAGAAACATGCGCGTTATTGCAATGATGGCGGCTGCGGTCGCATTCACCGGAACAGCCTTCGCCCATCATGGCTGGTCGTCTTACGACGCCACCAAGACCGTGACGATCACCGCCCCGGTCGCCGAACTGACCTGGGGCAACCCCCACTCCATGATGTGGCTGATGCACGAGGGGAAAAAGGTCGAGGTCTATCTCGCGCCGATTACCCGCATGGTCGATCGCGGCCTCACCAAGGAAATGCTGCCAGTCGGCAAGCAGGTCACGCTCGAAGCCTACAAGTCCAGCGGCAATGAAGGCGAGTACCGCGCCGAGCGCATCACGATCGACGGCAAGACCGTCGAACTGCGGTAACCCTGTCTAGACCATCAGGCCCCTTCCCGGCGTGGTATTGGACATGATCGACAGCGCAGCAGAAGCTGCGCTAGGTATCGGTCATGTCCTACAACGCTCCCGTATCCCAGATCGCCCACACGCTCGCCCGCATTGCGCGGCTGGAGGAAATCGCCGCCACCGGCGCGTTTCCGAACTTCGATGCCGATCTCGTCGCGCCGATCCTCGACGAGGCGAACAAGCTGGCGCGCGATGTGCTGGCCCCGCTCAACCCCATCGGCCACAAGACCGGCGCGAAGCTGACGGACGCAGGCGTGATCGCCGCGCCCGGCCTCAAGGACGCCTATCGCCAGTTCGTCGAAGCCGGCTGGATGGGCCTTGCCTTCCCCGAAGCGTTCGGCGGACAGGGCCTGCCCAAGCCGCTGGCGCTTGCCGTGTTCGAAATGATCCACGGCGCCAACATGGCGTTCGGCCTCTGCCCGCTGCTTTCCTTCGGCGCCATCGAGGCGCTGCTGGCGCACGGCTCTCCCGAGCTGCAGCAGACCTACCTGCCCAAGCTGATCTCGGGCGAATGGACCGGCGCGATGAACCTCACCGAGCCGCAAGCCGGCTCCGATGTCGGTGCGCTCACGACGAAAGCCGTGCCCAATGGCGATGGCTCCTACGCCATCACCGGCCAGAAGATCTTCATTACGTGGGGCGACCACGACATGACGCCGAACATCATCCAGCTGGTGCTTGCGCGCCTGCCGGATGCGCCGCCAGGATCGAAAGGCATCTCGCTGTTCGTCGCGCCCAAGTTCTTCGTCAATGCAGACGGCTCGCTGGGCGAGCGCAACACGTTCAAATGCATCGGCCTCGAGCACAAGATGGGCATCCACGCCTCGCCCACCTGCGTGATGGAATACACCGGCGCGAAGGGCTGGCTGGTCGGCGAGGAGAACAAGGGCCTCGCCGCCATGTTCACGATGATGAACTCCGCGCGCCTCAATGTCGGCCTCGAGGGCGTCGCCATCGGCGAAGCCGCCCTGCAGGCCGGCATCGCCTATGCGCAGGAACGCAAGCAGGGCTCCGTACCCGGCGAGAAAGGCTCCGTCGCCATCATCCGCCACCCGGACGTACAGCGCATGCTCGCGACAATGGCCGCGAATGTGCAAGCCGCGCGCGCCATCTGCTACGCCTGCGGCGCCGCCGCCGACATCGCCGAACACCACCCGGACGAAGCCACCCGGAAGGCCGCCAAAGCGCGTGAAGACCTGCTGACCCCGCTCGCCAAGGCCTGGTCCACCGACCGCGCCATCGACGTCACCAACTCCGGCGTGCAGATCCACGGCGGCATGGGCTTCATGGGTGAAACCGCCGCCGCGCAATTCTATCTCGATGCCCGCATCACGCCGATCTACGAAGGTACCAACGGCATCCAGTCGATCGACCTCGTCGGCCGCAAGCTCGCGATGGATCGCGGCGCGGCGATGAACGCCATGCTGGAAGATGTGCGCAGCACAGCGCGCGACGCCCGCGAGACCAACCAGCCAAAGCTCGTCGCTATCGCCGACCACCTCGAAACCGCAGCCGGCGCGCTTGAGTCAGCCACGCTCTGGATGATTTCGACGATGGGCTCGGCCCGCGACACGGCCCTCTCGGGCGCGACGAACTATCTGCGCCTCGCAGGCGACGTTGTCGGCGGCCACCTGCTGACCCGCGCCGCCCTCAACGAGATGAGCGCAGACGGACCCGGCACGGACAAGTCGGTCGCGCTCGCTGCCTACTTCGCCGAAGATACACTCTCGCGCGCGCCTTCGGCAGTGGCAGGCATCACGCAGGCCTCGCAAGCGCTGCAGGATCTCGGCGACACACTCTGGAGCGGAACGTCTTAGCCCGCTGACGCCTCAACCGGCTGCTTCGGCGTCGTCGCCAGTGCGACGGCAAACCAGTTGTTCAAGTGACCTCTCCCCGACATCCGGTTCTTTTCGGGCTCCCCATGCGCGCAGCCTCGGATCGGTCGCCGCCCCGGTTGACGCGAGCACCCGGCGGACTGCTGACCACCTCGCCGCCATGCCGCCGGAACGGGCGGCGGAGCATCAGCCGTGACGCCGTCCCTCGCCGTCGAACACCAGTACCTTGCCGCAATCAACGAACAGGTTGAGCACCGCGCCCGGCGGCGGCGGCTCTGCCGCGACCAGCGGCGACAGCCACGTCTCGCCCGCAAAGCCGAGTCGCTTGTAGGTCCGCGCTGAAATCTGCTGCTCGCCGATTGCCCGCACCACAAAGCGCACGCAGCCCGGCGTCTCGCGCGCCATGGTGGAATCGTCCGGCCTGAAGGCCAGCACGCACAGCCCCGACGCCGGCAGGCCGATCCCCTTCGGCGGCGTCAGACTCGTTCCATCCGCCAGCCGCCCGCGACCGTCATCCATCGTCATCGTCAGCGTATTGAGCGACGGCCACGCGGTCGCGACAGCCGAGGTGAGATTGACCGGCCTCGCAAACACTTCCGCCACCGGCCCCGCCTGCTGCACACGCCCCTCACCCAGCACCACCGCATTGCCGCCCAGCCCCACGGCCTCGTCCGCGCCGCCCGCAAGCAGCACCACAATCCCGCGCGCGCCCGCCAGCATCTGGCCGAGATCTGCCGTGAAACGTCCGCGCCGATCGGGCGTCATCGCGCTCGCCGGCGCATCCAGCAGCAGCAGCGCCGGCTGATCCTGCAACGCCTTGCCGATGGCCAGCCGCACGCGCTCTGCCGCATCGAGCTGACTCACGGGCGCTGACAGCCGCCCCGACAGACCAACACGCCCAGCCATCCCGGCATCCAGAATCTTGCCGACCTTCCGCCCCGACTTCGCAATCCCGCCCGGACCCACCTGCGCGATCCGCGCCTTGCCCCGGCGCGCCTGCGCGATGTCGCGGCCGCCCAGCCTGATCTCCCCGTCCTTCAGTTTCTCCACACCTGACAGCAGGCGGAGCATCGCCTCGCGCCCCGCCGCCGACAGCCCCAGCAGACTGCTCGGCCCCTCGCTCGTGCATGTCAGATCGACGTTCGAAAGCAGCGGTTCGCTCCCCAGCGACCGCGATGCCTGCCTCAGTTCCAGCATGGGGCGGCCCGGCCTGAACTGAGGTTTACCATCGGAACGCCCGCGTACTGCGGCCACTGGGGCCAGCGCGGAATTATCTCGCGCCGGTGGAATCCGTCAAACGCGCGACGCAAAACGGCCCCGAACAGGCGCTAAACAAGGGCTTATGGCCTTGCGACACCTTGTTACCACTTTGAAATCTCCGTGAGACAAGGACGGAATAGCAAGCCATTTCCATTAAACCCCTCATATGAGGGCCTCAGCGGCGGCGACCGGCCAAACATCGCCCCAAGACGGGACGAACGGAAAGCGACAGATGAACAAGAAAATTCTGATTGGGATCGCCGGGGCCGCCATCGTGGCGGTTGGCGCAGGCGCGCTCATCTTCGGCGGCGGCGGCAGCGCCACGCCCGGCAAATACGTGTTCGAGACGGTCACGGTCGATCGCGGCGACGTCTCCCGCGTCATCTCCGCTTCAGGCGCCGTCCAGCCGCGCGAGAAGGTCGAGGTCGGCTCCGAAGTCTCCGGCAAGATCACGGCGATCTATGTCGATTTCAACGATCCGGTGAAAAAGAACCAGGTTCTTGCCCAGGTCGATCCCGAAACCTTCCAGAACGCCGTTGACCAGGCTCAGGCCCGCCTGAAACAGGCACAGGCCTCGGTCGACAACAACCGGGCGTCGATCAATCGCGCCACGGTGGCGCTCGATGTCGCGGAGAAAGCCTACAACCGCCAGAAGCTCCTCTACTCCGAGCAGGCCATCTCGCAACAGGCGTGGGAACAGGCCGAGCAGACCTACATCAACGCACAGCTCGCGCTCGAAAGCGAGCAGGTGTCGCTGAAGTCCGCCCTCGCCGGCCTCGATACCGCGCGGGCGAGCGTTCAGGACGCGGTTACCAAGCTCGAACGCACGAAGATCCGCTCGCCGATCGACGGCGTCATCCTGTCGCGCAAGGTGGAGGTCGGTCAGACCGTCCAGTCGTCGCAGTCCGTCGCCCAGTTCTTCACGGTGGCCGCCGATCTCTCGCAGATCGAAATCCAGGCAGCGGTGTTCGAGTCCGACATCGGCGGCATCGATCCGGGCGATGCCGTCGTCTTCACCGTCGACGCCTTCGCAGGCGAACGCTTTCAGGGCTCGGTGGTGCAGGTTCGCCAACTCGGCGTCGAGCAGGCCAACGTCGTGATGTACACGGTCGTCGTCAATGCGCGGAACCCGAACGGCAAGCTGCTGCCGGGCATGACCGCGAACGTCGAGATCACGGCCGATCGCGTCAGCGATACGCTGCGCGTCGACTTCGACGCCACGCGCTTCCAGCCGCCCAAGGACATCATGGACAAGATGCGCGAGGAGATGGAGCGCAACGGCCAGGGTGGACAAGGCGGCGAGCGGGGCGGCG
>CAZGWV010000040.1:5048-29798 GCA_964529555.1 uncultured Rhizobium sp.
CGGGGCGGCGCTCCCGGCGCCGGTCCTTCCTCGCAGGGCGGCGTACAGACGGTCGCGCTCGGCGGCCCCAGCAGCGGTGGCCAGCGCGGCCCCGGCGGGCCCGGCGGCGGCATGCAGGGGCAGATGCAGGAAATGTTGAAATCGGCTGGCGTCGATGATGCGCGCATCCAGAAAATCCTGAGCGAGTTGCAGACCGAGCGCGACAAGGTCATGGCCTCTATGCCCGTTCCTCAGCAGGGTCAGGGCGCAACCGCGATCATCGGCGGCGGCGGCTTCGGCCCGCCCCCCAGCTTCATCCAGCAACAACAGCGCCAGGAAATGGCGAACAAGATGCAGCAGTCGCAGGAAGGCGTTTTCCGCCGCAACCTGAACGAGGAAGAGTACGCCATCGTCGCGAAGGCGCGCACGGAGATGCAGTCCCAGAAGCGCGTCACCGTCTACAAGGTCGGCGCGAATGGCGACCTGGAGCGCCACCAGCTCACCATCGGCCTCAGCGACGGCGACAACGCGCAGATCATCCGTGGCGCCGAGGCAGGCGACACATTCGTCGTCCGCGCGACGGCGGCCGACGCCGCGAAGCCCAAGTCCTGACCGGCGCATCGATTATGACAGGTACAAGACCTCTCATCTCCTGCCGCGGCCTCACCAAGGTCTACCGGATGGGAGACCAGGAAGTGCGCGCGCTCGATGGCGTCGACCTCGACATCCACGAAGGCGAATTCGTCGCCATCATGGGTCCCTCAGGCTCGGGCAAATCCTCGCTGATGAATCTCATCGGCGCACTCGACCGGCCGACATCGGGCGAGATGTGGATCAATGGCCGCGAACTCTCCGAAATGTCGCGCGATGAACTGGCCGACCTGCGCAACGAGACGCTCGGCTTCGTCTTCCAGCAGTTCAACCTGCTGGCCCGCCAGGATGCCTTCCAGAACGTTCGCCTGCCCCTTCGCTACGCCCGCACGGACGTCGGCGACATCGACGCCCGCGCCAAGGAATGTCTCGAACTCGTCGGCCTCGGCACACGCATGGATCACCGCCCCATGCAGCTCTCGGGCGGCCAGCAACAGCGCGTGGCGATCGCCCGCGCCCTGTCCAATCGCCCGCGCATCCTGCTCGCGGACGAGCCGACGGGCGCGCTGGACACCAAGACCACGGCGGAAATCATGCACTTGATGCAGGAACTCAACCGTCAGGGGATCACCATCGTCGTGATCACGCACGAGGATGAAGTGGCCGAATACGCCAAGCGCCAGATTCATTTCCGGGACGGGAAGATTGAAACCGACACCGCGCATACCGACCTGAAGCGCGCGAGCGGAGGCTAATGACATGAAAGTCGGCGTTGCAGCCACGTCCGCCGCAGAGGCGCTGTTTTCCAATCCGCTACGCAGCCTGCTCACCATGCTGGGCATCATTATCGGCGTCGCGTCGGTGATGGTTATGATGTCCATCGGCGAAGGGGCCAAAGCCCAGATCGAGGCCCAGATCTCCAGCGTCGGCACCAATGTGCTGACGCTCCAGCCCGGAAACATGAACCGTGGCGGCCGCAACCAGGGCGGCGGTTCGGGCCGCCCCTTCAACGAGACGGACATCTCGGCAATCGCCGAACTCCCCTTCGTGGAGCAGGTAACCGGCACCCTTTCGGGACAGGCCAACGCCGTCTCGGAGGAAGCAAACTGGACCACAAGCATACAGGGCGGCACGTCTTCCTACTTCTCCGTCAACAACTGGCCCGCCGTCGAAGGCCGGGAATTCACCCAACAGGAAGTACAAGGCGGCGCAGCAGTCGCCCTTCTGGGGAAAACCGCCGCCGCCAATCTCTTCCCGAGAGGCGACGCGCTGGGTCAGCGGATGCGCGTCAACGGCGTTCCCATCGAGGTGATCGGCATTCTCGAGACCAAGGGCCAGAGCGGCGGAGGCGGCATGGGCCGCGACCGCGACGACATCATCGTCGCCCCGCTGAGCATGGTCCGAAACCGCATAACCGGCGGAAACCGTTGGGTTTCTCGCCACGTCTCCAACATCCAGGTGCTGGTCCAGGACGGCTACGACGTCATGGAAGCGCAAGACGAACTTGCTACCGTCATGCGCGAAAGACGTAGAGTTGAGCCCGGCGCGCAGGATAATTTCAGCGTTATTAACTTTGCCGACATGATAAAGCAGCGGGCCGCAGTCGCTGAAAACATGAGTATGCTCCTTGCATTCACAGCTGCGGTATCGCTGATCGTCGGCGGGGTTGGTGTGATGAACATCATGCTTGTTTCGGTTACGGAACGGACCCGTGAGATCGGCCTCCGCATGGCTGTCGGCGCGCGAGGCGGCGACATACTTCTCCAGTTCCTCGTCGAAGCCGTTGTCCTCTGCACTCTTGGCGGGCTCATCGGCATGGCGATTGGATGGGGCGGCGTTTATGCGTACGCCCAGTTCTCGAACGCTCCGATGCTCGTCTCCCCCGTCATCGTGGCGACTGCGTTGGGGGCTGCGGCCTCCGTCGGACTACTCTTCGGCTTCTTCCCCGCTCGCCGAGCAGCTCAACTCGATCCAATCCAGGCGCTTAGATATGATTGACAACAAAATGACCCGCGGCGTCTCCGCGGGCGCTCTCGTAGCCCTCCTCACTGCATGCGGCCACGCCCCCATTGCCGAGCCCGCGTTCAACGCGATGTCGGAAAAGCGCGCGGGCCTGCCCGCCGACTGGACCGTGGGAAAAATGACCGGCGACCCCGCCGCGATCATCGCCGACTACAGCGTCTTCCAGGACGCGCAACTGATCGCCTTCGTGCAGGAAGCTCTCGAAAACAACCGCAGCCTGCGCGCCGCGATCGAAAGCGTGCGGCAGTCTGAAATGGCGCTGCAGCAGGTTCGCTCGCGCCTCATGCCGCAAGTCGGCGCTTCGCTCGGCGCCAATGTCGGCGCGCCGATCGACGACCTCGGCAACACGACCGACCGCTATTCCTTCGGCCTCACCGCCAGCTACGACTTCGACATCATGGGCGACCTCAACGCCTCGATCCAGGCGTCCGCCGCCGGCCTCCGCTCCAGCGAAGCCGTGTACGAGCAGGCCCGCCGCCAGATCGCCGCCCAGGTCGTGCGCTCCTACTTCGCCATTATCGAGCAGCAGCTCCAGCTCGAACTGGACCGCCAGTCGCTCGACCGTCAGCGCCAGACCTTCCGCATCACGCAGACCCGCTTCGACGCCGGCTCCATCGCCCGCGACGAACTGGTGCTGGGCGAATCGCGCCTTGCCGTCGCCGAGGACTCGATCATTGCAACCGAAGCCTCGCTCCGCGCGGCCGTCCGCGCGCTCGAAACCGCGCTCGGCCGCTTCCCGCAGAACAAGCTGGCGATCCAGGGCGCCCTGCCCGAGCCGCCGGCCACGCCGCCGCTCGGCCTGCCGGAGCTGACCATCCGCTCGCGTCCCGACGTCGTCGCGGCCGAGCTGAACATGATCCAGACCTTCGCCGACACGCGCATCGCGCAGATGGGCCCCTGGCCCCAGCTCGACGCCAGCCTGTCGCTCGGCGTCCAGAACTCCACGCTCAACACCACGTCGGACCTCTTCAGCTTCGACGATTTCGCCCTGTCGCTCGGCGCATCGCTCGCCCAGTCGATCTTCGATGGCGGCGCAATCGACGCCCGCGTGAAGTCGGCTGAATCGCGTGAGCGCGCAGCGCTTGAGCGTTATGGTCAGACGGTCATCAACGCCTATGCGGAGATCGTCGGCGCCATCGACCAGTTCGACACGCTCGGCTCGCGCAACGTCGCGCTGCAGAAGGCGTCGGATGCGGCGCAGGAAGTGCTCCGTCTCGGCGAGCTGAAATATCAGGAAGGCTCCGAGAGCCTGCTCAACCTGTTCACCGTGCGCGACAGCGCCGAGACGGCAGAGTCCAACCTGATCTCCAACCGCCGCGCCCGCCTCGACCAGTGGATCGTTCTCCACACGGCGCTCGGTGGCGACCCGACCAGGGCCACCCCGCTGGCCACCGCCGCCAACACGGCAGACGGCGGAAGCGCACAATAGCGGCGCGGCTCCGCCGCACGATTGCGTATCTGAGACGGATGCCAGGTTGACATCGGCCGGGAAGTTCCGGGACTCTCCCCGGAAACAAGGAGCATCTGCGATGATCCTATCCCGTCGCGCCCTTGCCGCCCTGACGGCGGTTTCCCTTGTCCTTGGCGGATGCGGCGAAGCCGGCTTTGGCGGGCCGACGCCTCAGCCGGGCGTCTGGCTCAATATCTACGACAAGAACGACCGGATAGAGATCCTTTCACCCAGCAGGGCGAAGGTAACCGCCCTCCTCGGACAAGGTATCGATGCGTGGACGAAGACCACGCCGGCACAAAGCGACTTTGGCCAGCAGATTCAGGACGCCGAAAAGGCGCTGGCCCGATACGAGCAAATCGAGGTTTCCTACGTGGTCGATGCGAAGAACGATCTCGTCACATTCACATCCGATGTGCGGGGATCACGCACGCTGGGATGGAACGGCTCGGACATGATGGACGATAAAAACTGGAGCATGCGAGCCTATTTGCGCCAGAAATGACCGGCCTCTGCGTCAGCCGTCAACTCGAAACCCCGTGCTTCCGGGCGTTGTTCCTGCATGGATCGTGGAACGGTTGACCCCGGCCAGACGCGAACTAGTCTCCGCCCGTTCCAAACGTGGATCGAATTTCCAACAGGATGGACGTGATGAGACATTTCTTGCTCGGCGGCGCCGCCGCAATGGCGATCGCGCTCGCTGGCTGCGGCCAGTCCGTCGAGGCGCCGAAAGCCGACGCCGCCACCTTCCTCGTCAACGCCGAGAAGGAACTCTCCGACTATTCCGACTACGCCGCGCGCGTCGCCTGGGTGAACGCCAACTTCATCACCGAGGACACCGACTGGCTGGCCGCCCGCGCAGGGTCCGAAGGCACGCTGCTGTCCGTTCGCCTCGCCAACGAGTCGAAAGCCTACGAAGGCGCGAACCTCACGCCCGAACAACAGCGCAAGATGAACATTCTGCGCTCGGGGATCACCATGCCTTCCCCATCCGCCGGCACGCCCGAAGAGCAGAAGAAAGTCGCCGACGAACTCTCCGAACTGATGACACGTATCGCGTCGATCTACGGCAAGGGCAAGTTCACCATCGACGGCAAGGAGCTGAACCTCGAAGAACTCTCCAACATCATCGCGACCTCGCGCGATCCGGCCAAGCTGAAGCAGGCATGGGAAGGCTGGCAGACCATCGCCGTCTCGATGAAGCCCGACTATGCCCGCATGGTCGAGATCGGTACGGCCGGCGCGAAAGAGCTCGGCTTCGAGAACATCGCCGACATGTGGCTCGCCAACTACGACATGCCGTCCACCGAGATGGAAGCCACGGTCGAGAAGCTGTGGAGCCAGGTCCAGCCGCTCTACAATGACCTGCACTGCTATGTGCGCGGCAAGCTCAACGCGAAGTATGGCGACGCCGTCCAGCCCAAGACCGGGCCGATTCGCGCCGACCTGCTCGGCAACATGTGGGCGCAGCAATGGAACGGCATCGCCGACATCGTCGCGCCGCCCAGCTCCGATCCCGGCTATGACCTGAACAAGGTTCTCGTCGCGAAGAAATACGACCCCATCAAGATGGTGAAGACGGGCGAAGCCTTCTTCACCTCGCTCGGCCTGCCGCCCCTGCCGGAGACCTTCTGGGAGCGCTCGCTGATCACGCGCCCGCAGGATCGCGAAGTGCAGTGCCACGCCTCGGCCTGGGACATCGATAATCTCGACGACGTCCGCATCAAGATGTGTACGCAGGTGAACGCGGAGGACTTCTCCACCGTCCATCACGAGTTGGGCCACAACTTCTACCAGCGCGCCTACAAGAACCAGGATCTGCTGTTCAAGAACGGCGCGCATGACGGCTTCCACGAAGCCATCGGCGATTTCGTCGCCCTCTCGATCACGCCGGAATATCTCAAGCAGCTCGGCCTCATCACCGCCGATCCGCCTGCATCCGCCGACACGGGCCTGCTGATGGATCGCGCGCTCGAGAAGATCGCCTTCCTGCCCTTCGCCATCAAGCTCGACAAATGGCGCTGGAACGTCTTCCGCGGCTCGGTCACGCCCGAGCAGTACAACGATGCGTGGTGGGAGCTCTCGAAGCAGTATCAGGGCATCGTCCCGCCGGGACCGCGTCCCGCCGACGCCTTCGATCCGGGCGCCAAATACCACATCCCCGGCAACACGCCTTACCTGCGCTACTTCCTGTCATTCATCCTGCAGTTCCAGTTCCACAAGGCCGCCTGCGAACAGGCCGGCTGGACCGGGCCGCTGCATCGCTGCTCGATCTACAACAACAAGGAAGTCGGCCAGAAATTCATCGCCATGCTCGAAATGGGGGCCAGCAAGCCCTGGCCGGATGCGCTCGAAGCCTTCACCGGCACGCGCGAGATGGACGGCTCTGCCCTCGTCTCCTACTTCGCGCCGCTGCAGACGTGGCTGAAAGACCAGAACGCCGGCCAGCAGTGCGGCTGGTAGTCTGACAACGACTGGACCGAAAGAGTCCCGGCCCCGAAAGTGGCCGGGACTTTTTTATGGCGCGATCACCTCCAGCTTCAGCTGCTGTATCTGCGGCGGTTCATTCTCCCCCCTTCAAGCCCTGGCAACGAATTTCGTGCCCGGAATGTCCTGACTCTGATGAATGATGCGAAGTATGGAAACGCCGCCCGTCGCTCTTGCGCGATAGAAAATGAAATACCGGTTGCCGATCAAAGACCGGACGTCTTCGCCTAGTTCGGGACGGGCCCTGCCCAGCATGGGGCGCTCCGCAATCCACTGAAACCTACCGAACAGGCCGCCGAACATAGGCGTCCTCCTTCGCCTTGCCCCAGGTCTCTCGCGTATGGCTGCGGATTGCAGCTATGTCCCGCCGGGCGGATTCGGAAAGTTCAAAACCGGCGTAGCTCTCATGTCGGGCTCGGTCAGCGCCGTGAAGTACGCAAGGTCGTGCACGGGGTGAAGCCGGCCGGCCTCGATATCGTCCATTCCGACCCGGACTTCCGCCTTGAGCGTCGCCACCGCCGCAGCAAGCGCGGCTTCGCGCCGTTCGTGAAGGCGCAGCGCATCCCGCACGACTTCACTGACATAGGAATACCGCCCGCTTTCGACCGCCTCGCGGAGATACTCATCGAAATGGGGGGTGAGCTTCACCTTGGTCATGCCCGAATACTGGCCCAGAGCAGCCAGCCGTCCAAGCGCGTCCCACTGTCTCCCTTCACCGCGACGGAAAGCGCCGCATTCGGCAGTTGAAATCCCAGCCGACTGGCGCGACTTTGCGCCGGCGGAAGATGGGCCTACGCGCTCCTCGCCGGGAGGAAGACACAATGAAACTGCGCAAATCCGCCGCTGCGGGCATTCTCGGCCTCGGCGCCAGCGGCGCACTCCTGGCGATTGCCGTGACTGCGATACCTGTCATCGCGCCCACCGCCGTCGGTCAGGTGCCAGCCGACCATCCCGGCAACGCGGTCTATCAGAAGGCATGCGCTGCCTGCCACGACAATCCCGGCGCCACGCGCGCCGCCACGCTGGCGTCCATCCGCACCATGCCAGCCGCCCGCCTGCAGGAAGTCATGTCCCCCGCCGGCATCATGGGCCCGATGTCCGCCGGCCTCAGCGCGCAGGAGAAGACCGACCTCATCGCCTGGCTCACCGCCGGACAGGCGACCGCCCCCGCCCAGTGGACCGACGCCCTGATGTGCCCGGCCGACAAGCGCACCGTCAGCGCCTCTGCCGCCATCGTCTCCCGCGGCTTCGGCGTCGATGAGAAGCAGACCCGCAGCCTCTCCGCCGCGCAGGCCGGCATCTCCAGATCGCAACTGTCCGATCTCGAAGTCGCGTGGGCCATCGCCTTTCCAGGCCAGGGCGCGGGCTCGGGCGCATCCGTGCTCAGCGACGGCACGATCTTCACCACGGGCGGCCAGCGCCTCATCGCGATCGACGCAGCCAGCGGCTGCATCAAGTGGTCCTACGCCGCCAACTCACGCAACACGCCGGCGCTCGGCGAAATCGACGGCAGAAAAGTTGTCGCCGTGTCGGTCGCGCGCGACATTCACGTCCTCGACGCCGCGAATGGCTCGCTCCTGTGGCAGGCCAGCGGCCAGCCCGTCGATGGATCGGGCGGCCAGATCCGCGGCGCCGTCATCTTCGCCAAGGACAAGGTGATCGTCCCACTCTCCGCTTCCGGCGTCGCCGCCGGCATGAACCCGCGCCACGAATGCTGCACCGGCCACGGCTCGGTCGTCGCGCTCAACGCCGCCGACGGAACGCATGCGTGGGAATATCACACCATGCCCGAGGCGACTTACAACGGCCAGGTCAACTCGCTCGGCGTGAAGCAACGCGGTCCCTCCGGCGCGCCGATCTGGTCCGTCCCCGTCTTCGACGCCAAGCGTAACCTCGTCATCGTCACCACCGGCGAGAACACCTCCCACCCCGGCACCGAGACGTCGGACGCCGTGATCGCCCTCAACGCCGATACCGGCAAGGTGAAGTGGCAGTTCCAGGCCATGGCCGCCGATATCTGGAACATGTCCTGCAGCGTCGAGACCGGCCAGAACGGACCCAACTGCCCCGTCCTCTTCGGCGGCGATGGACGCGACTACGATTTCGGCGCCGGCGCCGTGCTCGCCTCGGCCAACGGCAAGGACATCGTGCTCGCCGGCCAGAAATCCGGCCACGCATGGGCGATCGATCCCGACACCGGCAAGGTGGTGTGGAGCGACCGCGTCGGCGAAGGCACCGCCCTCGGCGGCGTCCACTGGGGCATCACGGTCAGCGGCGACAAGCTCATCCTGCCGATCAACGATCCCGGCCTTGGCGGCGCAAGCCCCAGGCTGAAGCCCGGCGTCTTCACGTTCGACATCGCAACCGGCCGTCCCGGCTGGTCCTACGCCGCGGCTCCCAACTGCGATGGCGCTCGCGCCACCGCCGTTGCCGGCTGCACGACGCGCTACGGCTTCTCGGCGGCGCCCATCGTCATCGATGGCGCGGTCGTGGGCGCCACGCTCGGCGGCGAAGTCATCATCCTGGATGGCGCCGATGGCCGCGTGATCAACCGCATCGACACCGTCGGCCCGATCCCCACGCTCAACAAGGATGTGGCGGGCAAGGGCGGCTCGATCGACGCGCACGGCATCTCCGCTGGCGCGGGCATGATCTTCATCAACTCGGGCTACGGCCAGTTCGGCCAGACCCCCGGCAACGTGCTGATCGCATACAAGGCGAAACAGTAGAACCTGCCGCGCTTTCGTCGGCTCGCCTCGCGACGCCTGCGTGCGCTACTTCGCCTGCTCGGCTTTCTCGCTTTCCGATTTGCCGATGCCCATCTGGTCGATCTTGATGAAGGCCGGCCCGAGAATGACGAGGAACAGCACGGGCAGGAAGAACACGATCATCGGAACGGTCAGCTTGGCCGGAAGGGCCGCCGCTTTCTTTTCCGCTTCCGTGATCCGCATCTCGCGGTTTTCCTTGGCCATCACGCGCAGCGCGGAGCCCAGCGGCGTGCCGTACTTCTCGGCCTGCACCAGCGCCATCGCCACGCCCTTGACGCCCGGATGGTTGTTGCGCTCGGCCAGGTTGTAATACGCCTGCCTGCGATCCTGCAGGTAGGACAGTTCGGCCGTCGTCAGCGTGAGTTCCTCGGCCAGTTCGGGCGACGCCGAGCCGATCTCCTCGCCCACGCGCGCGAACGCCTGCTCGATCGACATGCCGGACTCGACGCAGATCAGCATCATGTCCAGCGAGTCCGGGAAAGCGCGCATGATCGACGTCTTGCGCTTGGTGATCAGGTTTTCGAGATAGATGTTCGGGCCATAGAAGCCCGCCGCGAAGCCGACGACCACAGCACCGATCTTCATCTGCATCTGCAGGCCGTGATCGTTCACGAACCAGATGTAGATGAACGCGCCAAGGCCGAAAACGATCGGCAGCGCGAAGCGGCAGAAATAGAAGATCGAAACCGGGCGCGGACCGCGCAGGCCCGCCTGCATCAGTTTTTTCGCAACGCCGGGATCTTCCAGCATCTTCGCCAGGTCGAGCTTGTCGACGAACTTCTTCATCGTCGACGTATCCTGCACGCGCAGGGATTTCTTGGCCGCCTCGCCTTCCAGGGCTGCGCGGCTCTTGCGGCGCAGTTCCTCGCGGCGGTTGGCGACCGCCTTCAGACGGCTCGTCAGCTTGTCGCCGTCGAACGCGGGCGCTGCAAGCGTCACGACGGTCGCGAAGGTCGCGACGCAGGCAAGCGCGGACGCCAGCGTCACCGGATCGGTGAGAAAGGAGACCCAATCGATGTCCATGCGGGCCGCCTCAGGTCTAGAAGTTGAAGTTGATCATCGAGCGCATGATGTAGATGCCCGTGCCCATGAGGCCGGCAGCGATCAGCAGCAGCAGGTGACCAAGGTCAGTGACGAACAGCGACATGATGTAGCCCGGCGTCGTCATGTAGACGAGCAGCATGACGATCACGGGCAGCGAGCCGATGATCATGGCCGACGCCTTGGCTTCCGACGACAGCGCCTTGATCTTCTCGCGCAGCAGCTTGCGCGAACGCAGCACGGTCGAAAGGTTGCCCAGCGCTTCGGAGAGGTTGCCGCCCGCGCGCTGCTGGATCGCCAGAACGATGTTGAAGAAGTTCACTTCCTGGATCGGCGTACGCTGGTACATCTTGTTGAGCGCCTGGTCGATCGGGACGCCCATCGCGATGGCGTCGCACACCACCTGGAACTCGCCGGCCAGCGGCTGCGGACTCTCGCGCGCAATCATCTTGAGGCATTCGTTCAGCGGCAGGCCCGATTTCACACCGCGCACGATCACGTCGATGGCGTCGGCGAACTGGCCCACGAATTTCTTCTGGCGGCCGGCGATCGCCATGCCCAGAATCCAGCGCGGCAGGCCGAACGCCGCCGCAAAGCCGATACCGACGGGCACCAGCAGCTTCCACCCCTCGTTGAACCCGCCGACGACAAACGTTGCGACCGCCGCCACGGCGCCGATAATCAGCGAGCCGATCCAGAAGGCGGGGACCGTAAGATTCAGGCCGGACTGCTTGATCCTGTCTTCGATCGACCGCCCGATCTGGCGGTTGAGCCGGGTCGCTTCCTCGCGGTCGCGCAGCGCCTTGCTCGTGTTTTCCATCTGCTTGCGGCGCGCAACGGCAGACGGATCGCCCGCGCGGTTCTTCGGACCGTCGCTGATCGATTTCAAACGCTTGGACTGCTTGCCGCGCCCGCTGCCTGCAAACGCGAACCCAAGCCCCGTGATCGCGATGAACGCGAGCCCCGCGACCGCGTAGGTCATCATTTCCGGGGTCATTTGGCGTTCTCCTCAAGGGCGTCCAGCGCGCGGCCGAGGTCACCTTCCATGTTGAAGTACTTGGCGCGCTCCCAGAAACGCGGACGCCCGATGCCGGTGCCGCGGTGCGAGCCCGTCAGCTTGCCGTCCTTGTCTTCGCCGTCGATCTCGTAGCGCATCACGTCCTGCGTCACGATCACATCGCCTTCGAGGCCCATGACTTCGGTGATCGAGATGACTTTCCGCGAGCCGTCGCGCAGGCGCGAAGCCTGGATCACCACGTCGATCGATCCCACGATCATCTCGCGGATCGTGCGCTGCGGCAGCGTGAATCCACCCATCGTAATCATCGATTCAAGACGCGAGAGAGCCTCGCGCGGCGTGTTCGCGTGCAGCGTTCCCATCGAGCCGTCATGGCCCGTGTTCATCGCCTGCAGGAGGTCGAACGCTTCGGGTCCGCGCACCTCGCCCACGATGATCCGGTCAGGGCGCATGCGCAGGCAGTTCTTGACGAGGTCGGTCATCGTCACGCGGCCCTGCCCTTCAAGGTTGGGCGGGCGCGTTTCAAGACGCACGACGTGCGGCTGCTGCAGTTGGAGTTCCGCCGCGTCCTCACAGGTGATGACGCGCTCGCCCGGCGCGATAAACGCCGTCAGCGTATTGAGCAGCGTCGTCTTCCCCGACCCCGTGCCGCCCGAGATCAGCGTGTTGCAGCGCGACGCGCCGATGATCCGCAGCACTTCGGCAGCCGGTTCGGAGATCGAGCCGAAATTCACCAGGTCGGTGATCTTCAGCTTGTCCTTCCGAAACTTACGAATGGTGAGAGCGGGGCCGTCGATGGCCAGCGGCGGCCCGATGACGTTGACACGCGAACCGTCCGCCAGACGCGCATCGCAGATCGGCGAGCTTTCGTCGACGCGACGGCCGACCTGACTCACAATGCGCTGGCAGATGTTCATCAGCTGAGCGTTATCGCGGAAGCGGATGTTGGTGCGCTGGATCTTGCCGGCGACCTCGATATAGGTCGTGCCCGCGCCATTGACCATGATGTCGGCGATGTCGTCGCGCGCCAGCAGCGGCTCGAGCGGACCGTAGCCCAGAACGTCGTTGCAGATGTCCTCGAGGAGCGTCTCCTGCTCGGCGACGCTCATCACCACATTCTTGATCGAGACGATCTCGATCACGATGTCGCGGATTTCCTCGCGTGCGCTCTCCTGGTCGAGCTGAGCCAGCTGGCTCAGGTCGATGGTATCGATCAGCGCGTTGAAGACCTCGGTTTTCGTCCGGTAGTATTCGTCCGATCGGTTGTCGATCGTCGCGATCTTCTCTTTCGGCGGAGGCGGCGGCGCGGATCGGTTCGAAGGCTTGGGCGCGGAAGCAACCGGCTTGGCTGCAACCGGCTTGTTCGGCGGGATGGCTGCGCGCGGCGGCGGCGGCGCGGGAATCTCGCCGGCAGATACGCTCGGCTTGGGCGGCGGAGGCGGCGGCGTGCGAGCTGCCACCGGAGCTGCGACAGGCGCAGCGCCCCCGCCTGCGGGAGCGCCCGTGCCTGTGCGCTTGCCGAACATTCCGCTCATACTACTTGCCCAGCAGTTTCTTCAGCATCGAGGGTTTCGCGGTCTGGATTTCCCGGCCGGTCAGTTGCGCGGCAAGTTGATCCAGCGCCTGCGAAACCTTGGATTCCGGCGCCACGTCGAAGATCATCTGTCCGTTGTTGGCGGCCGTCCCGAACAGCTGCGCATCGAATGGCAGAACCAGCGTCGGATCGAGCCCGATGGCCTGGCCGAAATCCTTCGGCGGAATTTCCGGCCGCTTGGGCAGGCCCACCATGTTGAGGACCAGCTTCGGCGGATTGTCGTTCGGCCGCGCGGCCTTCAGGAAGTCGATCAGGTTCTTGCCGTTGCGCAGCGAGGCGAGATCGGGCCCGGCCACGACGATCAGTTCGTCAGCCGAGATGACCGTCGATTTGAACCAGTCCGACCAGATATGCGGCAGGTCGAGCACCATGAACGGCACCGAGCCGCGCACCTGTTCCAGAACCCGCGTATAGGTTTCCGGGTCGAGATTGTAGGTGCGATCCAGCGTCGCCGGCGCCGTGAACAGCGACAGGCGGTCCGTGGCCTTGGTGATGAGACGCCCCATGATCGCGTCGTCGAAACGGTCAGGCGACATCAGGGCGTCAGCAATCGTCGCCGCCGTGTCCTGGTTGAAATCGAGGCCCGTGGTTCCGAAGTTGAGGTCGAGGTCAACCAGCGTCGCGTTGACCTTGCAACGCTCCGAGAGCGCCCACGCAAGATTGTGCGCGATGGACGATGCGCCCACGCCGCCCTTGACGCCGGTAACCGCCAGCGTCTTGCCCGTGAACGGCGCTTCCGGGTCGGTGAACAGCGCCGCAATCGCGCGGATCATCTGCACCGGATCGATCGGCGCAACGAGGTATTCCGAAACGCCGCGGCGCATCAGTTCCCGATAGAGGCGGATGTCGTTGGTCTGTCCGACAACGACGACGCGGATGTTCTCGTCGCAATACTCGGCCAGCGAGTCGAGTTCGGCCAGCAGCTGCCGCGGATCGCCCGCGCCTTCCATGATGAGAAGGTTCGGCGTCGTCTCGTTGACATAATACTGGGTCGCGGCGCCGACGCCGCCTTCGAACACCTCCATCGCCACGTTCTTCATGCGGCGATCCTTGGTGATCGAACGCATGAGTCCCAGCGTGGATGTGCGCGTGCAGAAAGCGTGAATTGCGATGCGCGGGATGGGGCGATCGCCACCCGAGGGCGTGGCCTCGAACGCATAGTCATAGCCAAGGCCCTGCCCGGCTGCATCGTCGGCCACCGGCTCGGCTTCGTAGGCCGTCATCGGCGGCAAATCTTCAACCGGCGGCTGGGCGGGCTTGGGTTGCAGCCAGGCCGGCATGTCTTCGGACGCTTCCTGCGCGGCCGCTTCCGGCTGCGAAGGTGGCGGCGGCGGCGGTTGATCGGCGAAGTCCTCGCCGAACTCGTCGTCGAACGAGGCCGTGTCGAAATCCGGCCCGTCTGCGGCAGGCTGCGGATCGGAGAACACGATCGGCGTCTTCTCGACGGCCGGCTCGGTTGCACGCGGCGGCGGCGTCATAAAGCCATCGTCGTCGAGACCGAAGTCGGCTTCGTCGAGCGGCTGGGCTTCGTGTGCGCCCCGCAGAGCTGCGGCGAAGGTCGCGCCGATCGGCGCGTCCATATCGAGCTCAAGATCCTGAGCGAGCTGCTCCAGCTCGCCGTCCACGTCAAACCTGTCTCGGGGTCCGCTCATGTCACGCCTGCTTTCTAATTCACAGCCGAACTGATAGCGCCGCTCGCATCGCCGTCCTTCACGGAGGACGTCTTCTCGCCAGCGCGGTATTTGCTCAGCACGATCGAGCGCCGATCGATGTCGGCCGGGTCCATCGGCTGATTGCCGACCAGGTCGGACGGATTGGCGATCATCGCCGCCAGGTTCACCGCAACCGCGCAACCGAACGACGGCAGCGATGCGTTGGACGCGGTGTTCGCGAAATCGACCGACGACAGGTCGGGGCAGCCCGGCACCGTGGCGTTGTAGGTGCGATAGCTGATGATCAGCGGGGCCGAACGCGCGCCCGTGCCGTCATACGTGCCTTCCGCGATGTAGGTTTGCGCCACGCCCTCGGCCAGCAGGATCGCGCGCGCGTCGGCGGATGCGCGCATCGCCGAGATATCGTCCGGCCCGTTGCTGGGCCGCGAGATGATGACGGCGCCGTGGCCCTCGTCCTGGTAGGCAAGCGCGAATACGCGAACCGCGTCACGCTCGTCCGGGCCCAGCTTCTCGCCGGAAACGATGCCGCCGATCTTCAGTTCCGCGGTCGTTTCCTGCGCCACGATCTGCGTGTGGAAGCGGTTCGACCATCCGATCTGCTCATCGGTCTGCATGCAGCCGCCCAGCACGAGCAGGGAGGCGGCGGTGAGTGCGAACTTGTGGTGCAATGCCATTGCCCTGCCCCTAGTCGATGATGAAGCCGCTCGCGCCCTTGGGCGCGGGGGTGTTGCCTGAAGACGCGCCCGGCACGGCGTAGACGTCGTTCAACTTGCCGAACAGGATGGTCCGCGAGTCGCGCGGCGTGACATAGCCGCGGTCGGGATCGCGGAAGCCCTGCGGGTCGGTGGGATCGACCAGGTAGGGCGTCACGATCACGACCAGTTCGGTCTCGTCGTTCTGGAAGTCGCGGCTGCGGAACAGCGCGCCCAGCACCGGAATGTCTTTCGCGCCCGGAACGCCGTCGAGGTTCTGCTTGGTCTGTTCCTGGATCAGGCCGGCGATAACGAGGCTGCCGCCCGAGGGAATTTCAACCGTCGTTTCCGCGCGGCGCACTTTCAGCGCGGGCACGGTCAGCGTCTGCGCGGCGATCGCCTGCCCCGTATTGGGATCGACCGTCACGCCCGAATTAGCCTGATAACCGCCCTGCGTCGAAAGCTCGGAGACCTCGACCGACAGCTGCAGCGAGATGCGGCCTTCCGACAGCACGACAGGCGTGTAGCCAAGGCCGACACCGAACGGCTTGAACTCGATCGACACCTTGCCGTCATTCTGCGCGACCGGAACCGGGAATTCGCCGCCGACCAGGAACCTGCCCGCCTCGCCCGAGATGGCGGCGAGGTTCGGCTCGGCCAACGTGCGGACGATGCCCACGCGCTCGAGCGCATTGATCTTCGCGCCGACCGCGCTCTGCTGCGTGCCGTCGGCGATATTCTGATAGCCCATATTGGCGACAAGACCGCCAAGCGCCGTCCCCGCGATCGGGAACGAGTTCGACGTGCCGATCGTCGCGGTGTTGCTCCATGCCGGTTTCAGCACGGCGCCCGTCAGTTCCGGCAGGCCCGTCAGCGGGTTGATCGCGGTCTCCAGCGCGCGCGGCATCAGTTCGCCGAAGCTCATCGAACCCGACAGGTTGATGCCCATCTGCTTGATGACCGAACGCTGCATCTCGACGAAGCGCACTTTCAGGGTGACCTGATCCTTGCCCTCGATCGCCATCATGTTGAGAACGCTGGCGTCGTCCTTGGCGTAGGTGCGCGCAAGCTGCACGACGCGATCGGCGCCCGACAGGTTCGGCACGGATCCGGCCAGGATGATGTTGCCGTTCACCGCCTCGACCTGGACCTTGGAGCCCGGCACATGGCGCTTGATGAGACCGCGCAGCTGATCCATCCCCGCGACGCCGTCGGTCACGGAGATTTCGAGCGTCTTCACCTTGCGGCCGGTGTGATCGAGGAACACAATGTTGCTCTCGCCGGGCGTGAGACCCATCACCGCGACGCGGCGGCGGTCACGCGCGACCACGTTGGCGATGCGGTCGTTGGCGATGATCACGTCGCCGATATCGGCGTCGAATTCGATCATGTAGGACTTGTTGACCGTCAGCGTCAGGACCTCGGTCGACTCCGGGGCGGTCGGCTCGGGAAGCGTCATGCGCTGGGCGGGCGCGCCTGCCAGGTCGTTGCCGGACGGCGGCTGCGCGATGACGGGCGCGGCGAGCGCAACCGCGCTTGCGATACCCAGAAGTACGAAGTTGCGATTGAAAGACATGATGGACCTCAACGAGCCGGCGCCGTGGAGACCGTTTCGGTCCCATAGCGATAGACACGCACGCCTTGGGCGTCCTGCGAGACGCCGTCGCGATAGACACGGCCCACGCCCGTCGCGCCCTGCGGCTGCGAGAGGTCGGCGACCGAGCGAAGCACGAGCGCAAGCGCACCCGCGCGTTTCGCCGTATTCACGAGAACCGAATCACGGTCGGAGAGTTCGAGCGTCGCGCGCGACCCCATGATCACTTCCGCCTTGCCGGTGCGCGGCGCGCCTTCCGAATCCACCGACAGCGGCGGGCCGTAGATATGATCGACCGCCAGAACGCGGACGTTCTGCAGGATGACGTCGGTGCGCACATTCTGCATGCCGTTCGAATTGCTGGCCGTCTCGATTTCGCGGGTCACGAGCACGTCGACGCGGTCGTTGGGCTGGATGAAGCCGCCGGCCGCCGTCTCGGGTTCGATCTCGAACGACACCGCGCGCATGCCCGGCGCCAGCATGACCGACATGAATCCAGCCGTGCCCGGATGAACCAGCTTGGCGAGGGTGACGGGCTCGCCCGCCACGAGTTCGACGCGCGCAACGGCGCCGATCATCTTCTCGAGCGCTTCGGGATCGGCTTCCTGCACGAGGAAAGCCTGCATCGGCGCTTCAGCCGGCCATTCCTGCCAGCGCAGATCCTCTGCGGCGACGAAGCGGCCGATCGGAATCGGGTTGTTCGCGACCAGAACCTGCTGCGTCGGCATCTTGACGGGCTCGGACGCAACTGCGGGCGCGGGGTTTTCCGCGGCAGTGGCCGCAGCCGGCGCCTGCACGGAGCGTACGAGAAAAACGGCGCCAACCGCCGCAACAGCCGCTACCAGTAGAATGATCAGTCGCACGGGCGACATGCAGGCCCTCCGCCGGTCCCCAAAGGCCTGAAAGGGGCCTTATCCTGGGCGGCAGACTTCCACGCGGGCTCTAAGGGAGAGTTAAGACGGGGAACCGAAGGGCGTTAACAAAAAACGGAAGCGCTTAACGATTGCATCGCGCCGGCCCGCTTTACCACGATATCCGCGTGCATTCAGCGCGTCACACGCCCTCAGATATTCACGCCGGCCAGTCCCGCAGCGATCACCGGCGAGGCCGGAGCCGCAAAAAGTGCGCCGATCGCGATGGCGACGGCATAGGGCGCCCCCTCTTCCGGCGATTTGAGTCGCGCAAGCCACGCCTGCTTCGGCTCGAACTTCATCCGGCGCAGCACGATCAGCACGGCCGCCAGCGCGCCGCCCGCAATCGCCATGCCCATGACGAAGGGCGCGCTCGCCGCAAGTCCGGTCCACAGCGACGCCGCCGCGATCACCTTCGCATCGCCGCCGCCGAACACGTTGAGGTAGAAGAGGATCGCGCAGACCACCAGCACGATGGCGCCGAATACGAGATGCATGCCGATCTGGTCGAGCGACAGCCCGGCGGTCAGCGCGGCAGGAATGAACGCCACGCCAAGAACAATCGAAACCCAGTTGGGAATCGTCATCGTGGAGACGTCATGCCAGGCGGCATAGATCAGCAGCAGCGGGAACGCCAGGCACAGAAGTGTCGTGATCATCTTCCACCGTAGATGTGAGACGCACAAACTACAGTAATTCGCTGAACGAATTCTTGACCGAACCAGTATTCGCAAAAAGAAAGAAGCCGCGGACCAGAGGTCCGCGGCTTCCGATCTTCACGCCAGCTTGTGAGCCGGCGCCGGATTACATCGAGCCCGAGATCGTGGTGAACGTCGCGTTGGCCGATTGGCCGAGTTGGCTGACGCCGCCGATGACGGCGACGGCGATCAGGGCGGCGATCAGGCCGTACTCGATCGCGGTCGCGCCGGATTTATTGCCGAGGAATTTCTTGAAGAGGTTTTTCATGTTTGCTTCTCCGCTATGCATGGCTTCTTTTTCCCACCAGCGAAGTACCATCACCCGCAGTAGGTATGGTGAGTTCTACATGGGCTATATTGATATCACGTAAAACGGAGAAGAAATTTGACTGTATTCGAGTTCACGCCCGTTTAACTACGTTTATTATTCTTCGATTCAATACTTTGAACGGATCGCAAACACGGCGCCCCTCGCCTCCCCCGAAATCGCGCCCGCAAGAGTCTAATGACTCACGCGCATGGTCCGCGCCGCCCGCAGACGCCGCGCTCGCACATCGTTTTAGCCTTTGATTCAGGCTTGCTCCCTATCGTCGGAACCGGATTGCCCGCTGGGGAGACAGCCATGCAGAAAAAATTTCTGGCCGCGCTCGTGATGAGCTTCGCCCTCGCCCCCGTTGCTTTGGCCGATCCCTTCCAGGTCCGCGTCGACCAGACCGTTCCGCTGAAGCTTACAGCTCCGGCCAACTCCGTCGTCATCGGCAACGCCACCGTTGCAGACGTTTCCGTCCACGACGCCAACACGCTGCTGATCACCGGCAAGGCCTTCGGCTCGACCAACATCACCGTGCTCGATCGCTCCGGCAACACGATCTACGCGAACCAGCTGGTCGTCGGCGGCGAAGATGCAACCGGCCTCACCATCGTTCGCGGCGGCGGCACCTATTCGTATTCGTGCGTCGACAAATGCCGCGCCACGCCGATGGTCGGCGATGCGCCGGGCCACTTCTCCGACGTGATGACCACCGTCACCGGCAAGGCCGCCACGGCCAGCGGCGGCAACTGAACCAGTCCGCAAACGCCATAAGCCAGTAAGCCCGGCCCCTCGTGGTTCGACGGGCGCGCCGATGTGCCAGACACATCGCCGCTGCTCACCATGAGGGACCTCTCGTCAGCAATTGCACCTTAAGCCCTCATGGTGAGCAGTAACGCCATGCTGTGGCATGGCGTTACGTCCGTCGAACCACGAGGGCGTGCTCGCAAGCGCCCGACACCCGCCCCTAATGCGCCGGCGTCTCGAACACCAGCCTGCCCTTGGCGCCCGTCGTCGGCTTCAGCGTGAACATCAGCGCAAGACCGCCCGCCAGCAGCAGCAGGATCGGCGAGAAGCCGATGCGCTGGTCCTCGAACGTCTTCGTCGCCCACTCGATCATCAACGGCCCCAGCCACACCGTCGCCGTGCTCGACATCGCGAACAGCCCGTAGAACTCGGCCACGCGATCCTTCGGCGCCAGCGTCACGATCATGTAGCGGCTCGCCGCGATGTTCGCCGCCGCCAGCGCCGCGATGAACGCCGTGATGCCCATGTAGAACAGGTCCGGCAGCGTATCGAAAATGCCCAGCCCATGCAGAGGCTCGCCAGCAGGCGCAAGCCCGTAGAGAATGCTCTGCTGCGTCGTGCCCAGCGCGATCACCACCACAACGCACAGCGCGGCGAGCTGCGCCATGATCGCCTTGCGCGGCCCGAGATTGCGGTCGAGCACCGGCGCCAGCCACAGCCCGCCAATGGCGCCGAAGATCGAAGCCCAGATGCCGTAGATGCCGCCCTCGGCCACGCCCCATCCCAGCACGCCCGTCGAGAACACGCCGCCGATCGCCAGCAGCGCAATGATCCCGTCCTTGAAGATCAGGCACGCCAGCAGGTATTTCATCGCCTCGGGAAACTCGCGGAACAGTCCGCGCAGATAGCCGACCACGCCCAGCACGGCGCTAAACGGATTGAGCCTGCCATCCTTCGAGAACACCTCGCGCGCAGCCCGGCCCCAGCTTCCGCCAGCGGGCGCGCCGTCTGGCGTGTAGAGGAAGAACGGCAGCACGAAGACCACGAGCCACACCGCCATGAACGGCCCCGCCCCGCGCTGCAGCGCAAAGTCGCCCTCCGCCGTGCCGAGATATTCAGCCGTCAGCGCCACCACCACCACGCCGCCCAGGCAGATCGCGGACGACAGCTGACCCAGCCCGATCCCCGCGCCGGAAATCTGCGACAGCGCATCCGGCCGCCCGGCCGTGCGCAGCATCGCATTGTGCATCATCTCGGAATACGTGTAGCCGACAAAGCCGAGCACGAGGAAAGCCATCGTGCCATAGACGCCCAACCCCGCCACCGGCGCATGGAACACGCCCTGCGCATCCACCGTCCCCGGCAGCGACCACCACAGCGCCAGCCCGCTGGCGAACAGCATCGCCAGGAACAACAGCATCACCGGCTTGCGCGAGCCGCCGCGATCCATCATCGCGCCCAGCACCGGCGCCGTCAGCGCCCCGATCACGCCCGCCCACTTCGTCGCTTCAGCAACCGTCGCCTGCCCCTGCACGGGGTCGCCGACAACGAACTGCGCGAAGTACGGCGGGAACACGTACGTCACGATCAGCATGAAGTACGGATTGCGCGCGAACTCGAACAGCGCCCACGAAAAGCCGGCAGGCTGCATGAACCCGCCGACATGCCTGTCCGCCGGGCCAGCATCGCCTCTGGGCGCCGGCTTGGTGTCGCTCATTACTGCTCCCCAGCCATCGAGGGCCGGATCGAGACGCACATACTGATTGACCCTGAAGGACCTGTCGATTGCAGGCGTGACGTGAATCAGATTCGGACCTCAGGGAAACCCCTAGATTTCTGAATCCGTCCCCCCTCCCACGCAACCGTTACTGGAGTTCCCATGGCGTAGATAGCGCGGGACAACGCATCCATCCTTCGAGACGATTGGCCCTCACGGGCCAATCCCTCAGGATGAGGCTGGTGGGCTTTGCTATGGCTCAACAACCACCGGCCTCATCCTGAGGGATCGCCGAAGGCGATCGTCTCGAAGGATGCGCTCAACTCACAAGCCTGCCCTACCGGAATGGCGGCTCGTAGAACGAACGCAGCTTGCGCGAGTGCAGCGCATCGCCGCCCGCCCGCGCCAGGCTCTCCAGCGTCTCGATGCCGATCCTGATGTGCTCGCCGATGGCCCGCTCATAGAAGCGGTTGGCCGCCCCCGCCAGCTTGATCTCGCCATGCAACGGCTTGTCCGACACGCACAGCAGCACGCCATAGGGCACGCGCATGCGATAGCCATTGGCCGCCACCGTCGCGCTCTCCATGTCGATGGCGATGGCGCGCGACTTGTTGAACCGCTTGGCCGAGTCGGTGAAACGCAGCTCCCAGTTGCGATCGTCCGTGGTCACCACGGTCCCCGTGCGCAGCCGCTGCTTCAGCGAATCCCCGCTCTCGCCCGTCACCTTCTCCGCAGCTTCCTGCAACGCCACCTGCACTTCCGCAATCGGCGGAACCGGAATGTCGCGCGGGAGAACCGAGTCGAGCACATGGTCGTCACGCAGATACGCATGCGCCAGCACATAGTCCCCGATACGCTGCGAATGCCGCAGGCCGCCGCAATGCCCGACCATGATCCAGCATTCAGGGCGCAGAACCGCGAGGTGGTCCGTGATCGTCTTCGCGTTCGACGGCCCGACGCCGATATTCACCAGCGTGATGCCCGCCCGGTTGTCCGCCATCAGGTGATAGGCCGGCATCTGGTGACGCCGCCACGGCCCGTCATTCACCTTCTGCGCCGCGTCTTTCGTCTTGGCGTCCACCACAATGCCGCCCGGCGCCGACAGCTTGGTGTACGGCCCCGGCTGCTTCAGCCGCTCGATCGACCATTCGACGAAGTGGTCCACATACCGGTGATAGTTCGTGAACAGGATATACCGCTGCACATGCTCGAACGGCGTGCCGGTATAGTGTTTGAGCCTCTGAAGGGAAAAGTCGATACGCGGCCCGTCGAACAGCGCCAGCGGCCGCACGCCGTCCGTATTGAAGAACCCGCCATCCTGCACTTCGGCGTCGATCACCTCGTCGCCGATCAGCTCCAGCCGCGGCGTCGGAAACCAGCGCGCGAACTCCGCCGGAGGCAGCGCCTCAGCATCGATGTTCGAGGCGTGCTCCAGCACGTACGGATACGGAATCTCGGACTTCGAGTTCACCACGTCGAGCTGCACGTCGAAGTCGGCGCAGATCTGCTCCAGCTGTTCGAGGAAATACGGGCGGAAGAAACCGGGCTGCGTGATCGTGCTCACATACAGCCCCGGCTCCGACAGCTTGGCGAAAGCGCGCGACAGCGGCGGCACGGGTCCGTCGGGATCGTAGGACAGCCGAAGCTCGGGATAGCAGTAATCCCCCCGCGTGCGCGCCTCAGGATCGGGCGTCTGCCCCTTGGTCACGAAAGCTTCCAGCGCGGCGCGCAATCGCCCGACCGCCGCTCCGTAAAGCTCGGTTGCCTTGTCGATAGCCTGTGCGGGGGAAAGGGTGTCCGTCATTGCGGACGTCTAAAGCCAGTCGATACCGCCGTCAACGCGGGGCGAACAGAGGGGCTTTCCCCGCCCTATTGCTTCGGCGTCAGCGTGCCGACGACCTTGTCGAACAGCTTCAGCGCCACCTGCGGATTGCGCGCGATCAGAAGCCCCAGACTCGCAATCACCACGATCGAGGCGACCGGCTTTTCGGAGACGATCTTCTTCGTCACCTCGACCGGAAGCTCCATCAGGCCGAGCACCATGGCGACGGGATCGACATCGCCCATCAGGTCCTGGGGCTGCGGCTCGGCGGGCTTCTTCTTGGCGGTCCCGACCAGCAGCGAGATCGCGGCGATGGCCAGAAGGCCAACGCCCACGACAGCGAGCGCGCCCGGCCACGGCATCCACTGCGACAACTGCCACGCCACCGCCGCCGTCAGCGCCAGCAGGCCGGCAAACGCCAGCATGACGCCCACGATCGCCGCGATGGCGAGATCCTTTGCGCGGTCGAAGAAGCTGTCGAACACGTACGACCCCTGGCCCTCAGCCGCTAGCGGCGGCTTGAAAGCGACGCGAGAATGTAGCCGGCGGCCAGCGCGATGCCGACCGCAGCGAGCGGATGCTCGCGAACCTTGTCGCCAACCGCATCGCGGAACTCGACGGCCTTCTCGCCGGCGTCGCCCGCCATTTCCCTGGCGCGCTCGGCGGCGGCCTTCGCCTGCTGCGAGGCGACCGAACCCGTGTCCTTGAGCAGCGCCGCGAGGTCTTCGCGCAGCGACTTCATGTCGGACTTCAGGGTGTCGATGTCGGTCTTCGGCGTGCCGCCCGAGGCGCTTGTGGGTGAGGACATGGGAAACTCCAGATCAATCTGTGAAGCAGGCTAAACGTGCGAGCTTCATATAGGGTTTCATCCGTCCACGAATATGGCGGACGGCGTTAATCCCTGAAAACCATGCAGAATGGAGGCCGCGAAGCCTTTTCGCGCACAGGGCGACCCGGCGGCGCGCTGAATTCATCCTTTGGGACGATCGCTCCGCAATCCCTCAGGATGAGGGCGGTGCATGCGGATTCGCTTATTCGACACACCCACCGGCCTCATCCTGAGGGATCAGCGCAGAGCGCTGATCGTTTCGAAGGATGAATTCAGCGCGAAACCGCCCCGCCGCCTACTCCGCCGCAACCTGCCTCTTCATCTTGTCGAACTGGGCCCACACCCCGTCCGACCCGTGCCAGTCCCCGCCGGTCGCGCCCTTGGAGTATTCCGTCGCGCGCTGTTCGAAGAAGTTGGCGTGCTCCACCCCGTTAAGGATTTCCGACAGCCACGGGATCGGGTGTTCCTTCACGCCATAGATCGCCGGCAGTTTCAGCTGCCCCAGGCGCCAGTCGGCGATGTAGCGGATATACTTCTTGATGTCGTCCGCCGTCATGCCCTGCACCGGGCCCATCGAGAAGGCGAGGTCGATGAAGGCGTCCTCCATCATCACTACCGTGCGGCAGCAATCGATGATGTCGTTCTTCACCTCGTCCGTCAGCGCACCCGTCTCGGCGGCCAGCGTGTGGAACACGCGGATCATGCCCTCGCAGTGCAGCGATTCGTCTCTCACGGACCAGGAAACGATCTGCCCCATGCCCTTCATCTTGTTGAAGCGCGGGAAGTTCATCAGCATCGCGAACGACG
>CAZGWV010000041.1:0-27345 GCA_964529555.1 uncultured Rhizobium sp.
CGAAGCCGGCGGCGTGGAGCGGGCTGACGGGGCATGGCACGCGCGTGGATGTACGAGATCTTTTCTATGCGACGCCGGCGCGGCTGAAGTTCATGAAGACCGAGCGGGCCGAGGCGCAGGCGATTGCCGACACCGTGCGCAGGCTGGCGCTGGCGCGGCCGGATGTGGCGTTCCACCTGGAGACGGACGAGCGCGCGATCCTGAAGCTGCAGGTCGAGCAGGGCGAGGATGCGCGGCTGAAGCGGCTGGGGGCTGTGCTGGGCCGCGAGTTCCGCGAGAATGCAGTGGAGATCGAAGCGACGCGCGAGGGCGTGAAGGTGAGCGGGTTCGCGGGCTTGCCGACATTCAATCGGGGGAGCGCGCAGCATCAGTATCTGTTCGTCAATTCTCGTCCTGTGAAGGACAAGCTGCTCGTCGGTGTGATCCGTGCCGCGTATCAGGATTTTCTCGCGCGTGACCGGCATCCGATGGCGGTGCTGTTCGTCGATCTCGATCCGATGCAGGTGGATGTGAACGTGCATCCGGCGAAGACGGAAGTGCGCTTTCGCGATGCGGCGAATGTGCGTGGGTTGCTGATCGGCGCGCTGCGCCATGCGCTTGCGGCGGCTGGGCATCGGGCTAGCACGACAGTTGCGGGCGCGGCTCTGGGCGCAGCCACCAGCCATGTGGCGCCGAGCCTGCCGTGGAATGCGGGACAGGCGCGGTGGTCTCCGGCGCAGCCTGTTGTGGGCGGGCTGGATTATACGACGATCTATCCGGGTGGCATGTCGGACAATCGGCCTGCGTCGTTCGAGGCGTTTGGCGATGCGCCGAGTGCGCGGGTGGAGCCGGCGCCTGAGCATACGGCTGGCGCGCCGCCGCAAACGCTTCACCCGTTGGGCGTGGCGCGGGCGCAGGTGCATGAGACGTACATCATCGCGCAGACGGCGGATGGCATGGTGATCGTGGATCAGCACGCGGCGCATGAGAGGCTGGTCTACGAGCGGATGAAGGCGCAGCTGGCGGGCGAGGGCGTGCGACGGCAGGCGCTGCTGATCCCCGAGATTGTCGAGTTGTCGGACGAGGAAGCGGCGCGCGTGCTGGAGCGCGCGGACGAGTTGCTGGAGATGGGGCTGGAGGTCGAGCCGTTCGGGCGCGGGGCGGTGGCTGTGCGCGCGACGCCGGCGATCTTCGGCGAGATGGACGTGAAGGGTCTGGTGCGCGACCTCGCGGACGATTTCGCGGAGTATGAGGCGGGGCTCGCGCTGAAGGAGCGCATGGAAGAGGTGATGGGCAACATGGCCTGTCGCGGCTCCGTGCGCGCGGGGCGGCGGCTGACGGCGGACGAGATGAATGCGCTGCTGCGCCAGATGGAGGCGACGCCGCACTCCGGCCAGTGCAATCACGGTCGGCCGACTTATGTGGAGCTGAAGTTGGCGGATATCGAGAAGTTGTTCGGGCGACGGTGAGGGGCATGAGCCGCCCGGCCCCTCGTGGTTCGACGGGCGCAATCTATCGCCAGCGATAGATTGCTGCTCACCATGAGGGCCCTCTCGCTTACATCAGCAACAGCAGCCCTCATGGTGAGCAGTAAGGCCATGCGGAGCATGGCGTTACGTCCGTCGAACCACGAGGGCGGGTTGGGCGTGATCTAGCTCGCGCGCTCGAGCAAGTCCCGCACCGGCGCAAACGTGCGCCGGTGCGCCGGGCTTGGGCCGAGGCGCTTCAGGGCTTCGATGTGCGCGGCCGAGCCATAGCCCTTGTGCTTCGCGAAGCCGTAGCCGGGGTATTTGGCGCAAAGGTCGACCATCAGGGCGTCGCGGGCGGTCTTGGCGAGGATGGAGGCGGCGGAGATGGCGGGTTCGAGCGCGTCGCCGCCGATGATGCAGCGGACATTGCAGGCGAGCGGCGGCGGGTCCTTGCCGTCGACGAGGGCGTGGGTGGGGGTCACTGACAGGCCCTTGAAGGCGCGCTTCATGGCGAGGAAGTTGGCCTGGCGGATATTGTGTTCGTCGATCTCCTCGACGCTGGCCCAGCCGATGGCCCAGGCGAGGGCGTTTTCGCGGATCAGAGGGGCGAGGGTGTCGCGCTTCTTTTCGGAGAGTTGCTTCGAGTCATTGAGGCCGGCGATGGGGCGGGCGGGATCGAGCACGACGGCGGCTGCGCAGACCGGGCCGGCGAGCGGGCCGCGGCCAGCTTCGTCGATGCCGCAGACGATCTGCGCGATGGTCGGGGCGAACAGGTCCATGAGCCGGTTAGACACGAGTCTGGCGTCCTGGCGCAACTTCCAATCCCGTCTGGATCGGTGCTAGCCTTCGGGCATGAGGCCGCTTCGATATTCGATCAATATCACGCTGGATGGATGCTGCGATCATCGCGTGGGGGTCCCGGACGCCGAGTTGCATCGGTACACCGCCGATATTCTTGCGCGGGCGGATGCGCTGATCCTCGGGCGGATTACCTACGACATGATGGAAAGTGCGTGGCGGCCGATTGCGGAGTCGGGCGTGCTGCCGGAGGGGATGGCGGCATGGACGCAACCGTTTGCGCGAACGATCCATGCGGCGAAGAAGTATGTCGTGTCGGATACGCTTGAGAGCGTCGACTGGAATGCGGAGCTGGTGCGCGGGGGCGAGCTTGAGGCAACTGTGCGGCGGCTGAAGCAGGAGCCGGGCAACGGGCTGTATGTGGGCGGCGTGGCGATGCCGGCGGCGCTGATGGAAATGGGGCTGATCGACGAGCTGGAGATCTTCGTGCATCCGCGGATCGCAGGGCATGGTCCGTATCTGTTTGGTGGGGTGTCGAAGCTTGCGGACCTGAAATTCGCCGCGCGTAAGGAATTTGGCTCGGGCGTGGTTTCGCTGCGCTACGCGTTGAGGAGATAGTTGCATGTCGAAAGCTGATGTCATCCGTATCCACAAGCATGGCGGGCCGGAGGAGATGGTGTTCGAGCAGGTGGACCTGCCGGCGCCGGGCGCGGGGCAGGTGCGGCTGAAGCAGACCGCTATCGGGCTCAACTTCATCGACGTGTATACACGCACGGGGCTTTATCCGGGGCCGACGCCGAGCGTGCTGGGCGTTGAAGCTGCGGGCGTGATCGAGGCGCTGGGCGAGGGCGTGACGGGGCTGAAGGTTGGCGACCGGGTGGTCTATAACGGGCTGCCGGGCGCCTATGCCTCGCATCGCAATGCGCCGGCGGAGAAGATGATCGTCATCCCCGATGCCGTGAAGGACGAGGACGCGGCGGCGGTGTTTCTCAAGGGACTGACGGTGTGGATGCTGATCTTCGAGATCAGGCGGCTCAATCCGGGCGAGACGATTCTTGTGTGGGCGGCGGCGGGCGGCGTGGGGTCGATCCTTGTGCCGTGGGCGAATGCGCTGGGCGCGCGGGTGATCGGCGTGGTGTCGACGCCGGACAAGGCTGAACTGGCCAGGCAGTATGGATGCTGGGAGACGATCCTTGCGAGCGAGGACGTGCCGGCGCGCGTGAAGGAGCTGACGGGCGGCAAGGGCGTGCCGGTGGTCTATGATAGCGTGGGCAAGACGTCGGCGGAGCCGAGCCTGCGGTCGCTGCAGCCGCGCGGGTGGTTCGTGACGTATGGCAATGCTTCCGGGCCGGTCGAGCCGATGCCGCCGGCGCGGCTCAATCAGGGCGGGTCGCTGATAATGACGCGGCCGGGACTGTTCCATTTCACGAAGGAGCGGGCGGACCTCGAGCGCGGGGCGGCGGCGCTGTGGGGTGCGATGCGGTCGGGCGCGGTGAAGGCGGATGTGCGCCAGAGGTTCGCACTGAAAGATGCGGCGGATGCGCATCGCGCGCTCGAAGGCCGCAAGACGAGCGGCGCGACGATCCTGACGCCGTGAGCGCATGAGCGAGTATCCGTTTCATCGGTGGGTCGCTGCGGCGGAACCGAAGACGCAGGCGTGGCGGACGGTGCTGGGCTTCGCGCTGATCGTTGTGCTGTGGCTGGCGTGGACGGTGGCGTTCGTGCTGTTGGCGGTCGGCGGCGGCGTTGTTGCGCCTGAGCAGGTGTCGGGCGCGGCGGGCGCTTCGCGCTTCATGGCGTTTGGCGAGGCGGCTGTGCTGACGGGCGTCACGCTGATTGCGGCGTGGGGCTTGTGGCTAGGCGCGTGGATCGTGCTGAAATGGATGCACCGGCGCGGGCTGGCGACGGCGATCGGGCGCGTGACGCTCAAGCAGTTCGGGGCCGGAGCCGGGATAGCCGTGGCGTACCTTGGCGCCACGCTGGTTTACGCGCTCGCGACCGGGCACGCGCCGGTGCGGACGGATGTGGACATGGGCCAGTGGTTGATGGCGCTGGCGCCGCTGGCGGGGCTTATCCTGGTGCAGGCTTCGGGGGAGGAGCTTGTGTTTCGCGGCTATCTTCCGCAGCAGCTGGCCGCGCGGTGGCGGCATCCGGTTGTGTGGGGGCTCCTGCCTTCGGTCGCGTTCGGGCTGGCGCATGTGTCGTGGGGCGCGCCGCTGGACGCGATGGGACTCTACTATCTGGCGGGCTCGACCATGCTGGGGCTTGTGATGATGGCGATGGTCTGGCGCACGGGGTCGCTGGCGGCGGCTATGGGGTTTCACTTCGCGAACAATGTCGGCGCGGTTCTTGTGATTGGCGTCGGCGGTGTGGGGGCGCCTGTGTCGCTGTTCATGTGGACGCCGGATCAGGCGATGGCGACGGCTTCGATCGATCTGCTGGCAATGGGACTGCTGCTTGCCTTCGTGCTGTCGCCGTTCGCGCCGTTGCCGAAGGGTCAGCCCTGGCGCAGGAAGGTCACGCGGGCGGCGCCGTAGATGCGGCTGTCGAGGTCTTCCCAGCCGGGGATGGCGAGTTCCGGTTCGTCGGAGCCGGTCTCGGCGACGACCAGCGCGTCGGGCGCGAGCCACTGGCCGGCGACGAGTTGCTCCATCGCTTGAGGCACGAGGCCGTGGCGGTAGGGCGGATCGAGGAAGACGAGGTTGAATGGCGCGCCGACGCCGGCGGGCTTGGGGCCGAGGTCGATGGCCGAGCGGCGGTGGATGCGGGTGTTCCCGAACAGCTGGAACGCTTCGATGTTGTCCCGGATGCAGCCGCGCGCGGTGGCTTCGGTTTCGACGAAGAGGCAGAAAGCCGCGCCGCGCGAGATGGCTTCGAAGCCCAGCGAGCCGGAGCCGGCGAAGGCGTCGATCACGCGCGCGCCTTCCAGCGCTGGCGCCCATTCGGCGTGGGCGAGGATGTTGAACAGGGATTCGCGGGCGCGATCCGACGTCGGGCGCGTAGCCTGGCCGTCAGGCGTCTTGATGGTTCGTCCCTTGAGCGTGCCGCCGATGATGCGCATGCCGCCCCATAGCAATTCAGACATGAAATGCTAGACGGGCGGGCATGAGCGAGACGAGCGATCTCGAAATGATGCAGCGGGCCATCGAGCTTGCGCGCGCGGCCGCCGGAATGGGCGAGGCGCCGATCGGCGCCGTGCTGGTCGATCCCGCGTCGGGCGAGGTGGTGGCCGAGGCGCACAACCAGCCGATCGGGCTCAACGATCCGACCGCTCATGCCGAGGTGCTGGCGCTGCGGGCGGCGGGCGCGAAGCTGGGGAATTATCGGCTGACGGGGCTGACGCTCTATGTGACGCTGGAGCCGTGTGCGATGTGTGCGGGGGCGATCAGCCATGCGCGGATCGGGCGGGTGGTCTATGGCGCGGAGGATGCGAAGGGCGGCGCGGTGGCGCATGGGCCGCGCTTCTTCGAGCAGCCGACGTGTCACTCGCGTCCGCAGGTGAGGGGCGGCGTGCTGGCGGATGAGGCGTCGGCGATGCTGAAGGATTTTTTCCGCGTGCGGCGTTAGGGTGGTCCTTCACCGTTCATGGACTCCCCGCGCCGCCCTCGTGGTTCGACGGACGTAACGCCATGCTCCGCATGGCCTTACTGCTCACCATGAGGGCTCCAGGTACATTGCGGGAGAGAGGCCCCTCATGGTGAGCAGTGGGGATGTGCATGGCGCATCGCCACGTCCGTCGAACCACGAGGGGCCGAGCTTACTGATCTTTCGTTGATCTGCATTGAATTAGTTCTGCTTGTAAGGTTTTGGCGTCCCGCCAAACAATGCCTTGAACTGCGGCTTCAGATCATCAGCGAAGACGTCGTGCGGGATGGCGAGTTCGTAGCTGCCTTCGGCATAGGGGCCGACTGCATAGGCATCGAAGAAGATGTAGAGGCCGCCGAACTTGTCGGCGGTGGTGGATGGCGCAATGGCGAGTTTGGCGTCTTCCAGACGGACATTGGCGTTGGGGCCGGCGCAGACGATGGGCTCGTCCATGATGGTGGTCTCTTTGATGCGTTCGAGCTTGGCCTTCTTCAGGGCTTCGCAGGTGGCGATGACGACGGCGGGCGAGAAGGCCTTGCCGAAACGGAGCATGCCGGGGAAATCTATGACTTCGCCGGTCTTCATGTTGGTGAGGCGTGTGTCGGTGTTGGCCATGCCGTGGGCGCCGCCTTCGAACTGGTAGAGCGTGCCTTCGAGGCTGACGAAATCGCCGGCGCGGCCGAGGACTTTCCACGCGATCTCGAATTCCCAGGGTATTGTGCCCCTGCCGTCTTCGGTGATGGAGGCTTTCTTCCTCGCGAGGAGGTCTTCGGCCTCCTTCCTGAGAATATCGGCGATGGGACCGGCCTGTTCCCGCAATGGCAGGGCGGCGCTGAAAGTCATGTTCCCGTCGGAATAGGCGATGGCGCCGGGGGCCGCACCCGGCGTCGGCGTGTCTGGCGTTTGCGGTGTGGACTGGATCGACAGGGTCGGGTCCGGGTCTGAAGGCTGGGCGGCGAGTTCGGTGGGGGCGGTGGCGCCGTCGGCCTTGGTGTCCGGCTGGCTGGAGGAAATCATCACCGCGCCGACCGCGGCGGCGACTGCGACGCCGCTGAAGCCCATGGCGAGGGCGGCGCCCGGCAGTTTGCGTTTCTCGGTCATGGTCGAATCTCCGGCCCCGGCTTTTGCCGGTTATTGTCTATAACGGCGCCGCAATGAAGGCCCAGCCTGCAAGCAGCAGCACGCCGGCGTCGCGATTGGCGCGGAACAGGACGAGGGCGAGGCGTCCGTTGGCGGGGTCCGTGCGGATGGCTTGCTGTATGAGGTGGAGCGCGAACGGGATGGTGGCGATGGCGCCGAACAGGCCGGCGGCCAGATAGCCCGCCGCGCCGCAGAGGGCGATGCAGGCCGCGTAGATGATCGCGACGGCGGGGCGGACGGCGGAGCCGAAGCGGCGGGCGGTGGATTTGACGCCGACGAGCGCGTCGTCTTCGAGGTCCTGGATGGCGTAGATGGTGTCGTAGCCCAGCGTCCACAGGACGAGACCGGCATAGAGCGCGAAGTCGGCGATGGTGAGCGCGCCGTGGACGGAGGCGGCGGCGACGAGGACGCCCCAGTTGAAGGTGAGGCCCAGCCAGACCTGCGGCCACCAGGTGATGCGCTTCATCAGCGGATAGAGCGCTACCATCGGGATGGCGCCGAGCGCGATGAGTTTTGCGAAGTCGGGCAGGCAGAGCAGGACGCCGAGGCCGACGCCGCACTGGATGAGCAGCCAGGCCCACGCCTTCTTCAGCGATACGGCGCCGGAGGGGAGCGGGCGAAGAGCGGTGCGGGCGACCTTTGCATCGATGTCGCGGTCGAGGATGTCGTTATAGGTGCAGCCGGCGCCGCGCATGGCGATGGCGCCGACGATGAAGAGGCCGGCGAGCAGCCAGTCGCCGGCGACGAAGCTGGTGCTGGCGCGCGCGAGGGCGAGGCCGATGAGGCAGGGCAGGGCGAGCAGCCAGAAGCCGACCGGACGGTCATAGCGCGACAGTTGCAGATAGGGGCGGGCGAAGGCCGGGGCATGGGCGACCCACGAGCCGCGGACGGCGTCGGCTGGGCTGGCGGGGGGCGCGGGCTGGGGCAATACGAACCTTCCGGGCGAATCCTTGAGAGTGGCCTTGGCAGCAAGTCCGGGCCGATATAGCGCAGGGACATGAGTGCGACACCCCGCCTGTATGTCGAGGCTGGCCTTGCCGAAGGGGCCGGATTGCGCCTGACCACGCAGCAATCTCACTATGTGCAGCATGTGATGCGGCTTGGGGTCGGCGCCTCGGTGAGGGTTTTCAACGGGGCGGATGGCGAGTTCGATGCCGAGATCGACAGCGTCGGCAAGAACGCGGTGGCGCTGAGACTGCTATCGCAGTCGCGGACACAGTCGAAATCGCCGGACATCTGGCTGCTGTTTGCGCCGCTGAAGAAGGACGCGACGGATTTTGTCGTGGAAAAGGCGACCGAACTTGGCGTTTCGGAGCTTCGCCCCGTGCTGACCGAGCGGACGATGGCGCGGGAGGTGCGGGCGGACAGGCTGCGCCGGATCGCCATCGAGGCGGCGGAGCAGACCGAGAGGCTGGATGTTCCGCTGGTGCGCGAACCCGTGAAGCTGGCGCGCGCCTTCGATGGCTGGGACGCCGGACGGCGGGTGTTTCATGGCGACGAGGCGGGCGAGGATGGCGCCAAGCCCTGGGGCGGCGAGGCGGGCCGCGCCAGGCCCATGATGGACGTGATGCTCGCCGAGCCGGATGCCGTGGCGGCGATTCTGATAGGGCCTGAGGGTGGCTTTGCGCCGATGGAGCGCGCATGGCTCAAATCCCTCCCTTTTGTGCGTGCTGCGGGGCTGGGTCCGCGAATCCTGCGTGCGGAGACGGCCGCCGTGGCGGCGCTCGCCCTGTGGCAGGCCGTGCGGGGCGATTGGCGGCAGGTTTAGCTGGCGTTACTCAAGCGATAGTTTTCCTTCACCAATTGAACATTTGACGACCCTCACTGGCGTCCTTATCCGGGCGTACCTATTTGGCTGGTGAGGACCGGTCGGGACGCATGTATGACGACACCCACTCGTGAAATCGACGAGTCTGCGCCGCGTATCGCGGGCAAGCGTGAACTCGTTGAGAGGCTTGCGGGCGGCGCCAGGCCGAAGACGCAATGGCGGATCGGCACCGAACACGAGAAGTTCGGCTTCATAGAAGGCTCGCTGCGGCCTGTGCCCTATGAGGGGGCGACGTCGATCAAGGGTCTGCTGGAAGGCATCTCGCGGAAATACGGCTGGACGCCGATCATGGAGGGCGATGTCATCATCGGCCTCAAGAAGGACGGCGCCAGCATCAGTCTGGAGCCGGGCGGGCAGTTCGAGCTTTCGGGCGCGCCGCTGGACAGCGTTCACGAAACGGCCGCCGAGATCGCCGCGCACATGCGCGAGACACGCGATGTGGCGGGTGCGATGGGCGTCGAGTTTCTCGGACTGGGCTTCTCGCCGCTGTGGACGTTCGACGAGACGCCGTCGATGCCCAAGGGGCGCTATGGTATAATGAAAGCATACATGGGGAAGGTGGGCCGTCTGGGCCGCCAGATGATGTACCGCTCCTGTACCGTGCAGACCAATCTCGACTTCGGGTCTGAGGCGGACATGGTGAGGAAGCTGCGCGTGAGCCTTGCGCTGCAGCCGATCGCGACGGCGCTGTTTGCGAACTCGCCGTTCGCCGAGGGGCGCACCAACGGCTTTCTCAGCTATCGCTCGCATGTGTGGATGGACACCGATCCCGATCGCACGGGCATGCTGCCTTTCGCGTTCGAGGACGGGTTCGGCTTCGAACAGTATGTCGACTATGCGCTCGACGTGCCGATGTATTTCGTGCGGCGCGAGGGCAAGTACATCGATGCGTCCGGGCTGTCGTTCCGCGACTTCATGGCGGGCAAGCTGCCGATCCTGCCGGGCGAGACGCCGGCGATGGACGATTTCGACGATCACCTGTCGACGATCTTCCCCGAGGTGAGGCTCAAGACGTTTCTGGAGATGCGCGGGGCGGATGCGGGGCCGGAGGCGATGCTGTCGGCGCTGTCGGCGTTCTGGGCAGGCTTGCTCTATGACGACGAGGCGCTGGATGGCGCATGGGAATTGGTGAAGCGCTGGACGGCGGCGGATCGTCAGGCGCTGCGCACGGCTGTGCCGACGTTGGGACTCAAGGCGCCGGTTGCAGGGCGCAGCGCGCAGGACGTGGCGAAGGATGCGCTGGCGCTGGCGGCGGCGGGGTTGAAGCGGCGCAAGCGGCTCGACGCCCAAGGGCGTGACGAGGGCGTGCTGCTGGCCGGCCCGATGGAGATCGCCGAGAGCGGCGTGACGCAGGCCGAGCGGCTGCTGGCGGCCTATAACGGCGCCTGGAAAGGCGACATCCGGCGGGTCTTTACGGAAGCGCTGACCTAGCGGACGGGGACGCGAGAGTTCCGCCCGATCGGGCGCTGGTTGCCTGAATGAGGCAAGTCCTTCCCCTGGAACGGCCATTTCCGGGCTTGAGCCTGCGCCGCTCGCGTGTTGAACATGCCTCGGAGAGAGAGCGTCGAGGGGCTTATGGAATTTTTCAACATCGTCGTCGTCGTGGGGCTTTTCATTACCGCCCTCACGGCGATCCCCGTGTTCACGCAGATGCGGCATCACCCGCGCGGGCTGCACATCCTGTTCTTCGCCGAGATGTGGGAGCGGTTCTCCTACTACGGCATGCGCTCGATCCTGATCTTCTATCTCACCCAGCACTTCATCTTCAGCCAGGGCTTCGCGAGTTCGCAGTACGGCGCGTACACGTCGCTCGTGTATCTGATGCCGCTGATCGGCGGCATTATCGCCGACCGTTATCTCGGCACGCGGAAGTCCATCGCGTTCGGCGCGCTGCTGCTGGTGGCGGGTCACCTGCTGATGGCGGCGGAGGGCGAGCCTGCGAAGCAGACGCTCACCTATGCGGGCGTCGAGTATCGGTTCGAGGTC
Organism: uncultured Rhizobium sp.; assembly: GCA_964529555.1. GTDB lineage: Bacteria > Pseudomonadota > Alphaproteobacteria > Caulobacterales > Hyphomonadaceae > UBA7672. The sequence continues at coordinate 10,786 of CAZGWV010000041.1, forward strand.
GATGGTCGTGGCGACCTGCGCCGCCCGTTCCTCACCGTTGGCGACACGCGCTGCGAACTCAATGCCGCTGCGGATTCGACGTCCGCCTGCACGATCGCGCCGTCGGAAAATGGCGATCTGGTGTTCACGGGACTGCCCGCCGGATCGGCGATCCCGGCGACGTTGCCGCGTGCGGACTATGAATTCGGCGTGGCGGATCGCAATCCGATCTTCGTCGGCATCTTCTACATGGCGCTGTCGCTCATCATCGTGGGCGTCGGCTTCCTGAAGTCGAATATCTCCGCCATCGTCGGCCAGCTTTATCCGCCGGGCGATCCCAAGCGCGATCCGGGATTCACGCTGTACTATTACGGCATCAATCTCGGCGCGTTCTGGGCCACCGCGCTGTGCGGCCTGCTGGGGACGTCGGTCGGATGGTGGGCGGGCTTTGGCCTTGCCGGGGTCGGCATGATCTTCGGCTGGCTCGTGTTCACCCGTGGGCGCCTGCTGTTCTGGACGAAAGGACCTTCTCAGCTTCCCGAGAATGTCGGCCGTCCGCCGGCGCCGGAAGACCTCAAATCCAGGGGCCTGTTCGGGCTCAGCAAGGAACACACGATCTACGCTGGCGGCATTCTTTCCGTCGGTCTTGTCTGGCTGATGGTGCAGTCGCCGCCGGCCGAGATCCTGAACGCGCTGAACAATTTCACGACGACCACGCTGTCGTTCCTGAACATGCCGGCGCAGGATCACGTCCACATCTTCTACATGCTGATGATCGGCTCGATCGTGTTCCTTGCCTACATCTTCTACACGATGACCCGCGTATCGAAGGAAGAAGCGCAACGCCTTGGCCTCGCGCTGATCCTCGTCGCGGCCGCCACCGTTTTCTGGACGTTGTTCGAGCAGGCGGGGTCTTCGCTGGCGATCTTCGCCGACCAGAACACGCAGCTGCCCAGCGATGGGTTCTTCACCGTCACGGCTGCGCAGACGCAGTCGTTCAATGCGGGCTTCATCCTGCTGTTCGCGCCGGTGTTTGCAGCGCTCTGGGCCTTCCTCGGTTCGCGCAAGCTGGACCCGAACCCGGCGCTGAAGTTCGGCCTGGGCATCATCCAGGTCGGCATAGGCTTCTTCGTGCTGGTGCTCGGCGCCGAGTTCGTCGATGAGCGTTTCCAGGTTCCGCTGATCTTCCTGATCCTGCTCAACCTGTTCCACACGACGGGCGAGTTGTTCCTGTCGCCTGTGGGCCTGTCGGCGGTCTCGAAGCTGTCGGTCTACAAGGTGCTGTCGACGATGATGGCGATCTGGTTCCTGTCGTCCGCATGGGCGCAGTATATCGGCGGCATCATCGCGGGCATGACCGAGACGGAGTCGGTGGCGGGCAGGGCGCTCAGCAATGAGGCGGCCCTCAAGGCGTCGCTAGATGTGTTCTGGATACTCGGCTGGGTCGGCGTTGGCATCGGGGTGACGCTGTCGCTTGGCAGCTTCGTCCTGAAGCGCATGGCGCACGGCGCGTTCGAGGAGAAGTCCGAGGACGAACTCGCGGCGGACCGCGCATCGAAGCCGGCGGAGTGACGTCTCGCAGAAATGCCCGCCGCGCGATCCGGCGTAGCGGGCGCGGCCGGACATGCTTTTGTCCAAATCAGGCGGCGAACTGCGCTTACGGCACTGCGGACTAAACCGCAGGCTGACAGGGGCAGGAAATCGTGAAGCAGGGATGGGGGGTATCCATCGGGCTGGCGGCCGCCGCGTGTCTCGGTGCAGGCCAGGCCGCTGCACAGGCTGACCCAACGGAACAGCGGCAGCCGGAGGCCGGCGCCTCCAACATAACGACGTACAAGCCGGATTTCTTCACGCAGTTCAGACCCAACACCGCGATGGACATGGTTGGGCGGCTTCCCGGCTTTTCGTTCGATGGCGGAAGCGGCGAGCGCGGGTTCTCGGGGACGGCGGGCAATGTGCTGATCGATGGCCAGCGGCCGCCGTCGCGGTCGGAATCCCTGAGTTCGATCATCGCGCGGATTCCGGCCGGCGGCGTCGAGCGCATTGATGTGATCCGGGGCGGGGCGGACGGCATCGACATGCAGGGCAAGCCGATCGTCGCCAACATCGTGCGGAAAAAGGATACCGGGCTGACGGGCTCCATCGCGGGAACGGTCACCGTGACCGATGTGGGCGATATATCGCCGAACACGACGCTGCAGCTTCGCAATCAGGCGGACGGGCAGGTGATCGAGGGCTCTGTGTCGCTGATCCGCAGCGAGGGGAGCAATGACAACGCTTTCGAGCGCCACGATCCGGCGGGCGCTCTCCTGCGGAAAGGATCGTCAGGCTCGGAGAGCGTTTACGAGCGGATCGATGCGGCCGGATCGTGGGAGACGACATGGCTGGGCGGGAAGCTGCGCATCAACGGGCAGGCGAGCGGCAACCAGCTCGATTATGCCGGCGGCGCGCAGTTTGTCGTTCCGGGCGGCCAGCAGCAGCACACGGGGCATGAAACGAACCTCTCCGGCGAGGGCGGCGTTCGATACTCGCGCAATTTCGAAGGCGGGTATTCGCTGGAGCTTGTCGGGTTCCAGTCGATGCGCAAGCGTGATCGCGACACGACGTTTGCGCGCGAGGGCGTGGTGGGCCAGCCGGGCTATACGTCCAGTACGCTGCTGGCTGGCGAGAGCGGCGAGAGCATTGCGCGGACGACGTTGCAGACGCCGAAGTTCGGGGACTGGACGATAGAGGGCGGCGGCGAGCTGGTTTACAATTTTTCCGAGCAGCAGAACGTGTTCTTCTTCAACGGCGCTCCCCTGTCTCTGGAGGGAGATCGCTTCCGCGTGGACGAGTTGCGAACGGATGGTTTCGTGACGGCGACGTGGGCGCCGTCTCCTCGGATCAGCATCGAGAGCGGGATGCGGCTCGAATGGTCGCGCATCGAGGCGGACAGCAATGCGGGCGTGTCGGAAAAGACGCTCACCTATCTCAAGCCGCGCGTGAATGTGTCGTGGACGCCGGAGGAAGGGCATCAGTGGGGCGCGCGGATCGAGCGGAAAGTGGACCAGCTCGATTTTGCGAGCTTCGCATCGCGGGCGGCGTTCGAGGAGGAGATTTTCGGGATCGGCAATCCCGAGGCCGAGCCCGAGAAGTCATGGACGTTCGAGTTGCGCTACCAGCGTCAGTTCGGCGGACAGAATTCGATCTCGGCAAGCTACAAGCATGTTCTGACGGAGGATGTGCTGGGGAGGGCGATCGTCGTTGTGCCGGGGGTATCGCCGGCGCCGGATCGCATCTTCGAGATCACCCGCAATGGCGGCGAAGCGACGAGCGACGTATTCAACGTGAACGGCTCGTTCGAACTGGACGGCTATGGAATGCCGGGCGGCATCCTGTCGTTTGGCGGCACGCTGATCGAGAGCAATCTCAACGATCCGGTGACGGGCGAGGCGCATGACGTCGATTATGCGATGCCGTGGGAGTGGAATATCTCGCTGCAGCAGACGCTCGGCAATGGCGACTTCCGATGGGGCGTGTACCTGGAGGACGATGCGGACCAGCGCGCGTGGGAGCCGCATTACATGAACCGCTATCACGCGGGGCCTTTTCTCGGCGCCAACCTCACCTGGAAGCCTTGGACGGGATGGACGTTCAGCGCCGGCGTGAACAATATTCTCGCGAAGGATGCGACGGCGGAATTCGTGTTCTTCGATGCGCCGCGCACGATTGGCGCGACGCCGACTTACACCGATTTCGATATCAACCGGCAGCAGCGGCAATTCTTCATCACGGCGCGCCGCAACTTCTAGCGGCCAGACTTCAGCCGCCTGCGCCGCCGACCGTGATGGAGTCGATCCGCAGCGAGGGCTGGCCGACGCCGACGGGGACGGATTGGCCGGACTTGCCGCAGGTGCCGACCCCATCGTCCATCGCGAAGTCGTTTCCGATCATCGATATGGAGTTCATCACGGTGGGGCCGTGGCCGATCAGCGTGGCGTTCTTCACGGGCGCGCCGACCTTGCCGTTCTCGACGAGATAGGCCTCGGTGCATTGGAAGACGAACTGGCCGTTGGTGATGTCGACCTGGCCGCCGCCGAAATCGACGGCCCAGATTCCTCGTTTGATGGAGCGGACGATCTCTTCGGGATCGTGGCCGCCGCCGGTCATAAAGGTGTTGGTCATGCGCGGCATCGGCGCGTTGGCATAGCTTTCGCGGCGGCCATTGCCGGTCGGCGCGACGCCCATCAGGCGCGCGTTCTGGCGGTCCTGCATGTAGCCGACGAGGCGGCCATCCTCGACCAGAACGGTGCGCTGGGTCTCGGTGCCTTCATCGTCGAAGGAGAGGGAGCCGCGGCGTCTGGCGATCGTGCCGTCGTCGACGATGGTGACGCCTTTCGACATGACCTGTTCGCCGATGCGGTTCGAATAGACGGACGAGCCCTTGCGGTTGAAGTCGCCTTCGAGGCCGTGGCCGACAGCTTCGTGCAGCAGCACGCCGGTCCAGCCCGGTCCGAGCGCCACTTCCATCTCGCCGGCGGGGGCAGGGACAGCTTCGAGATTGATCTCCGCCTTGCGCAGCGCGCGCTCGGCGAGGGCCTTCCAGCGGCCTGGCTCGATCCATTCCTCGTAACCGTTGCGGCCACCCGCGCCGGCCGAGCCGGTTTCGCGGCGGCCGTCCTTTTCCAGTGTGATCGAGATATTCACGCGAACGAGGGGACGCGCCTCGGCGATGCTGGCGCCGCCCGAGCGGACGATCTCGACGGTGGTGTGCGAGCCGGCCAGAGAGGCTGAGACCTGCACCACGCGGGGGTCACGCGCGCGGCACCAGGCGTCGATCTCGGCAAGGAGGTTGGTCTTGGTTCCGAAGTCGGGCGCGGCGGTGGGGTCGATGTCGTCATAGAGGCGGCGGTTCACAGGGGTGGGGCCGAGCGCGAGGACGCCGCTGCGGCCGCGCTTGGCGGCGGAGGCGGCGGTGGCGGCGCGGCGCAGGGCGGCTTCGGAGAGTTCGCTGGCGTGGGCATAGCCGGTGGTTTCGCCGGCTACGACGCGAAGGCCGAAGCCCTGGCCGGTGTCGTAGGAGGCGGATTTCAGCCGGCCATCGTCGAACAGGAAGCTCTCGGAGCGGACGGATTCGATGTAGATTTCGCCGTCGTCGGCGCCAGCGAGGGCCTCGTCGAGGATTCCGGCCGCGCGCGAGATGCCGACCCCGGCTTGGTCGATCAGGCTGTCGGTCATGGCGGGCTCCGTCAAACAGGCTTCAACGTCAGCACCCTAGATAGGGACTGGCGGGGCCGAAAGACAGGATTGAGTTGCCGTTCGCGTCAGCTGCCGGCGGGAACCACGGTGAAGCGTTCCATCTGGGTCGCGGCCATCGCGAAGGTCGGGTTGAGCCGGAGGGCTTCACGGAAGTCCTCATACGCCTGCTGGAGGTTGCCGAGTTTCTCGTTGGTGAGGCCCCGGTTGTAGTAGGCCGTGGCCCTGGCTTCGATGTCTTCGGAACTCAGGCCCGCATTGAGGGCGTCGAGCGCCTCCGGGTAACGTTTCAGGTTGTAGAGGGCGGCCCCGACATTGACCTGGGTTTCCTGGAGGTCAGGGGCCATGGCCAGGCCCCGCTCATAATCCCAGAGGGCGCGGGTGTTGTTACCCATTCGCATGAACAGGATGCCGCGGTTGGTGTGGGTCGCCGCCTTGTCGCGGCGCCGCAGCGTCTCGGTTTCGAGGGCGCGGGTGCAGGTTTCCAGCGCCTTCGAGACGGCGACATTGCTGTATTCGACGGCCTCGTAGCAGGCCTGCGCCAGGCCGCCTCCAATGACGGTCACAGCGCCCTGCGCCGAGGCCGGGGGTGCGGCGAGTGCGGCAAGCGCGACAGCGGAAATCCCCAATCCAATCCGGGCGTTCATCTTTCCAACTCCCTGTGCCTCTGATAGCGACCACGCGCAAACCAGTACGAATCAACCCGGCTGCGACACTATGCACGCGCAAGGGCGATACGGAGTGGTGGCGACCGGGATAGTATCACGCTAAAGCCCGAAGTTCACGCATCTAGCTGGAGGATGTGGTCAAATATGCGCAGCGGGGCTTTGAAATACGTGGCGCTTGGCGCCGCCAGCCTGCTTGGCGGCGGGGCAGCGTGGGCTGTGCCGCAACCGGGCGGCATCGACTTCCAGACTCCCGTCACGGAGACTGCAGTCAAGGTTCACGCCTTCCACGTTGAAGTGCTGATCATCATCACGTGTATCTCGGTCCTCGTCACGGGGCTGTTGATCTGGGTCATGCTTCGCTACAACAAGAAGGCGAACCCGACCCCCAAACAATTCAGCCACAACACTGTTATCGAGATCCTCTGGACGGTGGCGCCGGTGCTGATCCTCGTGTGGATCGCCAAGGGCTCGTTCCCGCTGCTGTACGAACAGGACGTGATGTTCGGCGGCGCCGACGTCGAGGAGTCCGAGGTCGTGGACATCAAGATCTACGGCAACATGTGGTACTGGGATTACACGTACAACCAGAACACGGATCAGGAATTCATCATCGAGTCGCGCATGCTCAAGAAGGGCGATGAATCGCGTCCGCTGAAGCCTGAGCGCGGCGACATTGCCCAGCTGTCGGTCGACAACCCGATGGTCGCGCCCGCGGGCCGTTACGTTCGTCTCAAGATCTCGGCCAAGGACGTCATTCACGCCTGGGCCATGCCGCAGTTCGCACTGAAGGTTGACGCCGTGCCGGGGCGCCTGAACCAGCTCTGGTTCAAGGTCGACCAGCCGGGGATCTACTACGGACAGTGCTCGGAACTGTGCGGCAAGGATCACAGCAACATGCCGATCGAGTTGCGTATCCTCGAACAGGGACAATACGACCAGTGGCTTGCGGCCGCTCAGGCGGATCCGACCAACGGTGGAAGGGCGTACCTCGACAGCTTGCCGAGGCCGAGCCCCACCCAGGTTGCCGCGGCGCAGTAGGATCAGGGAGCCGTTAGATGGCTAGCGAAGCTAAACACGCGGTCGGGCATGCCGGCGATCATGCCCATGACGCGCACGATCACCACGAACCCAAATGGTACAGCCCCGCGCGGTGGTTGTTCTCGACCAACCACAAGGATATCGGGACGCTGTACCTGATCTTCGCGATGTGCGCGGGGATCGTCGGTTTCGTGTTCTCGGGCTTCATGCGGGCCGAACTCGCCGAGCCGGGCCTGCAGCTGTTCAACGGAACGGCGTTCGGCGGCTTCTTCGGCACCGAGCACAACTACAACGTCATCACCACGATGCACGGCCTGATCATGATCTTCTTCATGGTCATGCCTGCCCTGATCGGCGGCTTCGGCAACTGGTTCGTGCCGCTGATGATCGGCGCGCCGGACATGGCGATGCCGCGCATGAACAACATCTCGTTCTGGCTGCTGCCGGTTTCGTTCTTCCTGCTCATCATGTCGATGTTCGTTCCGGGTCCTCCGGGCGACATGGGCTTTGGCGGCGGCTGGGTTCTGTATCCGCCGCTCTCCAGCACGACGGGCCACCCCGGCATGGCGATGGATCTCGTGATCTTCTCGCTCCACCTCGCGGGCATGTCGTCGATCATGGGCGCGATCAACTTCATCGTGACGATCCTGAACATGCGCGCGCCGGGCATGACCATTCACAAGATGCCGCTGTTCGCCTGGTCGATGCTGGTGACGGCGTTCCTGCTCATTCTCTCGCTGCCGGTTCTCGCCGGCGGGATCACCATGCTGCTGACCGACCGGAACTTCGGATCGAAATTCTTCGACGTCGCCGGCGGCGGCGACCCGATCATGTTCCAGCACCTGTTCTGGTTCTTCGGTCACCCCGAAGTCTACATTATGATCCTGCCGGGTTTCGGCATCATCAGCCACGTTGTCTCGACATTCTCGAAGAAGCCGGTGTTCGGCTATCTCGCGATGGCTTACGCCATGGTTGCGATCGGCTTCATCGGCTTCGTCGTGTGGGCCCACCACATGTACACGGTGGGCATGGACGTGAACCTCAAAGCCTACTTCGTGGCCGCCACGATGGTCATCGCGGTTCCAACCGGCATCAAGATCTTTTCGTGGATCGCAACGATGTGGGGCGGGTCCATCGAGTTCAAGGTTCCGATGCTGTGGGCGATCGGCTTCATCTTCCTGTTCACCGTTGGCGGTGTGACGGGTGTGGTGCTGGCCAATGCGGGCGTCGATCACAACCTGCACGACACGTATTACGTGGTTGCGCACTTCCACTACGTGCTGTCGCTGGGCGCCGTGTTCACGCTGTTCTGCGGCTGGTACTACTGGTTCGAGAAGATGTTCGGCATCAAGTACAACAGCTTCATCGCCAGCGTGCACTTCTGGCTGATGTTCATCGGCTCCAACCTGATCTTCTTCCCGCAGCACTTCCTCGGGATGCAGGGCATGCCGCGCCGCTATGTCGACTACGCCGAAGCGTTCCGCGAATGGCACCATTGGTCCACGATGGGCTACTGGGTCGCTGCGGCCGCCACCATCGTGTTCTTCATCGGCGTGGCCGAGGCGGTGATCCGTCGCCGCAAGGCCGAGGCAAATCCGTGGGGCGAGAGCGCTACGACGCTGGAGTGGACGCTGTCCTCGCCGCCGCCGTTCCACCAGTACAACGACCTTCCGCGGTTCAAGTAACAGGGCGCAGGGCCGCCCGGACCCAGAGCAGGCGTCCGGGCAGCGCTGCTAGACAAGATGTCCGACGCAGGTTTCGTCAGCGCATCCACCACAGCCTCCCCGACGGTCAGTCAGGCGAGCGCGATGGATTACGTGCGCCTGATGAAGCCGCGCGTGATGTCGCTGGTCGTTTTCACGGGCTTTGTCGGGCTGGTTGCGGCGCCGGTGGCTATGTCGCCGGTAGCGGCTGTCTGTGCGGTGCTGGCCGTGGCGCTCGGCTCGGGCGCGGCTGGCGCGCTCAACATGTGGTATGACGCCGACATCGACGCGAAGATGGCGCGAACGGTTTCGCGGCCGGTTCCGGCGGGCCTGATCCGCCCGGACGAGGCGCGCTCGTTCGGTCTCATCATGTCGGTGCTGTCGGTGACGCTGATGGCGCTGGCGGCGACGCCGCTGGCCGCTGTGCTGCTGGCTTTCTCGATCTTCTTCTATGCGGTCGTCTACACGATGTGGCTGAAGCGCTCGACGGCGCAGAACATCGTGATCGGCGGCGCGGCCGGCGCTTTCCCCCCGGTGATCGGCTGGGCGGCTGCGACGGGCGACATGCCGACCGACGCCTGGCTGATGTTCGGCCTGATCTTCCTGTGGACGCCGCCGCATTTCTGGGCGCTGTCGCTGTGGACCTCGAAAGAGTATGGCCGCGTTGGCGTGCCGATGCTCCCGGTCACGCGCGGGGCTGCTGAAACGCGCCGGCAGATCCTCATTTACACGCTCGTCGTGACGCCGTTCGCCCTGTTTCCGGTTGCGACCGGGCTGGGCGGGGCGATCTATGGCGCGGTTGCCGTGCTTGGCGGCGTGGCGTTCGCCTGGAACGCCCTGCGCGTATTCTTCAGCCGTGCGGGGGACGATGATGCTCCGCAGGACATTGGCCGCGCCAAGGCGATGTTCGGCGTGTCGATCGTCTATCTGTTCGCGCTGTTCGCAGCCCTGCTGATCGAGCGGGTCCTGTCGCTGCACTTCCCGCTGATGGGAGGCGCATGATGCTGGACAAGGGGCAGATCAAGGATTGGGACGGTGGTCCCGAGAATGGCGAGAAGCCTGCGGCGTCCGCGCCTGCCACGGGCGCTGGCGGCTTGCTGGCCGGTTCGGGCGAGGCCGTTGCCACTGGCGAGCGCATCGAGCTGACGCCGGAGCAGGTTCACGCGCGCAAGCGCCGGGGGCAGTGGATCGCGCTGGCCCTGTTCGCGTTCGTCATCCTCGTCTTCGTGCTCACCATGTCCAAAATCGGCGGCGGCATACCGGAGCGGATGTGAACAAGCGCGCCAAGCTCACAACGGGACTTATCGTCGGCGTCGCCATCGGCATGCTGGGGCTGAGCTTTGCCGCCGAGCCGCTGTATTCGACGTTCTGCAGGATCACCGGATTTGGCGGCACGACGCAGGTTGCGACCGTGCGCCCGACCGAGATTCTCGACCGTCAGGTGCGTGTGGCGTTCGACGCCAACGTCGATCCGGCGGCGCCGCTGAAGTTCCGCGCCAAGCAGCCGTATGTCGACGTGAAGCTCGGCGAGACGATGATGGTTTTCTACGAGGTGACCAACACCTCGTCCCAGCCGGTCAATGCGATGGCGACGTTCAATGTCGTGCCGCACAAGGTCGGGCGCTACTTCAACAAGATCCAGTGCTTCTGCTTCGTCGAGCAGACCTATGAGCCCGGCGTGACCGTCGATATTCCTGTCGTGTTCTTTGTGGCCCCCGACATGGCCAAGGACTGGCAGGCGGACGACGTGAAGGGAATCACGCTTTCCTATACCTATTATCGCGCTGCGGGCTCGACGGCCGCGGCGCAGGACGAGAAGGCATCGGCGGTCAACTAGAACCGCGGGTGAGAGACAAGGGACGGCGGGAAGGGGATGCCCCGATCCGCAAACTGAAGGACTGAAGCCATGGCTGGCGACGTCAAGCACGACTATCACCTGGTGAAGCCGAGCCCGTGGCCTCTGCTGGCCTCGCTCGCCATGCTGGTGACGGCGCTGGGAGCGGCAGGCTCGATGAAGGGCTTGTGGTTCATCGAGCAAGGCAATTGGTGGGGGCCGGTTCCCGGTTTCATCGCGCTCGTGTTCGTGCTGATCGGCTGGTGGGGCGACGTGCTCAAGGAAAGCCGCGCGGGCGATCACTCGGAAGTCGTCCAGATCTCGCTGCGCTACGGCATGGTTCTCTTCATTGCGTCCGAAGTGATGTTCTTCGTCGCGTGGTTCTGGGAATTCTTCGAGATGGCGATCTATCACGCCCTGCGCGCCAACCCCGCGCACTCGGACCTTGCGAATCCGGCTTACAGCGCGCTGCTCACCTGGAACGAATGGCCGGTTGGTCAGGTTGACGGTCACACGGTGAAGCCGTTCGATCCGTTCCACCTGCCGCTGATCAACACGCTGATCCTGCTGCTGTCGGGCACGACCGTCACCTGGGCCCACCACGCGCTGCAGGTGAACGACCGCAAGGCCGCGATCACGGGCCTGACGCTTACGATTCTGCTGGGCATGGCGTTCACCGCGCTTCAGGTCGTCGAGTACATGGAAGCCGGCTTCTCGTTCGGCGGCTCGATCTACGGCTCGGCCTTCTTCATGGCGACGGGCTTCCACGGCGCCCACGTCGTGATCGGCACGCTGATGCTGATGGTGGCCCTCGGCCGTCTGCTGGCTGGCGGCATGAAGCCGGAGAAGCATCTCGGCTTCGAGTTCGCCGCCTGGTACTGGCACTTCGTCGACGTGGTGTGGCTCTTCCTCTTCGCGTTCGTCTATGTGACGCCGCACCTCGTGTGGGGTTCGGGCGCTCCGGGCCTCGGACACTGACGGGCGGGAACTGATGGCCGCGAAGGACCTGCTGGCCAGGAAGGCGGGACTGATCGCATTCCTCACCGTGCAGGCTGTTGCGGTGTTCTTCTGGGTCTCGGCCCTGCTGCCCAGCCTTGCGCCGGGCGAACCGCCGCTGGTCGAGAGCGCGCAACAGATCTGGAGCGGCGGCGGGCATTCGAGCGTCGAGACCGATTTCCGCACGGGGCGCGGCATTGTCGGCGTCTCCCGCTTCCATCCTGTCGGGGACGTCGGAAGCCTGTCGCCGGCGCCGCTCCTCTCTGGAACGCTGCTGTTGCTGCTGGCTGGGGGCGCCGCAGGACTTGCGATCTTCCTGTTCAACTCACGGCCGCTGGCGGCGGCGGGGGCGGCGTTCTGTGCTCTGCTGGCCGGTCTTGGGGGCTGTGCGTTCATCGCAATGCAATGGCAGGGCGACACGGCGTTTCCGCCGGGATTCCTGAATACCTACCTGCTCAACGGGCTCACGCGCGCCTTCCTCATTCAGGCGGGGATTGGCTTTGTGCTGCTGGCAGGCGTTTCAGTGCTCGCCATTGCGGGCGTTGTGACGCGGGAGCGGCCCTTGGGGTTCAGGCTGGCAGCGCTTAACTGGGTCGTTGTGGCGGCTGTCTGGCTCGTCTTCTACGTGACCTGCCATGTCCTGCCGTTCCCGTTCGGCGACGAGGCCTGGAACCCCATCTGAAGGATCAACTCATGGCTGTCAGCGCACTTTCCGCCGGCCTGGGATGCAGGTGTCCCAACTGCGGGGAGGGCCGCGTGTTCGATGGCTATCTCCGCTTCAAGACGCGGTGCGAGGCCTGCGACGCTGACTTCTCCGTTGCGGATACGGGGGATGGCGCGGCCTTCTTCGTGATGTTCGCGGCGCTGATCCTGATTGTCCCGTCGGCGATGTTCTTCGAGTTTGCTTTCCGGCCGCCCGGTTTCGTCCATGTCCTGATCTGGCCGCCGCTGACGCTGGCGTTCTGCATGTTCTTGCTGAGGCCGGTGAAGGCGCTGCTGTTCGCCTTGCAGTGGAAGCACAAGGCCGGCCAAGCCACGCCGCACGGCGACAACGGCGAGTAGCGGGCCGGGCTGCTCCGGGCTAAACCGTCGTCATGTACTTCCGGCCGCTGCCATTCCTGACACTGTTTGCCGTGCCGATCCTGGCCGCGCTGCTGGCGCTTGGCGTCTGGCAGGCGCAGCGGGCGGGGTGGAAGGCTGATCTCGTCAAGGCGTTCGAGCAGGCGGCGGATGCAGCGCCGCTGACGCTGGATCAGGCATGTGCGGCCGGGCTCGCCGAGGGGCAGGTGATTGCGTCGCCGACGCCAGGCGGGACGAGTCTGCGGGTTTTCGGAAACAATACTGCGGGGGCGCCCGGTTGGCGGCGGTTCCAACTAGCCGATCTCTGCGGGCGGCAGGTGTTGATGGAGTCCGGGTTCGAGCCGCTCATCATCGGCGGTCCTGGCGGGCAATTGCCGCCGGGCGCGATCGCGGCGCCGGTGGTCGATCGCTACATCGTGGAGCCGTGGCCGGAGAAATCGGCGCTGGCGCCGGCGAATGCGCCCGAGCGGAATGAGTGGCACTGGTTTGACGTTGACGCGATGCGAGCTGCGGTTGGGGCGCGGGACCTCGAAGCTGCTTTCATCGTGACGCCTTATGCGGGCATGCCGGCCTTCCTCTCGCGGACGCCGCCGGAGACGCACATCGGATATGCGGTGACGTGGTTCGGGATGGCGGCGGCGTTCCTGGTGATATACGCGGTGTTTCACGCGCGGGCCGGTCGCCTGCGCATCGGCAGGGCTGGCGGATGAAGTACATTTCCTCACGGGGCAACGCGGCGCCGGTCGATTTCGTGACGGCGAGCCTGATGGGTCTTGCGCCGGACGGCGGCCTGTTCTGCCCGGAGACATATCCGCAACTCGCGCCAGCGAAGCCCGCTTCCTACGTCGATACGGCTGTGCGCGTGCTGTCGGCATTTGCGGGCGATGCGCTCGATGCCAAGGTCATCCGTACGCTTTGCGAGCGCGCTTATGCGCCGTTCGCACATCAGTCGGTTGCACCGCTGGTTGAGGTCGGCCCGGATCGCTGGATGCTGGAACTGCATCACGGGCCGACGCTGGCGTTCAAGGACGTGGCGATGCGCCTGATCGCGCAGCTTTACGACTATCTGCTGGAACAGCGCGGCGAGCGCATGACGATCCTCTGCGCCACATCGGGCGACACGGGCGGGGCGGCTGCATCTGCGTTCGCGGGCTCGAAGAATGTAGACATCGTGATCCTGCATCCGCTCGATCGCGTGTCGCCGACGCAGCGGCTGTTTATGACGGCGACAGGCGCGGACAATGTGCTGAACCTTGCGCTCGAAGGCGACTTCGATGGTACGCAGGCGATCCTGAAACAACTGCTTGCGGATGATCAGTTGCGCCATCGCGCGGGGCTTGCGGCGGTGAACTCGATCAACTGGGTGCGGGTGGCGGCGCAGAGCGTGTATTTCGCGCAGGCGCAGGCGCAGTTGGGCGCGGGGCGGCATGTGCGCTTTGTCGTGCCGACCGGGAATTTCGGCGACGCGCTGGCGGCCTATGTGGCCTGGCGTACGGGGCTTGTTGCAAATCTGGATATCGTCGCGGCGGTGAATGCCAACGATGCAATGGCGCGGCTGCTGTCGGGCCAGGCGCTGACCAAGGGGCGCACGGCTGCAACGTTGAGCCCGGCGATGGATATTCAGCTGCCATCGAACTTCGAGCGGCTATTGTTCGACGCAACCGGGCGCAAGGGCGAGGCGGTAGCGTCCGCCTACACGCAACTTGCCGAGCGGGGGCAGGCGGAGCTGCCGAAAGGCGCCGCCGAATGGTTCGCGACGCAGGGCTTTGCGGCTGAACGTGTCAGCGACGATGAGACCGTCGCCGAGATGCGGCGGACGCTGAAAGAAACCGGCTGGGCGGTGTGTCCGCATACGGCTGTTGGTCTTGCGGCTGCGCGGCGGCGGCAAGCCGATGGGCCGGTGGTGTCTCTGGCGACGGCGCATGCGGCGAAGTTCCCCGAGACGGTTGAGGCGGCTCTGGGTCTCAAGGTCGGCCTGCCGGATCGGGCGCAGGAGTTTGCTTCGCGGGCGGAGAAATTCGATGTCGGCCCGATGAGCGCGGACTATGTCCGCCAGCGGATCGACAGCCTTGTGGCGGAGCGACGTTGATGGCCGACACGCGGGAAGTCGTCACGCTCAACAATGGCGCGCGGATCGTGTTCGATCCGATGCCGGGGCTGCGGACGGCGGCGGTTGGCGTGTTCCTCTCGGCTGGCGCGCGGCACGAGGCGGACAAGCATAGCGGGCTGGCGCACTTCCTCGAGCATATGGCGTTCAAGGGCGCGGCCGGTCTTTCGGCGCAGCAGATCGCCGAGGCGGTCGAGGCGCGCGGCGGCGTCATCAACGCGGCGACCGGCTATGAGATGACGAACTATTTCGTGCGCTGTCTGTCGCCGGATGCGCCGGATATGCTGGACCTTGCACTGTCGATGGTGTTCGCGCCGGATCATCCCGAGGGCGAGATCGAGCGCGAGAAGGGCGTCGTGCTGCAGGAGATGGGCGAGGCGCTGGACCAGCCGGATGATCTCGTCTTCGAATTGATCCAGCAGGCCTGCTATCCCAACCACCCGCTGGGCCGTGCGATCCTGGGCGAGAAGGATACGCTGAAGGCGATCGGGCGCGGGGACCTGATCGATTTCGCGCGTACCAACTATTCGCCGCGACGGACGGTTGTGTCTGTCGCGGGCGCCTATGATCGCGACGCCATCGTGAAGCGTGCGGAGCGTTGGCTTGGCGGGCTGGCTGTGCAGCCGCCGAGTGTGACCGCGCCGCCGGCGCCGGCTGTGTCCGGCGTGAAGAGCGAGGTGCGGAAGCTGGAGCAATGCCACATCGTGCTGGCGCGGCCTTCGGTGTCGGCGACGTCCCCGGACAGGTTTGCGGCGCGGATTTTTGCCGAAGTGCTCGGCGGCGGGATGGCTTCGCGGCTGTTCCAGCAGGTGCGCGAGGCGAGGGGGCTGGCCTATACGATCGACGCCTCGTGCGATCAGCACAGCGATTGCGGGCGCGTGTCTGTCTATGCCGGGTGTGATCCGGGCGATGCGAAGGATGTTGCGAGCCTGACGGCGGATATCTGGGCGGACCTTGCAATCAAGGGGCCCACGCAAGTGGAACTTGATCGCGCCAAGGCAGTTGCGGCGGCGCAGTTTGCGATGTCGGCGGAAGCGCCGGCGGCGCGGGCCGGGTCTGCGGCTTACGAACTGCTGGCGTTCGACCGGACGGTGAGCGTCGAGGAGACGCTGGGCCATATCGGGGCCGTAACGGTTGCGGACGTCGCGCGGGTGGGCGGAGAAATGTTGGCAGGCGCGGCGCTGGCGAGCACGGTTGGTCCCAAGGCTGGACTTACCGCCGCAGAGGCGTTTGTCTCGACCGGCTGATTCGCTGGGAACCGATGGGTTATCTTGCTGCCGATAAGTCCGGGGCGTCGTCGCGCGCGGCCATGTGGTCATGGAGCGCAGCGGACGGCGTGATCGTGATCCGCGCCGATCCCGGCGGCACGCTCGCCAAGCTGGACGGGACGTGGACGCTGCAGGCGTTGCTTGAGCAGGTGGACGGGCTGGCGCGCGTGCGTGTGGCGACCCCGCTGAGGCAGGGGCGGGCGGGCGATCCCATCGATATTCGCGTGATGCTGGTGGACGGACTGCCGGCGCATTTCTTTGGCGCGTTCCATGATGTGGGTCTTGCACGCGGTCTGCTGGTGCCGGCTGAGGCTGGCGCGCGGATGGTTCATGGCGAGAGCAATGTGGAGCCGGTGTTCCAGCCGATCCGCAGGCTCAGCACGCTGGAGGTTGCGGGCTTCGAGGCGCTGGCGCGGTTTCGCGCGCCGGATGGGCAACTGGTCGGGCCCGATACGCTGGTGGGCATGGGCGGCGACACCGACTGGATGGCGATTGCGCCTGTGATGCTGGCGAAGTCCGCCGAGACGCTCGCGGCGTTGCGGGCCGAAGGCCGTGACGTGTTCATGCAGGTGAACCTGTCCGCCGCCGAGATCGCGCGACCGATGCTGGTGGAGGAAGCCGCCGAGATCATTCGAGATGCGCGGCTGCCGCA
>CAZGWV010000041.1:27445-28818 GCA_964529555.1 uncultured Rhizobium sp.
GCCTATGACATGCCGCTCCGTCTGCCGGATATCGCCGTGGCGTTCGATCCGGTGGCGGGCTAGCCCGGAGTTTCCGGCGTCACCAGCTTGGCGAGATGTTCCAGCGATTCCTGCCAGCCGAGATAGCAGGCTTCCAGCGGGATCGGCGCGGGGACGTTGGTTTGCTCGATGGCGATCTCCGTCCCGACCATCACCTTCTTCAGCGTGACGGTGACCACCATCTCGCCGGGGAGGTTGGGGTCGTCGAAGCGGTCGGCGTATTTCACGCGCTCGTTAGGGACGAGTTCGAGGAATCTGCCGGTCCAGGAGTGGCTGTTGCCGGTGGTGAAGTTGGTGAACGACATCCTGTAGGCGCCGCCCACCTTCGGGTCCCAGTCATGGACCTTGCAGGTGAAGCCGTTGGGCGGCAGCCAGCGGGCTTTGGCGTCGGCGTCGATGAAGGCCCTGTAGACCTTCTCTGGTTTCGTCGGCAGGACGCGGTGGAGGCGGATTGTGCGGTCGTTGGTCATGGTTTTCTCCCTGTCTGTCTGGAAGACGCGCGCCGGAGGCTGGTTCCGACAAGGCATCCCGACTTTTCGCAGTCGGGGTGACGCACCGGGAAAAGCCCGCTAGAAGCCGGAAATCACCCCGTTCGAGGACGATATGGCAGACCGCAAGCCCTTTATCATTTCAGGCCGCACCGGCGACTGGGAAGTTGTCATGGGGCTCGAAGTCCATGCGCAGGTGGCGTCCAACTCGAAGCTGTTTTCGGGCGCGCCGACGGCATTTGGTGCGGCTCCGAACACCAACGTTTCGCTGGTCGATGCGGCCATGCCGGGGATGCTGCCGGTAATCAACAAGTTCTGCGTCGAGCAGGCGGTGAAGACCGGCCTTGGCCTCAATGCGCAGATCAATCCGTGGTCGCGCTTTGACCGGAAGAACTATTTCTATCCCGACCTGCCGCAGGGCTATCAGATCTCGCAGTTCGCGCACCCCATCGTGGGCGAGGGCAAGATCGAAGTGGAGACGGACGACGGCTACACCTTCATTGTCGGCATCGAGCGGCTTCACCTTGAACAGGACGCCGGCAAGTCGATCCACGATCTCGATCCCAATGCGACCTATGTGGACCTCAACCGGTCTGGCGTGGCGCTGATGGAGATCGTGTCCAAGCCGGATATCCGCTCGCCGGCGGAAGCGGCTGCCTATGTGAAGAAGCTGCGCTCCATCCTGATCGC
The DNA here is from genome assembly GCA_964529555.1 of uncultured Rhizobium sp. GTDB lineage: Bacteria > Pseudomonadota > Alphaproteobacteria > Caulobacterales > Hyphomonadaceae > UBA7672. The sequence continues at coordinate 28,663 of CAZGWV010000041.1, forward strand.
GCTCGGTACATGCGATGGCGATATGGAGAAGGGCAATCTGCGTGCCGACGTGAACGTGTCGGTCTGCAGGGTGGGGGGATACGACCACTACAGGAAGACCGGCAGTTTCGAGAAGCTGGGCACGCGCTGCGAGATCAAGAACGTCAACTCGTTCCG
>CAZGWV010000042.1:0-28648 GCA_964529555.1 uncultured Rhizobium sp.
GCGCGTTTGCGCTCAACCTGAATCTCGCGGCGGCGAAGGAGGCTGCGCGTCAGGTGTCGCTGCGGGGCATCGCCGGCCTGCTGGCGATCGACTTCGTGCGCATGGGGGCGCGGCGCGACCAGCGCGCGGTGGTCGAGCAATTCAGGAATTCGCTGGCCCAGCATCTGGGCCGCGCGAGCGAAGTGCTTGAACTGTCGGGACTCGGCCTGTGCGAGGCGGCGATTGCGCGGCGCGCGCGTCCGCTGGCGGATGCGCTGGGGCGCGCGCCCGACGAGCGCGAGGCGCTGGATGCGCTACGCGCGATCGAGAGCGTGGGGCAGGCGGCCCGCGCCGCCCGCATCCAGGCGCGGGTCTCCACGGCGGCCAAGACCTGGCTCGACCGCAATGTGATTGACTGGCAGCCGGCTCTGGCCGACCGCATTGGCCGGCGTTGGACCCTTGAGGCTGTCGAAGGCCGCAAGGGGCCGCCCGAAGTGTGGAGCGTCTGATGACCTGTCCGATCTGCGACAAGCCGGCCGACAAGACGCTCCGGCCGTTTTGCAGCCGGCGCTGCGCCGATATCGACCTGTCGCGCTGGCTCAAGGGCGGTTACGCCATTCCGGGCGCGCCCTCGGGCGAGGAAGACGACGCAATGGCTGTGGATGACACGAACCCCCTTGAAAACAGGGGTTTCAGGAAGTCGGACAAAGGCATGGACAGGGAATAGCGCTTTCCCTATACATCGCGGCCTCATCGCTTTCCGGCGGTAAGCCCAGGTAGCTCAGTTGGTAGAGCAGCGGATTGAAAATCCGCGTGTCGCTGGTTCGATTCCGGCCCTGGGCACCATCACCCATTTTCGGTGTTTTTCCCTCGGTACTGGAAACGGCTTCAAGGCCCTGTCGCGCTGTCGTTTTTCGCGTGTGTGGCGCTGACGGGCGGTTCGATTCCCGCCGTACTGGATCGGCTGTAACCAGTATCTCAGCCGGTGCGGCGCCCTTCTTGCGAAGGGAGATACTGGTAATGGCTACAAGCGAAGTCCTCACCCACGAAGCCTGCGTGCTCGCGCGGGCGAAACCCAAGCCCTACAGGCTGCGGGACGGCGACTATCTGTACCTGCGGATCGAGCCCAGCGGGCGAAAGGTCTGGCGCTGGGACTACACCTTCGGCGGCAGGCGCACGATGATGGCGTTCGGGACGTTCCCCGCCGTCAGCGTGCAGGACGCCCGCCGCTTCAGGGATGAGGCAAAGGACCAAATAGCGCAGGGGCAAAAGCCGACCGTCGCCCGCAAGCTGGCGAAGCAGATGGCGGAACTGGCCCAGCGGCAGACGTTCGGCCTCGTGGCGGAAGAGCTTCTGGCGAAGATGGAACGCGAGGGCAGGGCAGAGACCACGCTGGCGAAGAACCGCTGGTTAATGACCGATCTGGCGTCCGACCTGACTCACCGCCCGATCAAGCACCTTACGCCGGTCGAGGTGCTGGACGTTCTGCGGAAGGCGGAATGCCGTGGCCGTCTGGAGTCCGCCCGCCGCCTGCGTTCGGCCATCGGGCAGGTGCTCCGCTATGGCGTCGCCACGGGCCGCGCCCACGCCGACTTCACGCCATCCCTTCAGGGCGCCATCGCGGTCCCGAGGGTGAAGCATCGTCCCGCCATCATCCATCCGGACGGCGTCGGGCGTCTCATGCTGGCGATTGAGGGGTACGAAGGCGCCGTGGTCCGCCACGCGCTCACGCTCATGGCCTATTGCTTCCCCCGCCCCGGCGAACTGCGGCTAGCCCAGTGGCCGGAGGTGGACCTGCGGCAGGGCGTTTGGACCATTCCAGCCGAACGGGCGAAGATGCGTCGGGAGCACCGTATTCCGCTTGCTCCGCAAGCCCTGAAGGAATTTCAGGCCTTGTGGAAAATCACCGGCAGGGGCAGGGATGAGTCCGACGACAAGCCGCATTACTGCTTCCCCAGCAGCCGGCCCGGTCGCCCCATGTCGGAAGCGACCATGAACGCGGCCCTGCGGACTCTGGGCTATGACGGCGATACGCACGTTGCCCATGGCTTTCGCGCGACCGCGTCCAGCCTCATCAACGAGTATTCGGACTTCAGCCCAGACGCCATCGAAAAGGCGCTGGGGCACGTCGACTCCAACGCCGTGCGACGCGCCTATCATCGTGCGGAGCATTGGGACGAGCGCGTCAGGCTCATGGACTGGTGGGCCGACTTCGCAGACACCCAGCGGAACAACGCTTGGAAGGCGCGCATTCTCGCATAGCAGCAACTCAACTCCCCCGCTGGTTGCGCGTGGCGTTTTCAACGCCCGGTTATCAGCGGGGTTTCGTCTATCTCGCTAACCTCAGTGGTTCGCCCCATCCGCGAAATACGGAAGTGGGGTGTCGAGTTCCCCGAAAAATGTGCACATAAGAAGAGCCTCACTGTTTGAGGCTGACCATGGACACGGGCGAAAAACTGAAGAACGGGCAGGTCGCTGCATTCGCGACCCGCCCCGGCAGGACGCAGGCTCAAGCCGGTTCGACTCTCAACTACTGGCGCTCGCTGGGCATCGTTCCGCACGATGGCGAAGTCCCTGCGCCCGGCGGGAAGGCGTTCGTCTATCCCCAGTGGACCGGCGCCATCTTCGCGGTTCTCTGCGACCTGCACGACGCAGGAGTCGTCACCGCCAAAGACCAGTTGCGAGCAATGTGGCGCTTCCTTGCGGAGCCCCATGCCGAGGGCGTGCATCCGCACATCACGCATATTCTGGACGCCATCGCGGCGCGTGAATGCGTCTTCCTGATTATGACCATGTGGCGTGATGACGTGAGCGGCGAGTTTCAGCCGACGTGCTCCACCCGCTTTCAGGATGAATATGACCGGCCCATTGCGCCGCCGACCCCAGCGCATGAGCCCGTCGCGGAATACGTCATCAACCTGCACGTCCTGCTGAAGCGGTTTGCGACCGCCGAGTCGAACGTGCGGCCGATCCGGGCGGAGGGCTGACCTTGGCCCGCGCATCCGCCCTTCGCAATTTCCGCCGCGCGCTCGCGCGTATCATCTCTCCGGAGAAGACGCGCGGCTATGACGCCGGCCGCTTTGATCGGTTCCCGCGTGAAGCCCGCATGGGCCGCACGTCGCTGGAGACGATTCAGGCCGCGCCGCAGATTCGCAGCAAGGCTCGTTATTTCGCCGCGAACGATGCCCACGCTTCGGCAGGCGTCAACGCGCTCACAACCTACCTCTGGGGTACGGGCGCCGTTCCCGCGCATCCGAATGCGGACCTGGCCGCTGCCTTTCTGGAGTGGTGGGACAACTGCGACGCGGATGGCCGGACGAACTTCGGCGGGCTCATCGCGCAAGCCATCCGCGCAATGATCGTGGACGGCGAATGCTTCATCATCTTTCGGCAGCGCGCCGCCGGGCTGAAGCTCCAGCTTATGCCTGCCGAACAAGTTGACGAGTCCCTGACTCGCGAGCTTGGCGGCGGCGCACACATCACAGCGGGGATCGAACACAACGCGCAAGGTGAGCGGGTCGCCTACTGGATTCGCCCGTTCCTCCCCACGCAGCAATTCGAAACGTGGGCGCCGCCCGTGCGTGTAGATGCGGCGGACGTGCTGCACCTGATGCGCCCGGATGGCGTCGGGCAGATTCGCGGCGTGTCATGGCTCGCGCCGATCATGCTGAAGCTCGCAGACCTTGGACTCCTGTCCGATGCGCTGCTGAAAGGCTTCCAGGTCGCGGCGATGCACGCGGGCTTCCTGACGGATGCCAACGGCGCCGCTGCGCTTCCGTTCGAAGGGGAGAAGAACGGCGACGCGCTGGACGTGTCGCTGGAGCCGGGAGTCGTGCGGCGCCTGCCCGCCGGGACGGACATCAAGTTCAACAATCCGCAGGCCGCTCAACAGTCCGTCGAGTTCATGACGGCCATGACCGAAGAGATTGCGGCCGGGTTGGGCGTGCCCGCCTTCATGGTCTCGGGGAACGTCAGCCGCGCCAACTACTCCAGCCTTCGCGCTGCACTCATCACGTTCAAGGCCTCGCTGGAGGCAATTCAGTTCAACGTCATCGTTCCGCAGTTGCTCGCGCCGATCTGGCGCCGCTGGACGCTGACTCAGCAGCTTCGCGGCCTCGACCCTCACCGCGAAGAGGATGGCGGGGAAGTGGTCGCGGATTGGCGCTTCCCCGCCATGCCTGAAGCTGACCCGTTGAAGGCCCTGCAAGCCGTCAAGCTGGCGCTGGACATGAAAACCATGAGCCGCGCGGAAGCCGTCGCAGCGCGGGGCGAAAGCATTGAGCGCGTGGATGCGGACATTGCCGCCGATCCGCACGCGCAATCGCAGACGCCGGAGCCCGGCGAAGAACCCGATACCGAAGACGAGGAAGACTCCAATGCCGAATAGCGTGCAACTCGAAACCCGCGCGGCCTCGCTCGCGCCGACCACGTTCAACGCCGATGAGAACACCGTGGAAGCCGTCATCTCGACCGGCGCTGACGTGGCGCGTGGCAGCTATGTTGAGCGCCTGCCGGTGGACAATGCCGACCTCCGCAATATCGCCGGAGCGCCCGTCCTGGACGCGCATAATCAGGGCAGCACGCGCGCCGTGCTTGGCGTGATCCAGAAGGCATGGCGCAAGGACGGAGAAATCCGCGCGCTCATCAAACTCTCTTCCCGCGATGATGTCGCCGGGCTCGTGCGCGACATCTCAGACGGCATCGTCCGCAACCTTTCCATCGGCTACCGCGTCTCGCGCTGGGCCGACTCCACCGACTCCAAAGGCCAGCGCGTTCGAACGGCGCTGGCGTGGTCCATCCATGAGGCTTCGTTCGTTCCCATCGGCGCTGATCCCCACGCCAAAGTCAGGAGCATTCCCATGCCCAAGAAAACCGGCGCCAATCCGGCGCCCGAAGCGGACGTGATCGACACGCCCGCGAACGAGTCGACCGTCGCGCAAACGCGCGCGGAGATTCGCGAGATCATCAAACGCGCTGGCGGTACGCCGGAAGATGCGGATGAATTGATCGACGCTGACGCCACGGTCGAGCAGGCTCGCGCCGCTGCCTATGACCTGATGACGGAGCGCAGCAACCGCGCTCCGGCGCCTGTCATTCGCACGCGCAACCTTGGCCCGTCGCCGGAGCAGACCCGCGCCGCTCGTGAAGAGGGTCTGGCCGTCCGCATCGGCGGCGGCACGCCTTCGGAGCACGCCCGGCAGTTTGTCGGCTTCTCTGTGATCGACCACGCGCGCGACATGCTGGAAGCGGCAGGCGTCTCGACGCGCGGCCTCAACAACGAAGCCATCCTGACGCGCGCCCAGCACACCGTCAGCGACTTCCCCGAACTGCTGACGGGAACCGGCGCCCGCATCCTGAAGCCTGCCTATGAGGCGGCCTCTTCGCCGCTCGTGGCGATGGCCCGCAAGGCGACGGCCAACGACTTCCGGACGCAGTCGATGCTGCAACTGGGGGAGATGGGCCTTCTCAAGAAGGTGTCGGAGTCGGGTGAGATCACCGCCACGACGCGCGGCGAAGCGAAGGAGTCGTGGAGCCTCGAAACCTTCGGGCGCATCTTCTCGCTCTCCCGCAAGGCGCTCATCAACGACGACCTTGGCGCCTTCGCAGACTTCGCGACGGCGGCGGGGCAGGCTGCGGCCAACACCATTGCCGACCTGCTGGTCACGGCGCTGACGCAATCGTCCAGCGCCGGCCCGGTCATGGGTGATGGCACGCGGCTCTTCCACTCGACGCACGGCAACATCAGCGGCGAAGGCCTCGCCATCGACGAAGGTAGCGTGAGCATGGCGCGCGTCGCCATGATGACGCAGACCGGAGTCGACGGGCAGACGCTCATCAACGTGCGCCCGGATACGCTCGTGGTCCCGCCTTCGCTGCTGACGCAGGCAGAGAAGTTCGTCGCGACCATCCAGCCTATCGATACGGAGTCGGTGAACCCGTTCCAAGGCAAGCTGGCCGTGGTCTGCGAACCTCGCCTCGAAGCGGTCAGCGAATGGGATTGGTACCTGGCCGACTCCCGTCTTGCCGCGCTCGTGCTTGGCGGCCTCGCTGGCAACGAAGGGCCGCAGATTGCGTCCCGAGACGGCTTCGACGTGCTGGGCCGCGAGTTCAGGGTGACGCTGGATGTCGGCGTCGGCCCGAACGACTGGCGCGGTTGGTACCTCATGGGCGGCCACACCGACTCCAACTCGGCTGGGGGCTAACCCATGAGCGCGCTGACTCTCTCTCAGCTTCAGGCTTCCCGTGATGCGCTCGTTCGCGCCCTCGCTTCTGGCGAGCGGCGTGTGCGGGATCAGAACGGGGAGGAGATCGAGTATCGAACGGTCTTCGAGATGCAGCGCGCCCTTGGCGTGATCGAGGGGCGGATTGCAGCGATGCAGTCCGCTCCCCCGAACACCATCAAATTCAACACTTCCAAATTTGGAGACTGAAATGAAGAACTTCGTTCAAATGGGCAACAACCTCACGCTTGCTGCCCCGTATGCCGTTGATGCAGGCGAAGGCGTACTCATCGGCCAAATCTTCGGCGTAGCCGCTGGCGACGCTGAGAACGGCGCAGAGGTGGACATCTCGTGCGTCGGCGTGTTCGAGCTTGCGAAGACGACGGCCGCCGTCTTCACCGTCGGCGCCCCGGTCTATTTCGACACGGCAACCAAGACCTGCCGTTCGGGTGGCGATGACGACTCCAACTCCGCTGGCGACAACGAAGCCCTCATCGGCGTCGCGGTTGCTGCGGCCGGCGCCGGCGCGTCCACCGTGCGGGTGAAACTCGGCACTCCGGTCACGCTGGTCTAATCGCCATGACGTTCCGGCGTGGCGAATACGTCGAGGTATCGGGCAGGGCCGGGCGCGTTCGCGGATTCGAATCCGTGGAGGTGTTCGGCTCCCGCCTCGACATGCTGACAATCGTGCTCACGGCGACGCGCAACGCGATTGTGCGGGTGCCCGTGGATCAGGTCGCCAGCCGTGTGCGGCGTATCAGCAAGAGCGAGGCGGCCAGCCTCAACGGCAACATTCCCGAGGCCTTGTCGCTCATGGTGAAGCACGCGCGGGAACTGCGGGCTGCGAAGGCCGCCCGGTTTCTGGACGTGCGCTCGCTGGGCGGGAAGGCGAAAGCCGCCAAGCACAAGCGGGAGGCCGCCGCCTGAAAAGGAAAGCCCCGCACGGGAAGACCCGGCGGGGCGAAGGCAGTCTCTCAAACCCGATAACCCCGCGAAGGTTCATCGAACAACCGTTCCCCCATGCAAAGGAACAACGATCATGCCTCCCCATGTTGCAGACCCCAGAGAAAGACAAGACCTCAATCACGTCTGGCATCCCAAGCCCCTGCTGACGCGCGCCATCGTGGTGAAAAGCTCGCGTGGGGGCGACAACCTCACTCTTCGCGACCTGGTAGGCGACGGGACTGGCCGTGACGCATGGCTTCTCGGACTCAGGGTTGGCGTGCAGGGCGGCGGCGCAATCGACCTTGGCCGCTACCTCGAAGGCCTGACGGGCATTCTTGCCGGGGAGCAGGGTCGACTCGGCCCCGCCTATCTATGGCTGCGGGACATCGAGACCTTCGATCCGTCGCGCCGCTGCCTCACGCGGTTTGATCGGGAGTATCAGCAGGCGACGCTGGACGTGCTGCGGGGCCGGAAGCGTTGGCCCAACATCCTGATTCCGTACCGCACGCTTCGCGAGCTTCTGTATGTGCACGGGCGGGAGGATTACCCCGAGCCCCCATGGTGGCGTGAGTGGAAGCTGGCGCCGGCCTGCAAGCTCCCGTTGAACGCACTCCGCAAGCCGTCGCTGCAATCGCTGAAGCTGGGCGCCGTGCGTCGCCGGAGGGCAGCATGACGCGCCGCAAAGACAAGTTGCCAGACTCAGGCCTGCTCTTCGTTCCTGCGGGTGAATACGATGCGCTTCCGCCGACCGAGTACATCTTGCAGGCTGTGTTGGCGGCCAATTCCGTCGGCATGTTCTCCGGGGCGTCCGGAGCCGGGAAGACCTTCGCCGCGCTTTATACGCAGGTCGCGGTTGCGTCAGGTCGCTCCATCTTCGGGTTGGCCGTCGATAAGCGAAACTGCCTATATGTCGGGCTCGAAGGTGAAACCGCGATCAAGGCGCGCATAGCCGCTTGTTGCGATCAACTCTCCCTCGAAGCCTCACCTCTTCACTATGCGCTTGGGCAATTCAACCTGGCCGACGAAGAGGATGTCGCCGGGTTGATTGACTACATGCTGAAGCACCGCATTGGCTATGTCGTGATCGACACGCTGTCTCTGGCGATTGCCGGTCTGGATGAGATCAGCGGCCAAGCCATGACCATGGTGATGGAGGCGTTACACCGGATCAAACGCGAAACCGGCGCTTGCGTCATGGCCGTCGCTCACCTTGGGAAGAATCCCAAGGCAGGCGTGCGGGGGCATAGCTCGCAGCACGGCAACGCAGACACCGTGCTTGAAGTGGTTGTCCACAACATAGAGAGGGTGAGCGACGGAAGGGGTAGGCTGCGGGAGATAGAGCATCCCGTGACCTTGGCGACTCCGCGCTCTGTCGTGGTCCGCAAGCAGCGTGATGGCGAAGGCGGGAGGCGCCTGCGCTTCACGCTGGCGCTGCGGGACACCTGCTTCAGTGATGCACGCGGCGCCCCCATGCGCTCGCCCGCCGTCTGCGAGCATGAGGCGTTCACAGACCATGGGCCGGAGGAAGAGGAAGCCGCGCGCCTGCCCAGCGGGATTGATGCGCTCGCATTGGAGACGCTGGAGGCGTTGAAGCGCCGGGGTAGGCGCCTCGAACTCACCATGACCCGCGATGATCTGCGGGACGCATTGAAGCGGGAAGGATGGAGATCGGACGTTAGCGGGCCGACATGGCGCAAGGCGTTCGGGCGTCTTGTGGAGCGTCTTGAGGAAACCGGCTTGTGGGGAGCAGTCATCCAATGAGCGCGTGTCTGCACAACAAGCGTGACAGCGTGACACCCGTGACATGTCACGCCTGTCACGCGGTCACACTGCAATCGCGCAAGCGCGCCTACCTAGGCGCAGCGCAGCGTGACACCGTGACATTCTCTAGGCTGATGTCACGCTGTCACGCCTCTGCACACATGGAATGGCTAGGTTCTTTCTCCGGCGGGGCCGCCGGGGGTGCGCTGAGCCCCGGTTTAAAACCATCTCCGATTTTTCAGCTTTCAATTCGATTCCCATTTTCAGTTACAGGGAGACTCCCATGAGCCGCGAACGCCGCTCATTGGCGGACCTCATTGGCGAACCGCCTCCGCCCAAACGTGGACGCGGCCGGCCGGTCGAGGATCACCGGCAAAAGCTCGTGCTGGCGCAAGCGCAGCAGGTCGAACTGAAGAACGCGAAGATGCGCGGCGAACTGCTTCCCGCCGCCGATGTCATTGCGACCTGGTCCGGCCTGGTGGCGGACGCGCGGCAACGCCTTCTGGCGATCCCGAGCCGTCTCGGCGCCCGGCACGCACTCTCCCGCCAGCTTGTGGCGGCCATGGATGCGGAAATCCGCGCCGCGCTGGCCGCACTGGCCGCCGGGCGGGGCAGGGAAGGGGATTCCGATGCTGGATGACCTCATCACCCCGCCGCCGGGATCGGCCGCCACGGGTCGCCGGGAGGCCTCCTCCCCCTTGGCGCGAGCCGTCGCGGAAACCCTCGCGCAATGGGCGCCGCCGCCAAAAATCGCACTGGCGGACTGGATCGAGTCGAGCATCACCTTGCCCGCCGACGTGTCGGCGACGCCGGGCGCGATGAAGCTCTTCAGCTATCAGCGCGGCATCTGCGAAGCCGTCGATGATCCGACCATTTCGCGCATCTCGTTTGTGAAGCCCGTCCGGATCGGCGCCACCATGCTCATCGTGGCGATTATCGGCGCCTACGCGAAGAATGATCCGTGCAACATTCTGGCGCTGCAACCGACTCTGGATGACGCGCGGGACTTCGTCGTTTCGACCGTGGAGCCGACTTTTGCGGCCAGTGCGGAACTGGCGGGCGTGTTCACGCGCGAAAAGGTGAAGCGTGACACCATCCTGTCGCGCCGCTTCCCCGGCGGTTCGTTCAAATGCGTCGCCGCTGCTTCGCCGCGCAACCTGCGGCGTCACACCATCCGGATTCTGGTCATGGATGAGGTGGACGCTTACGAGCCGTCCGCCGAAGGGTCTGCGACCGCGCTGGCGGAGAAACGGACTCTCAGCTTCCCGAACCGCCTCATCTTTCAGGCGTCGACTCCGACCAACGCCGAATCGTCCAACATCCTGAAAGCCTATGAGGAGTCGGACCAGCGCATTTTCGAGCTTCCCTGTCCGCATTGCGGCGAACACTTCGAACCGCTCTGGCGCCACGTGCATTGGGAAAAGAGCGAAGACGGCGAACACCTGCCGCATACCGCACACATGGTCTGTCCGCATTGTGCAGGGGTGATCGAGGAGTCAGCCAAGCCCGCCATGGTGGAAGCGGGCCGCTGGCGCGCAACCCGGCCGCACGTGCAGGGACATGCCGGCTTCAAGACTTCGGCGCTCATCTCGACACTGGCGAACGCATGTTGGGCAGAGATCGTGCGGGAGTTTCTGGCCGCGCGCAAAGACCCGGACCTGCTTCGCGTCTGGACGAACACGCTCATGGGCGAAGCGTGGATCGACAAGGCGGGCGAAGGGCTCAACGACTCCGAACTGGAAAACCGGGCGGAGCCTTGCAGCCTCGAAGCGATCCCGGCGGACGTGCTCTTGCTGACGGCAGGAGTCGACGTGCAGGATGATAGGCTGGAGGTGGTCACGCTGGGCCACACGGCCAGCGGCGCCGCCGTCGCGCTGGACTATGAGACCGTCCATGGCCCGCCGACTTCGGATGACACCTGGCAAGACCTGGATGACCTGCTGAAGCGGCGTTTCGCTCATCCGCTTGGCGGATCGGTTGGCTATGACGCGGCGGGAGTCGACTCCGGTTCGGGCTCGCATACGGACATCGTCTATCGGTTCACCCGCCCGCGTTTCGCGCGGCGCATCGTGAGCTTGAAGGGCGATGGCGGAAACCGACCGCTCATTGATCGCTCCAGCAAGCCCGGTCTCTACATCATGGGCGCCGACACGGCGAAGAGCCGGCTCTATGGCTTGCTGGCGCGACCCGGACTCATCCGCTTTTCGCATGACCTGCCATCGCGCTTCTATGAAGAGCTTTGCGGCGAGCGTCGCGTGACGTTCTACAAGTCGGGGCAGGTGCGGAAGCGTTGGGAGCGAATCCCCGGCGTCCGCAACGAGGCGTTGGACTGCACATGCATGTGCGATAGCCGTCCGTCAGCTAGTCAACATGGATCTGACACGCCGCGAAAACGAACTGCGGCAGGTGATCGCTGCACCGAAGGCTCAGACCGTCTTCAAGTCTCAATGGATGGAAAGGGGCAGGCGATGACTGGCAAGCCGAGGCCGTGCGTGCATTGCGGAAGCATCTTCACGCCGGAGTTTCCGCGCGGCGCCGCGCGCACATGTTCGGAAGAGTGTTCGGACGAGCGCCGCAAGGCGGTCGCGCGTGCGTGCGCCGTCCGCAACTTCATCAAGAACCGGGCGAAGCGCCGTGCCTATGCGAAGGGCTGGTACGCCCGCCACCGCGCCAAGTCGAAGGCCGCCTATCAGGCATGGGCGAAACAGAACCGGGAGCGGATCAACGCGCGGAAGCGCGCGGCCTATGAAGGCAAGAAGGCGGAGGTGAATCCGTGAGTCAGGAAATTGTTGATGTCGAGCGGATGAGCACGCGAGACGCCCGCAACTGGCGGGCTCGCAACAAGCGGCGGATCGCTGCGGCGGGCCGACCGAAGAAAAGCCGGAAGCGTCTCACAAGAGAAGAGGCCGCCGCGCGGCAGCGTGCGCGAGATCGTGTTCGGCGGAAGCGTTGGGTTGAACGGCATCCCGAGCGGATGTCGGCGGCAAGGGCCGCCTGGTTTGCGAAGAATCCCGGCTACAAGACTGAGTGGATGCGAGATAAACGGGCGGAGGCGCCGCCGAAGCCGCCGCGCGTCAAGAAGACGCCAGAAGAGAGGAAGGCAACCAAACGCGAGTATGATCGGTGCCGCTACGCGGCGAACCGCGAACGCATTCTTGCGGAGCGTCGGGCGAAACGGCGAAGTTCAGTCAAAGTTATTCACATCCCCTGTTAGCAAGGTTGTGGATAGCCCGCTAACGTAGGTTGTGGACGCGGTACGAATCAGGAAACCCTGAACGGCAATGCTGCACGTCCGTCCGGGTTCTTTTTGGGAGCACGCGCGTCTGTTCTCCGGGCGCGCGTTCACCGTTGTCGGCTTCCTCGCAACCCTGATCAGCCTGTTTCCCCTCTTCTACAAGGGCGGGGACCAGATGCTGCTCAATAACTCTGGGCCGATTCTTGGTGTTGTCGCAACGCTGGGCATCATCGCCGGACTTTTCAGGCTGTTTCAGCCGTCGCGGATCGAGTTCACGGCTGCTGGTTCGGGCCTGAAGTTCGAGATCAAGAGCGGAAATTTTTTCGATGAAACGGGCCACATCGCGATTCCGGTGAACGACTTCTTCGATACCGAGATCGGCATCCCCGTGTCGGCCACCACGATCCACGGGCAGTTCATTCAGCGGTTCTACGGAACCGACGAGGCAAAGGCGCGGCGCGAGATCGATGCGGCTCTTCGAAAAGTTTCTGCGGTGGGGCAGGTTGACCCCGCAGCCGGAAAGAGATCAACGCGGTATGCGGTGGGCCAGACTTGTTCGTTGGGCCTTCAGGGGCGAACAGCCGTTCTCGTCGCGCTGACCAGCACCGATGCATCGACGCGGCAGGTGTCGGCCAGCCTCGAACAGTACGTTGGGGCGCTCAACTGCCTCTGGGCCGCTGTCCGTGCGTGCTGCAATCACCAGACGATCTCGGTTCCCCTGATGGGTGGTGGTCCGGCGCGGCTCGACCTGCCGCCACATCAGCTTGCCGATCTCATCGTTATGACGGCGGTGCGCGAGCACCGGAAGCAGGCGGTCGCGTCCAAGATCGTTCTGGTCCTCCGCAAGGAAGACCTCGCAAAAGTGGACGTTTTTCAGTTGAAGAGGAGATACGGCTGATGGCCCGCACCGGTGTATACGTCGCGTTTCATGGCGGCGGCACGACTGATCCAACCGCGCCCCATTCCGACATCAAGCACTACAACATGATGAAGGCTTGGCACGACAATAAGAAGATCGACTTCTCGTTCTCGAACAGCCACGACCGAACCGGTTCGGTGCGAGACTCCAGCCTCAAGGCGACACTGGAACGAGCGTTGAAGACGCGACTGCTAGAGTCGAAGTCCTTGGTGCTGATCACCTCACCGAACACGCGGCGCGATACGGACTGGGTGGAGTTCGAGATCAAGTACGCAGCCGACGATTGCCAGATACCGATCATCTGCGCGTATCCGAACCAGCGGGTTCTCACATCGACTGCGGGTGTCCGCCATCTCTGGCCGGACTCGCTTGCTCGGCGGATCGACGCCGACAAGGTGAAGACTCTCCACGTGCCATTCCTGTTGGAGCCGCTGAAGGCCGCAATCAACACGTTCTCTGTCCATAACCCGCCGAACTACGCTCAAACCTGCTACACGGAGGAGGCGTATCGAGGCTGGGGGATCAGCGAGAACTATCAGCGGATTTGATCTGACTTCCCGTCTGCGCCCCGCCGCGATAACGTGCGCCATCGGGCATCGAACTGGCGACCAAATACTGGTTTTCAGCGTCGATTCCAGTACGTGTTTCGCGGCATTTACCGAGAAACGCGACGGCGCATAAGGCCTTTGAAATCAACGTACTCCGGCCCTGGCACCATCCGGCCCGATGATCCGCTCCCTCAAATTGGAATCAGGCCGACGCGCTGGAGCGTCCAGAACGCGCCTATGGCCGCGATCAGAGCAGCCACGGGGATGACAAAGGCTGGACGATAGAGTCCCGGCTTCTTCGCCGCGCGCAGGGTGACGAGCACTAGAGCCGCGACTGCGCCGGTTGCGACCAGCACGGCGAGGTGGCCGAGTTCTACGCCTATGGTGATGCCGACGAGGGCTGCCGATGTGTCGGCGCTCATCACTGCGGTCGACATGACGGAGCCGAAGCCGAGGCCGTGCAGGAGGCCGAACGCCACGATGACGGGGATGCGCCAGAGGCGGTGCGCGTCCGGGAAGGCGATGGCTTCGATGGCGAGGGCGACGATCGAGATCGCAATCAGCGGCTCGACGACTTCAGGGGCGACCGAGACCACGCCGGTGGCGGCCAGCGCCAGCGTGACCGTGTGGGCGAGCGTGAAGGCTGACACCTGCAGCAAGAGCGAGCCCCAGCCGCGGGCGTTCAGATAGAGCGCGATGACGAAGAGGATGTGGTCGGGGCCATCCGGGATGATGTGGATGAAGCCGTATTCGATGAACGTGCCGACATTCTCAAACCACATCCCCGATAGACTCCGTGCAGGCCAGTTGAGGTTTATCGGGTGAGAAGCCGCCTCTTAGCAACCGCTGGGAAGGCAAGAGTACGCAGATTACCAGGCCGGTCATTGCGACCCGCACGACACGCCGTGATCTTCGACAGGCTCCGGTGGCTGTTGGCTCTTAGGCGACGACCAATCGGCCTTCGGGCGTCATTGTGATGGCCTTGTACCGGCTATCCGCGATGTCACGGAAAATCCGACCGTCCCCAATGAGTTTGTCGCACAGGTCACGGACAAGCTTGTCAGCCAAGTAGGTCTCTTTGGTAATGGAATCCAAGAAACCCTCGCCGAACTCCGCCTCGAACGCTTCCATAGCGGTGATGACGAGGGCGTCATCGACAACGAGATTGAAATCGATACAGGCCTTGATCATGTTCACGCTCTTGGGCTCCCAGTGGGAAAACTCGGTCATCACCAAGACGCTGACACACTCAGTCTCGTCGGGGCGCTTGTCGAACTGGCCGAACATTCCTTTGCGAACATCGAGCGCAACGAAGGATGCCTGCTTCGCCTTTTCGGGCGTCTGTGGCCCTGCCAGGCAGATGTTGAGCAGACAGTAGACGCCGTCGGCGGTGTGGTCAGTGATTTCAAGCACACGACAAGCACGGATCGATTCCGGTATGTCGCGGAGGCTTTGATCATTCCCGAGGAAAAACGGCGCTCCATCGACAGTGAGGCCGAGGATCACCCGTTCGCCGTCGCCCACCACTGCCTCGTGACAGGTTTTACCGTTGGATAGCGCACGGATGCGGGTCTGACCGCCTGCTTGCTCAAACGTGATGCTTGTCTGCACCGCTTCCGCCCACTTCGGCGCAAAGCGAATGTCTATCGAGACGCCATACGGGATGCGGCTAGCTTTGCCGAAGACCCTCTTGAATGCGCCATCAATCGTTTGCTCAACGCCGACTTTTTTACACTCCACGAATCCAGCGAGGCTGGACATCTCGGTTGATGGTTTTCCATCTGCCCCAAGATGGAAGAAGCCGAACTCCACCTTGTGACCTGCTCCCGAGAAACCGACGAGCTTCGGCTCCAAGACGAGTCTCCGCAGTGCGCTGGCGTCACGATATATGGCGGCAAGCGTAATCACCTCCAGCATATCGCCTACCTTGCGACCAATCTGGTGACCCCTCCGGCGATAGTGCGAGATGTATTTGAACACATCCGACAAGTGCACGTAGTGGCGCGCTGCTCCGTGGACATCGTCCTCCACCTCCGGCGCAACTGGAATATCGCCGATTGAGTCTGTCACGCATGACCCCCCTTGGAACAGGCGTTCAATGAACATCCTAGGTGGGTGTTGACAAGCGACGCTCTGTTGCTCCTGCGACACGGGGCTGTTGTCGATCCTGCGAACGTCGCGCTGCCGCGACGCGATCGCCAGTCGCGGCTCGAACTGTTCGAGGCTGTGGGGTAACGCGAGGCTTCCTGCCAACCCGATTGGCGGAAGGGGTGGGACTCACGAACCCCGATTCGACCGGAAAACTTGCGTTCCGTAGGTCGGAGTCCCCGGTTCATTACCCAGCCTATCCGCTAACAGCTTAGCGCGCCGCGTGTGCGGCGGGTAGAGCTTGAAGGCGGCACTCACGCGAGAGGAGAGCTTTAGCGGCAGATTGGGCACCGCATCGAATCAGCTACATATCTTTCGACCGCAGGGGGACGCCAGTGACGCCGCTCGAACACTTTCAAACCTATGCACGCAACAGACTCGCCGACGTGCGGAAAGTGATTGAAACGTTTGAAACAACTTCACTCACTACGGGCGAGCGCCGAAACGGTGTGAACGTGGACACTACGGCTGAAACAAAGGCTGCATTTGAACGCGAAGCCGCCGAACTCGAAAGACTGATCGCGAAGCACGGTTAGGACGGCGCGTTAGTTCTCGAAAACAAGCCATGCTTTGAACAGAACGTCTTTGTTTGCCCGCGCGACAAACTGACGAAATAGCGCGCCGAAGGAGGCTAATATTCCCTCGTCAGCGCCGACGTCATCGGCCAGGGCTTCAATCAGTTCGCTATTGTCTTCATCGGCTGGGCGGGCCAGCAGTTCGCGCTGCTTCAGGTAGCCGTAGTAGCTGCTTGTATAGCTGACCAAGCTGAAGCCGTCCGACTCCGGCTTGGGGGCCTCGTCACGCTTGATCGACAGCATTCGATTTTCGACGCTTGCTTTGAACGTATTCCATCCGGCAATCGAAAACTTGTGGCGCGAACGAAGCTTCGCGACGTAGCAAGCCGAATACACAATCGTCTCCGCGTGCAGTTCCGGCGGCCAATCGTTCGGGGGTTCAACTTTGTGCTTCGCTAGAAAGCCGACGCACTCGGCGACCATCTCATCGAGCACGCTGTGATAGTCGCGCGCTTTCTCCAAATCCACAGGTGGAGGCGGCGTTGGCGCTCGCCTGACCTGAAATGTCCCGTCCTCATCGTCCGCTTCGTCTCGGCGCGATTTTTCGCGGTCGCGCTGCGCTTTCCAAGTGAAGGTCGTTCCCGAGTCGCGGTAATAGATTTTCTTCGCCGTCGCATCCCACACGGAAACCTGCCCGGACCAGTAAAGCAGGCAAAAGGACGGTTCGTCATTTGCCGCAGCTTGAAGGACCGAAGAGTCATACGCGGTTTTGGTCCATCTCATGCCTACGAATGCCAACGGCAACAACGCCAGCCACCACCAAGATAGGAAGAAGCCTGCGGCGACAGCAACAAGCGGAACGCCGAGGAATAGGACCGATCCGAGAGTCGACCGAAGGCGCGCTCCCGTGGTTCCGAACAAATCCAGCAGAGCAGGGTCCATCGCATACGCGAAACGCTGGATTCGGAAGTCTCCGCTCTCAACTCCGAATTGTAAGTCCTCGAAATACTCGACCGGAAATGGGTGGATGAGTCCGATGTGCGGCGGGACGTCTTTGCCGGAGTCAGCAAGATCGTCGCGAAGCTTCTCGATCTTCTGCAACTTTGCCTTGCTCAGCATCTACTTCCCCCGATCCATCCAAGCGGAACGGATTACAGCAGGGATTGCGGGCGGCGTCACGATCTGCCGCAACTCATTCTCCCGACGCAGCATGTCGGCATTGACCAGACCGCGCGCGGCCATGGCGTAAACGACGGAGTCCAGCGCCTCCGCGCGGCGGCCCATGATCCGCTCGAATTGCGCGACGGGCCTGCCAAACTTGTAGCGGATGACGCGGCGTTCCGATGCCAACTGAGAGAACCATTCGGCAGAGAGGGAAGCGGAGAAACGAACGCTCCGGCCTTTCGCCAGCCGGGCCAGCAGTTGAGCCTTCAGCCCGTCGACTCCCACGATCCAGAGCTTTTGCTTTCCCTTGCTCGCTTCAATGGCCTTGCGAACGCCAGAGGCGCCCTTGATCCCGACAACGCGGCGGCCATAGCGGGACCGGGTGAAGCCGAGAACCGCTTCCATGGTCTCGCCATCGCCAGCGTCAACCGCCGCAGCATCCACCTTCATTGAACCGCCGAGGGGATGGGGCCAGGTCGAGCGCAAGAGGTCGTCGAGTTCGGTCCACGTCTCGCCAGCCGCCGGGCTTCCCCAGACGACGTGATGGCCCAGCACGAGGAAATCTCCGGCGGCGGTCCATCCGAGCAACGTCGTTTCGAGGCGGTCGCGCTGTACGTCCGTTCCGGCGGTGACAACCAGAACCTCCGCCGGGATCGACCCCAGCCCGAACGGTTCGGCGCGAGCCTGCAATTCGGACTCGTCGAGTTCGTCGGCGGCCTCGCGCCAGACCTCGCCGAGAACCGTGTTCACAAACACGCGCAACGTCTCGGGAGATTTCTTCGCGGCCAGAAACTCCGCCGCCAGCTTGCCCCATGACGCATTCGCCAGCGTCGAGATGAGGGCGGAGAGGCGGAATCCAGCATGGCCCTTCACATGCGGGCGCGTGGCCTCCCAATGCCCGGCCTCGACCATGGCGCCCTTGTGCCGTTCGTCGATCAGCGTCGAGCAATGCGGACACTCACACGCGGCTTTCTCCGGTTCGCCTTCCGGCCATTGAATCAGCTTCCAGACGATCTCGAAGAATGCGCCGCAGTCCGGGCACGGGACCATGTAAAAACGCTGGTCCGACTCCTCCCATGCGCGCCAGACGTTCGAGGTGAGTTCGTCGGTCGGCGTCGATCCCATGATGATCTTGCGATCCGGGAAACTCAGCGTGCGCTTTTCCGCCAGCGTGATGGGCGAGCCTTCCGGCGTCATTGCCATGCCGTCCGATTCGTCGATCAACAGGACGCGTGCGGTTTTGGCGCGAAGCTCGCGGGGGGATTTGGCCGCGATCACGCGGAGCGAGCCGCCGGGGAAGCGGCGGTGAAGCATGGTCGAGCGGCCAGAGTCGTCGGCCTCGTCCGCCAGCAGGCCGCGAAGGGCAGGGGATGCCTCAAAGGTCGGGTCGAGGGTCGAGACCGTGAAGTCTCGGCAATCGTCGCGCGTGGGCAGCACGGCCAGAATGGGGGAGGGGTCGTTCGCCACGTAGGCGCCGAGCACGCCGACCAAAAGGGAGGAGTAGCCGACGCGGGCCGCTT
Source organism: uncultured Rhizobium sp. (assembly GCA_964529555.1). Classification (GTDB taxonomy): domain Bacteria; phylum Pseudomonadota; class Alphaproteobacteria; order Caulobacterales; family Hyphomonadaceae; genus UBA7672. Next base: position 18,956 of record CAZGWV010000042.1, read on the forward strand.
TCAGCACCGTCACGCGCTCGTTCTCGGGGTCGCCAATGGCCTCCGCCAGTCCCCGTTGGTACGGAAACAGCCTCATAGGGCCGGGGGTTGCGGAGACGCCCTCCGGCAAGCGCACGTTGGCTTCGATCCAGAGGGGCAGGGAGACGCGCGGCGGCGGTCGAAGCGCACGCAGGGCCGCCCGGTGGGCCTTTTCGAGGGGGTTAAGCATCGTGGTCATCTTCGCCCCCCGACATGGATGCCAGCGCCGCCCGGACCTCGGCGTCAATCAACGCGATGGCGGCGGGGGTGAGGTCAGGCACGCGCGAGCGGACGCGCGCGGGAACCGCCAGCATGGCGGCCCGGACATCCCGCGTAACGGCGGACCAGCGCCGCTCGACCTCGGCCACAGGGACAAGCTCGGCGCGCACGCTGGCCGCCTTGGCTTCCATCAGGTCTGCGTTCGCCCGGTCGCGGCGGGCGCGGTCGGCGGTCCCCGGCTTTTCGGCCAGGCGGTGCGTGATGAAGGCGCGGACTGCAGTCCGCAGGTCGAAAAGGTTCGGGCCTTCGCGCGGAATGAGTCCATCCGTCGCCATGCGATTCACATGGCGAGGAGTCACGCCGAGGAAATCGGCCACGGTCGCCGCGTCCACCAGCGAAGGCGTCGGCGCGGAATCCAGCCCCAGAAGATCGGAAATAGAGGGACGCATGAGCTACAGACCCCCCGCGAAAAAATCGGAAAGCGTTTTACAGGGGGGCTCAGCGGCCCCGCACACGCCCACCCGGCTAAAGGGACCCGCTTCCCGCCATGCGCGAGCAGCCGCCACGCGCGCCACGCGGGATACTCGCCTAACAGGGATGGGACGGGTCGGGACGGATGTTTTCCCCCTCCCTCTATGTACCGCTCTATAGGGATAGGGGGAAAACATCCGTCCCAACCCGTCCCAAAACGCCTGTTCGCTACTCAACATCGGCAAACCTCCCCGACTGGTTGAGCTTGAGACCGACACGACGGCGGCCATTCGCGCGGCTGGGGTCTTGGACGATCCCGCGCCGCGTCAGTTCTTTGCCGAACACGATCCCGTTCGCAGGCTCCAAACCCGCCCCGGCCATGAAGCGGCAATAGGAGTCGTAGAGGTCCGAGGCTTTCACCTTGGCGCCACGTTCCCGAGTCGTGCAGTCCGCCATCCATTGGCCGAACACATCGCTCATGGCCCTGTAGGAGTCGCGCTCCTCCTCAACGCTCTGGGGCACGCCAAGGCCGCGCTCCCGCCATTCCACAGCGCCGCGAACCGCCCATGCAAGCACGCCGGGCAACTCGTTCTCGACGATCCGCCGGTCGAGGTCGCCAACGCGCTCCGCCGGAGGAATCTGCACGTTGAATCCGATAGGGATGATCCGGCGCCAGAAGCCGTCGCCGCCATCCAATACGCCCGGCTGGAAATTGCCCCGCATCCACACCGTATGCGTCGGCATGTAGGGGTTGCTTTCTCCATAGAGCGCACGGGCGCTAACATCTTCGCGGCCAGCGTGAGCTTTGATCTTCACATCGTCGAACACATCGCCGACGCTGGTCTCGTTCACGCTGGCGAGCCTCTTGCCGCGCACCGCGTGGGTTTGGCGATCATACTCGGAACTGTGCAGCGTGCGGACCATAAGGCGCTTGTCGCAAACAGCGGTGTAGTCCCCCATCAGCTTGGCGATGACGTTGCCGAACGTGCTCTTGCCCGTACCGCCTTCGCCGAAGATGAAGAAAAACACCTCCGCATCCATGAGACCAAACAGCGTGTAGCCGACCGCGCGGCGGAGCAGGGCACGCATCTGCGGATCGGGCTGCACGGTTTTCAGGAAGTCCATAAAGAGCGGCGCCTCGGCGTCAGGATCGAACGCGCATCCGGCCTGCTTGGTCATGCGGTCTTCAGGCTGGCCGGGTCGCAGGCGGCCCGTGCGAAGGTCCACAACACCATTACGCACGCCGATGCTGTAGGGGTCGGCGTCGAGGTCGAATGCGTTCCTGCGGATCATGGGAAGCGATTTGGCGGCGCCCAGCGCGTGAAGCTGGCTGCGGCGGTCCATGAACAGCTTGGTCGAGACTTTCGTCTCGGCGGCGGCCTCGCGCGTTCCCTTGCGGGTCTCGGCGGTGATGGCGTCCTGTGCGCGCTTGGCGGCCCATGCCTGAATCAGCCATTCGGCATCACACGGGCGCCAGCAATGGTCGGCGAACTCCAGCCATTGCTTCCACTGGGGAACATACATCAAGCGGCCCGCGTGAGCCTTTGCGAAGCCATGCGCGTTGAGGGAGTCGCCGCCAAAGCCGTAGCCAAAAGCGGCCTCGAAGTCGGCAACGGCGTCGGGCGCGTCGGCCACATCATCCAGGCCGAGGAGGTCTTTCACACTGGGGCGCTTCATGCCGTCACCGTAGGCGCCGGAAATTGCATAGCGGGGAAGGTTGCGGCGATGGCAAGCGCGGGCTTTTGCGTGCGGTTGTGGAGCTTCGCCACGCGCTCCGCCAGCTTCACCCATGCGCGCTTGTCATCCGCGTTGATACGCGCGCGTTGAAAGCGCCCGATGCGGCGAGCGGCGGCATTTCCGACCAGCCATTTCGGGTTGTCGTCGATCCATTCGCCTCGCAAGGTTTCCTGCCAGCGGCGGCGCTTCACATCGAAGCGTGCATGATAGCGAGCCTCGGCGTTCGTGCTGACATAATCTCGCGCGAACCAGTCAGCGGCGAGATGGCTGGCGATGGAGTCGAGCGTCACGCCCAACAGGTCTTCCACGGTAGGCCGGTTCATGCGCGGCCCCCTTCACGGAAGCGGATCGGCTTGGCCTCGACGTTGACGATCACGAGTCCAAGTCCCGCGAGTCCGGGGTCGCTAAACGTCATGCGAAGCATGGCTTGGGGATCGAGCCCGCTCGCCCGGCGCCGCGCGCGCAAGATCATCTCGCAATTGGCGAGGTCTTCGGCGTGATCGCAGGTGATCGGGTTGTCGAGATAGCGGAGCATCATGCCATTGCACACGGCAACGGCATCGCATTCCGCGAAATCAGGGTGCAGGATGACGCTGGAAAGCAGCAGCAGCGGCTTACCGTTCCGGCCCTGCACGTTGCGAGCGTGCCAGACGTGGCAGTCTTCAAGGTCGATCATGTCAGGCCCTCGCCATGGCAATACGCAACGCGATGTCATGCGACTTGCGTTGCTGGGGGGAGCGGTTCGCCCGCTTGCGATAGAACTTCTCGCGCTCGAAGGCGGAGCAACGCGGAGAGGGCTCGGCCAGGCGCTCGCGTTCGCCATCCCAAAGGTCGCGAAGCTCGCCGCGCGTCATGTGCTCGCGTTTCAGCCACGCGCGCGTCAGGTCATTGCTGGGCGCCGTGCATTTCGCAACGAACGTGGAGAAGTCGGCGCCGGCCGCGATGAAGTCGCGCGCTACGGCCTGCACATCCTCGCGCATGGCCGCACAGTCGGCGCGATTCCATTCAAGATCGTCGGCACTCTCGACGATGACTCCCGGATCATCGGGGCCATTCGTTCCGGGTTCGCGGAGACGATTCAGGATGCTACGCGATGCCAGCGCGCTCGGCGCGACAGGGCAAAGGCGGGGAGGATTGACGCCGGGCCAAGGCAGGCGCGCGGGGTGCGCGGAAGCGGGCCAGACGATCCAATCTTCTTGAATTTCGTGGTGGGAATGATAAGTCATGTGAGCCGCCTCCAACGCGGCAAAAGTTTGAAGGACGCCCGGAGAGCACGCCGGGCGTCCTTCTCATTTCAGGGATTAGAAGGCACCAGACAGACGCACGGCCACAGTCGTCGCGCCATTGCCCGCAGCCTCGACTGCCACACCGATTTTCGTGGTGAGGGACGTATCCATTTCGCCGACGACATCGCCATCCGTGTAGAGTTCTTCGCCGACCGTAATCACGTCGGTCGGGACTTTCGGCAGGCGGAACACGCCAACCGTGTGAACGTCCATCGGCTCGCCGTTCTCGGCGTCGGAAGCGACAACGCCGACGATGGCGCCAATCTCGACGATCTCGCCGCCGTTGACTTGGGTTTGGGCCGTCAGCGTCAGCGTGTTGCCCGGTTGAATGTAGTTTTTCATGGTGGAGTCCTTTCAGGGACGGGGCTTAGAGCCCCTTGGAGGTTGCAAAGAGGATCGTGCTCGGCGCCGCGCGGTTGAACTCGGCAATCCGGCGTTCGGCGTTGGCGAGCGCACTCGCCATTTCCGCATCGGATTTGTATTCCAGCGTTTCGCCATTCTGATCCTTCACGGAACGCACCCCGTTGAGACGCGCCCTAATGAGCGCGTCCCTAAGCGTGGTGAGGTCGGAGAGAGTCAGAGCGGCCATGTTACGCCGCCGGGACTTTGTAAGCGCCGCGCCAGTCAACGGCGCCAGCGCCGAAGTCGAGCACAACCCGGAACTCCATGCCGAGCACGTTGAACCCTTCACGCGAGGCTACTTGGGGGCCTTGGGCGCCGGAGAGGTAGGCGTGCTCGAAGCACGGCAGTTCAGCCGGGTTCGCGAACACATACCAAGCGTTTTCCGAGGTCAGGCGCGGCTCGACCAGAAGGCCCAGCTTGCCCGAGAACGGGTTCACATCGTCCGTGGTCGCGGCGGCCAGGTCGGCGAGGAATTTCTCGGCTTCCGTTTCCCGCTCGGGGTGAACCAGCAGGTACTTCGGAGTCGCCGCAATGGGGGTCACATTGTCGAGACCCTTCATCATGCGGAGAGCCTTGCGGGCATCCGAGACGGCTTCCGTTCCCGAGATGGCGAGAGCGGAACCGGCGAGGTTGCCGTGCGCCACGCTGAACAGCGCATTGCCGTCTTGCATGGTGGGGTTGGACTCGATGAGGGTCCGAAGAATCTTCGCCTCATACTCGGCGGCCTGACGGCCAGCGACACGCGCCCAGTCGGCAAACGCGCCGAGGTCGTCATTCACCAGAGCTTTTCTGGAAATGCTGAACATGGCGGCGGCGGTTTCCAGAGCATACGACTCCTTGGCCTCGCCACGGGTCACGCTCTTGATTTCACCCGACTCCGAGAGCGGCTGAAGGGCGCCAATCTCGCCGATCTGAAGACGGTTGATCGGACGGAAGTCCGGCGCCGTCGTCTGACGCGAGACCTTTTTCAGCGGCGATTGAGCCGTCTCATACGCGGCGCCGAGAGCACGGTTGCCCGTCGCCGTCAGCAGGTTCGGAAAATCCGTGGTCGTGTGCATGGCGCGTTCGAGGATCGCTTCACGCGACAGGCCGACCACAGATTGACCGCGAGCGATCAGGATCGCGCGGGCGTCATCCGCCAGCGTGTTGCCCATATACTGGCGGGCCTGATCCGCAGGCGTGGCGCCCGTGATGCGGGCGTGCAGCGCTTCGCCGAGGTTGCGGACAAGAGCGTCCGCGCCTTCGGTCGGCGGGTTGGCCGTCCGAATGATGGTGGAGCGCGCGGCCATCGCCTCGAAGGCGGCAGCGCGAGCAGCTTCCACCGTCGCTTCGGCGTCGATCTGCGAGTCAGACCAAGCCGAGTCGAGGCCCGCCGTGGTGGCGAGCGCACGAATGGCGGTGTTGATCTGAGCGCGCGTTTGGGGCGCCGGGGCTTCCGGCGTATTCAATTCGGGCATGGTGATGCTCCTAGTGTTGGCGCCGGGGTCGGCAGGGATAGGCACGAAAGAAATCTCGTGCGGGGACCAGCGCACGGCGGTTTTGATCCGCTGGCCCCTCGCGTCAGTGGAATCGGCCCATTGCTGAACCGCGTAACCGATGCTGACGTGACGGATGATTCCGGCGGCCACGTCCGCGATGATCGCGGTCGAGCGCTCGGAGAATTTGATTTTGGCGATGCCCACGCCGTCGCGAATTTCGGCGGGCACGACGACGCCGATAACGTCGGAGAGAGACGCCTTGCGATGGGAGTCGAGCACATGGGCGCCGATGAGGCGCGAGAGGTCCACGGCTTGAGAGGTCATGGCCAGGCGCTCGACGTAACCGCCACGGTTCACATCGGCGCCGGTCGAGAACGTGACTTCAACCGTGCGGGCTTCGGCGTCGAAGGTGGAGGGGGTGAGAGACGCCGCGCGGCGCTCCATCAGGTCAACCGACATCGGCGGACTCCTTCTCTTGAGGGGAGGGCGGGGCGCCAAACGTCAGGCCGAGCGCGGCTTCCCGCGCGCGATCCGCCGCAATCTCGGCGTCGAGGTCTTCAATGGCGTAGCCGAGCCCGGCGACTGCCTGACGGCGGGACTGCAGTCCGGCGGCAATCGACTCTTTCGTCGCCTGCACATCTTTCAGCGGGTCCGCCCAAGGCATGGCAGGCGGATAGAACTCGGCGCTCATGTAGTCGGAGACGTTCGACTCGAAGTCGGGCGCCGCCAGCCGACCAGAAAGGACTGCGGACGTAGCGAAACGCTCCCAAAGCGGGCGACAGACTTGCGGAATGATCGTATTGAACTGCCAAGCCTCGACGCGAGTCTTGAAAGCGATCAGAGCAGCGCGCAACGAACTGTAGTTACTGCGGCTAACGTCGTTCGTGAGCAGAAACTCAGGCACGCCGAGACCGGCGGAGAGCGCACGGAGTTGCGCGGCCAGAAACTCGACGGACTGCTGTGCCTGTGCAGGGCTGTTGAATTTCACATCCATCCCGGCGGGGAGCCGCTTTAAAGTGCCCGGCTCCAGCCCGCTTTCCAGCGTCGAGCCGCTTTGCGTGCCGTCAAAGGGCAACTCGTTGGCGCCGTTGGAGTCGGTGAGGAATCCAGCGTGCAGCGCAGAGACTTTGAAGCCGACCAACAGCGCGTCTTCGAGCGCATCCACATCGGCCAGGCGGAGAAGGATCGGCGCCAGCCAAGAGACGCCGCGAACTTGCCCGATCCCGATAGAGGTCGAGAGATGCAGCACGTCAGCAGCCGGAACGCGAACGCTCGGCGCATAGGTAAGAACATCGGTCGGCTTGGTCGGAAGAATCCAATAGGCGACACGCTCGCCAGCCGCGTCAAACTCCACACCCGCCACGATGTAAGCGCCGCCGCCAAGCTCGACAGTCTTTGCTTCGTCGATGAGTTCGGCGGGCAGCAGGCGCACGCGAAGACCGCGCCGCGTCTCGATAAGATGGAGGAAGGCTTCGCCGTCTTGGATCATGGCGCGAGCCATCGCCGCCAGAATGCCGCCGAGGTCCGTCCGGCCATCAGCGTCCGCAACAGCCGCCCATTGCGCCCACAGCTTGGCGAAGGCCGCGCGCGTCTCGGGAGTCGGGTGTTGGGAGGCGGGAGTGATCCCGGCGCCGACCAGCGCCGCCACAAGCGCGGCTACCCCGTTAGAGGCGTAAGCGTTGTTCGCGACAAAGTATCGAGCGCGGCCACGCATCGGAGCGGCAGCGGCCAGAGCCTCAGTCGAGGTCGAGCCGAAGAACGGACGCGAATCCCAACGCCGACCGCCTGCCGCGCCATCGAACCGGCGGGTGGACTGAGGAGCGAGGAAGGCGCGAACGCGCTCCATGATGCGAGGGCGACGGGTCATGTTATTGTTTCTCCGCGTCGAGCAGCGGTTGCAGGATGACTTTCAGAGGGACGCGAATAGTCCCGAGCAGGGTTTCGCCTTTGCGGGCGAAGGCAGCGGCCTGGAGGCGTTGCGACTGTTCTTCGTCCGGCATGACGCGAGCCGTGAAGGCTCGTCCCGTTCGTCCGCCAAGATGCTGAAAGCGCAGAATCCAATCCTCGCCACGGGCCAAGCCTTCGAGCGCTGCCGTCAGCGAGGAGCGTTCGTTGCCGACGCGGGTCTTTCCAGCTTTTCTAGGGATTGCGTGGTCATCGGTTCGATTGAATGCGCGCCGCGCCTCGGCTTTGGCTTCGGCGGCCAAGTCCATGGGGGAAAGAATTTCGAGTATCATCGCCGCTGCGGCTTCGTGCAGGTCGAGTTCGGCGCTCTTACCTCGGCCTTTTCCGCCGGTCCCTTCGATGGGGGTGATTAAGCCATCATCGCGGAACCGCCGGAGGCGTCGGCTCACTTCAGCCGCAAACGCATCGTCGAGCCCATCGCGCTCGACAATCAGCGTCACGAGGAACGGCAGCGAAAAACGGTCCATAGACCCGACTCCAGAAACTTCTGAAGTCGATATTGCCCCGACCGGGCAATATGTCTATATCGAACATACAAGGTTCTTCCGTCGCGGGTTCGAACCTTGTCGGCCCGTGTCTTCTGGGAGTTGACGGCGGGTTGTTTGGAGTCGGGATGTTCGGCCCGATGCACACCTGATGGGGATGCTCAGCCGCTGGGGGGAATGAAGGCCCCTCAGCGGCTGATCCTTTTAGAGGATGGCGTAATGCGCCTTCCAGTGATCGAGCGTGTCGGCCCACTTCTGGAGCAACACGCGGCGGTCATTGACCAGTTCAAGCCGGGCATACGCCGCGCGGGTTTTGTTGCGCGGCGCATGGTGCAGGCACAATTCGATAACGTCTTCATTCTCGCGGTTCTCGTTCGCCCAATGGGAGAAAGTCGAGCGCTGGCCGTGCGTGGTCGCGCGGGTTCGGTATCCCATCCGGTAATAGGCGTAGATCAGCGTATTCTGCGAAATCACGCCGCTCTTGGCGCCGGGAAACAGGTAGTCGCTCCCGCCAGTCAGTTTCCGAAGGTCTTTCAGTAGTGAAACCGCTTGATGGCTAAGCGGAACAACGTGATCGGCGCGCGCCTTCATCCGCTCTTTCGGAATGCGCCACAAGGCCGCGCGGGGATTCTCAAGATGATTGAACTCGTCCCATGTCGCTCCGCGTACTTCGTTCGTGCGCGCCACGGTCAGCAGCGCCAGCCTTAGAGCTAGCGGCGTGGTCGGCTCGCCATCGTATTCGTCCAGCTTGTTCAGCAACACGCCCATCTGTGCAGGTGGCAGCGCCTTATGGTGGACGGGAGGGGCAGGGGGTTTCAGCGCGCCGCGAAGGTTAGCCGCCGGGTTGTTCTCGCAATGGCCGACCGCAATCGCGTATTTGAAGATGGCCTCGGCGTAGATGCGAAGGCGGCGGGTGGTTTCCAGCACGCCTCGCGCCTCCACTTTGCGAAGCTCCTCCAGAAGCTCGGGAGTGCGGATGTCTTCAATGGGGCGGGTCCAGAGGCCGATTAGGTCCGCCTCGACCCGGCGCCAAACCTGAGCGGAATAAGAGGCGGTCCAACGCCCGGCGTTGAGGTCGTGCCATTGCTTCGCGATCTTGCCGAAGGCGGTCGGAGAATCGGAAAGCAGAGCCGCCTTCCGGGCGCTCCGCTCGGCGCCGGGGTCGCGCCCTTCGGAAAGCATCTCTTTCCATTCGTCCCGCTTGTCGCGCGCCTTCTTCAGCGACACGACGGGATACGTCCCGATTGTGAGTATCTTCTCGCGTCCGCCTAGTTGGTAGCGGAACCGCCATTTCGCCCGACCGCTGCGTGGGACCAAGATAAAGAGGCCGTCCCGATCAAAGCGTTTGAACGGACGTTTGCGCGTGTTGTCAGGATCAATATCGGCGCGGATTTTCGAGTCGGTTAGAACGGACATCAGGACTCCCCTTTTGCGCGACTGGGGACCGATCCGGGGACAAGCGGTCCCCATTTCTACAGCCTACCCGGCGCCATCAGAGGAGCACCGAAAGGCTAAAAACACGCAAATTCAAGCGTTCTAGCGGCTGGGGCGAACAACCAACGAGCCGTTGGCGGAAAGGGTGGGATTCGAACCCACGGTGGAGTTTCCCCCACGACGGTTTTCAAGACCGTT
>CAZGWV010000043.1:0-17107 GCA_964529555.1 uncultured Rhizobium sp.
CTGATCGAGATCGCGCCGCTGTTCTATCTCAAGAACACGATCGAGAAGGTGGAGGGCGTGCGGCCCTACACGCCGCTCGAACTCGCCGGGCAGAACATCTACTTCCGCGAGGGCTGTTATGTCTGCCACTCGCAGATGATCCGTCCGCTGCGCGACGAGGTGGAGCGCTACGGCCACTACTCGCTCGCCGCCGAGAGCATGTACGACCATCCCTTCCAGTGGGGCTCGAAGCGTACTGGCCCGGACCTTGCGCGCGTCGGCGGCAAGTATTCGGACGAATGGCACAAGCAGCATCTGGTCGATCCGCGCTCGCTGGTGCCGGAATCGATCATGCCGCCCTATGCCTTCCTGTCGAACCAGCCGCTCGATTTCGCTGGCATCCAGCGCGACATGCACACGCTGGCGCTTGCGGGCGTGCCCTACAGCCCGGCAATGATCGCGCGCGCTCCCGATGACGTGCTGGCGCAGTCGGGTGGCGAATACGATGTCGAGGCGATGAAGGCCGACTATGGCGCCATCGCCGGCCGCGAAGGCGGCGTGCTGGTCCGCGATTTCGATGGCGAGCCGGGCGAGCCGAGCGAGATGGACGCGCTGATCGCCTACCTCCAGGTCCTCGGCACGATGGTCGACTTCTCGACCTACGAAGCCGAAGACCTCTCCAACAAGCGGTGATCCCATGACTTACGAAGGATGGTCGTCATTCGCGCAGACGGGAGGCACGGCGTATTTCGTCGCGATCTTCCTGATCGTGCTGGTCTACGCCCTCTGGCCCCGCAATGGCGCCCGCTTCAAGCGCGCAGCCGAACTCCCCATGAGAGAGAAGGAACGCGGCGATGACCGACCGCTCGCCTGAAGTCGATCCGCACAGCGGCGTCGAGACGACCGGCCATGAATGGGACGGGATCAGGGAACTGAACAATCCGCTGCCGCGCTGGTGGCGCTTCATGTTCTGGGGATCGGTCGTGGTCGCGATCGTCTACTGGGTGTTGATGCCGGCATGGCCCGCTCTTCCGGGGATGCAGGGGCATACGACGGGCGTGCTGGAGCAATCCGACCGCGACGATGTCGCAGCGACTGTTGCTGCGGCGAAGGCCGAGCGTTCGGCGCTTGGCGCGCGGCTGATGGCGCGAGAGGCGGCCGATATTCTCAAGGACCACGAACTGAGCCAGCTGGCCCTGTCTCTGGGCGAGAGCGCGTTTGGCGACAACTGCGCGACTTGCCACGGCGCAGGCGGGCGCGGCGCGAAAGGGTATCCGCAGCTGGCGGATGATGTGTGGATCTGGGGCGGTTCGCTGGCTGAGATCGAATACACGATCCGCCACGGCATCCGCACCGGCGCTGACGATGCGCGTTTCTCGGAAATGCCGGCGTTCGGCCGCGACGATTTCCTGACCGCCGGGCAGATCGCCGATCTGGTCGAGTACGTGACGGCGCTCTCGCATCGGTCTGCCGACGAGGCGGCTGTCGCTCGCGCAGCGCCGGTATTCGAGCAGCAATGTTCGAGCTGCCACGGCGTGGATGGCCGCGGCGACCGCACGAAGGGCGCGCCCAACCTGACAGATGCCGACTGGCTCTATGGCGGCGACCGCGCCTCGGTGCGTCGGACGATTTTCGGACCGCGTAACGGCGTGATGCCCGCCTGGCAAAGCCGGTTCGACGACGCGACCATCCGCGCGCTCGCTGTCTACGTCCACTCCCTCGGAGGCGGCGAGTAGCGATGGGCTCGACTACGCTGATCGACGGGCGCGGCCAGCGTGGTTCGGCCCCGGCTGGCGGGGAGCCGCCCGATGGCGACGCGCCTATCGTGCTGTACGAAAAACGGCGGCAGGTTTATCCCAAGCTCGTTTCGGGCAAATTCCGCACGCTGAAATGGGCGCTGCTGATCCTGACGCTCGGCGTCTACTACATTCTTCCCTGGTTTCGCTGGGACCGTGGCGCGGGAATGCCGGATCAGGCCGTGCTCGCGGATTTTGCGGGCGGGAAATTCTACTTCTTCTTCCTCGAAATCTGGCCGCAGGAAGTTCACTACATCACCGGCCTTCTGATCCTGGCCTCCATCGCCCTGTTCCTTGTGACGGCGATGTTCGGGCGCGTCTGGTGCGGATATTTCTGCCCGCAGACGGTCTGGACCGACCTGTTCATCGTGGTCGAGCGCTTCTTCGAGGGTGATCGCAATGCGCGCATGATGCGCGACAAGGCGCCGATGAGCATCGACAAGCTGGCGCGCAAAGGCGGCAAACACGCGGTCTGGCTGCTGGTTGCGTTTGCGACGGGCGGCGCCTTCATTCTCTACTGGCATGACGCGCCAACGCTTGCGGAGTCGTTCTTCACGGGGCAAGCGCCCGCGACGGCCTATGTCTTTGCCGCCATCCTGACGGCGACGACTTATGCGCTCGCCGGCACGATGCGCGAGCAGGTCTGCACCTATATGTGCCCGTGGCCGCGCATCCAGGGCGCGTTGGTCGACAAGGATACAGTGGCGGTGACCTATCGCGCCGATCGCGGCGAGCTGCGTGCGCCACACAAGAAGGGCGACACCTGGGAGGGGCGGGGCGATTGCATCGACTGCAAGCAGTGCGTCGTCGTTTGCCCCGTTGGAATCGACATCCGCAATGGCCCGCAGCTCGAATGTATCCAGTGCGCGCTGTGCATCGATGCGTGCGACGCCATTATGAAGAAGGTTGGGCGTCCGAAAGGATTGATCGCCTACGATACGGACGACAACGTGACCCTGCGTTCCTCTGGACAAGAGCCGCGCGCCTTCCGGCCCATCCGCGCGCGCACGACCCTGTATCTGATCGTCCTCCTGCTGACGGCGTCGCTGATGGTGTTCGGCCTCTCGACGCGCACCACGCTTGAGTTCTCGGCGCTGAAGGACAGGTCGTTGCCCTATGTGCGGCTCAGCACGGGCGAGATCCGCAACACCTACACGCTGAAGATCGCCAACAAGCAACGCGATCCCCGCACCTTCCGGCTGTCCGTCGACGGCATATCGGGCGCGTCGCTGGATGTGATCGGCGAGACGGATCTTGCGGGCCGTGGCCTGGTGCTTGAGCCCAACGCCGTCGAAAGCTACCGCGTGCTGGTTACGGCGCCTGCAGCCGGTCTGCCGTCTGGCGGGGCGGATATCCGCATCGTGCTGACGGATGCTGGCGGCGCGCGGACCACGGCATCGACACGCTTCTCTGGACCGGAGAACTGACATGGCGGCCAAGGCAATGGCGATCAAGACGAAGCAGCTGCGCGGCATACACGTGCTGTTCTGGATATCCGGCCTCTTCGCGGTGATGATCGCGGTGAATGCGACCTTTCTGTTCTGGGCGCTGAAGTCGTTCCCCGGCGAACAGGTAAAGAACTCCTACGTGCTTGGCCTCGATTACAACAGCGAGGTCGCACGCCGCCGCGAGCAGGAGAAGCTGGGCTGGACGTCCGAGGTCGGGCTGGCGGATACCAGCGGGAAAAGGCTTGTGGTGAGAATGCTCGACGCCGGTCAGGCGCCACTGACCGGCCTTGCAGTCTCGGCAAGCGTGCATGTCGCCGGCGAGGCGAAAGCGGCGAGCGTCGATCTCGCTGAAGTCTCGCCGGGCGAATACGCCGTGGATATGGAGACACATGGCGGCGCACGCATCGAGGCGCTGATTTCAGCCCGGCGCGCTGGCGAAGAGAGCGCAGTATTCCAGGCCGCCAAGACACTCGTGACGCCATGATCGACGCTGTCGCGGGATGCCCGAGCGGACTGGCGCCTGCGTCGCCCGCCGGTTTCGCCCAGGACCCCTCGGCGTTCGTCACCGAAAGCCGGGGCAGGCGCGCGCTCGAGATCGCGGTGCACGGCGCAAGTTGCGGCGGGTGCCTTGCGAAGATCGAGGGCGCGGTTGCGGCCTTGCCGGGGGTGGCGGCGGCGCGCCTCAATCTTTCGACGGGCCGGATGCATGTGGAGTGGACAGGCGGACTGCAACCGCGCCGGATTACGGAGACGATCGCGAAGCTTGGTTACGACGCCGCAGCCTGCGACGCGGCTAAGGCCGATGACGGCGTTGCATCAGCAGAACGCCGTCTATTGATCGCCATGGTGGTGGCCGGGCTTGCGACTGTTATGATCATGGTGGTCTCGGAACCTCTGTGGTTCAGCCCCGACATAACGCTGGAAACGCGCACGCTGTTGCACTGGGTTTCGGCTCTGGTCGCCATACCCGCCACGGCGTTCTCAGGCGTGCCGTTCTTTCAATCCGCATTTGCAGCTCTGCAATGTCGCCGCCTCAACATGGATGTGCCGATTTCGCTGGCAGTTATCCTCGCCATCGCGATCAGCCTCTATGAGACAGCACGCGGCGGCCAGCACGCCTACTTCGACGCGTCGGTCATGCTGCTGTTCTTCCTGTTGATCGGGCGTTTCTTCGACGCGCGGCTGCGCCGTCGCGCTTATGCCGCCGCGAATGCACTCGCCGCGCTGCAGACTGCCAGCGCGACTCGTATCGGTCCGCTGGGCGCCGCCGAGGCGGTCCGTGCATCCGATGTGCGGCCGGGCGACGTGTTGCTGATCGCGGCGGGCGAGCGTCTGGCTGTCGATGCCGAAGTCGTTTCCGGCGCCAGCGAGGTCGATCTGCGGATGGTGACCGGGGAGGTCGAGCCCTCCGCCGCTTATGCCGGTCAGGTCCTGCATGCGGGCGCGGTCAACCTGTCTGCGCCCTTGCAGGTGCGCGCGGTCGCTCCAGCGAGCCAGTCCCTGACCGCCGAGATCGGGCGACTGCTGGAGGCGGGCGAGCAAAAGAAATCCTCCTTCCGCCGCATCGCTGACCGCGCCGCCGAAGCCTACGTGCCGCAAGTCCATATCGCGGCGGGGCTTACCTTTGTGATGTGGCTGGTGCTGGGAGCCTCGCTGTCGCAGGCGGCGTTCATCGCGATCACCGTGCTGATCATCACATGCCCATGCGCCATCGCGCTGGCGGCGCCGATGGTGCAGGTCGCCGCCGCGGGCCGCCTGTTCAAGCAGGGTGCGTATCTCTCATCGGGGGATGCGCTGGAACGCATCGCGGCGGTCGATCACGTCGTGTTCGACAAGACAGGCACGCTGACACTCGGCGAACCGAAGCTTGCCGGCGAGCACCAGGCCGGCGCTCTTGCGCAAGCTGCGATGCTGGCTCGCGCCAGCCGCCATCCGTTCTCGCGCGCCATTTCGCAGGCAGCAGGGATCGGTCCCGTCGCGGCTTCAATCGTCGAGCATCCGGGTCATGGCGTTTCCGGCATCGTCGATGGCCGCGCGGCCAGGCTTGGCTCGGCCGCATTCGCAGGCGTCGCCGGGGAGGGCGGCAGCGAGCTGTGGTTCGCTATCGAAGGCGCAGCGCCCATTGCCTTCCGTTTCGAGGATAGGTTGCGGCCCGAAGCGAAGGAAACGGTGGAGCGCCTGCGTCGCATGGGTCTGTCTGTTGAGTTGCTGTCAGGCGACTCGTCCGAGCGCGTCGCGCTTGCCGCGCTCGAAGCAGGCATCGAGCAGTGGACGGCCGCGGCGACGCCTGTGTCGAAGGCCCGGCGTCTCGCCGTGGAGGCCGGCGGACGCAAGGTGCTGATGGTGGGTGATGGTCTCAACGATGCAGCCGCTCTTGCCGGCGCCCACGCATCGCTGGCGCCGGGCGGCGCCGTGGATGTGTCGCGGCTCGCAAGCGATTGCGTCTATTCCGGCGGCAGCCTGAAGTCGGTCGCGATGATCGTCGAGGTCGCGCGTGCGGCCCGGCGGCGGATGCGCGAGAACTTCGCCTTCGCGGCGGTCTATAATCTCGTCGCCGTGCCGGTCGCGGTTGTCGGGTGGGCTACGCCCATGGTGGCGGCGGCGGCGATGTCGCTGTCGTCCGCCATTGTCACGCTCAATGCCTTGAGGCTTTCGCTGATGAAGCTGGAGGATGGCGCGCCATGACCGTGCTTCTCTACATGATGGGGGCGGCCCTGGTGCTGGCCGGTATCGCTCTTGCGGCTTTCGTCTGGTCGCTGCGGGCGGGGCAGTTCGACGACCCTGCCGGATCGGCTGCGCGGATACTGACGGACAAGGACCCGCTGCCCTGATGCCGTAGTGGCAAGACGCGGCAACTCGTGCGTTGACAGGCGAGGCGAGCAATGGCCCCTGAGGCAGTCCGAATCACACAGGCCAGCAGGCGGGAGCGCTTTGGTGTCGGTAGTAACGTCGCACGGCAACATTCTTATCGTCGACGACGATGCCGGCCTGCGGGAAACGCTCGCCGATTTCCTCGAGGCCGAGGGCTATGTCACGCGCCAGGCCGCTCATCCCGGCGAGGCGCGGGCGTTGATGGCGGCCGAGCCGGCGGACCTTCTATTGCTCGACATCAACATGCCGGGCGGAGACGGGCTCAGCTATGCCGCCGAGATCAGGGCGCGGCTTTCAACGCCGATCATCATGCTCTCGGGCAAGGGCTCGATGGTGGATCGGGTTGTCGGGCTGGAGGTTGGCGCGGATGACTATCTGCCGAAACCATTCGAACTTCGCGAGCTTCTGGCGCGCGTCCGTGCGGTGCTGCGCCGTGCGCGTCCCGTGGCGGATGCGCCTGCAGTCTCAACCGAACGCCAGGCGCGCTTCGACAATTTCGTGCTGACGCCTTCGCGGCGCGATATCTGCACGGTATCGGGCATCCCTATCGATCTGACCGGGGCGGAATACAATCTTGCCGCCGCTCTGGTGGATCGGCCCAACCGCGTGATGTCGCGCGATGCGATTGCCGATGCGACGAAGAAGGATGACTGGGAAGCCCTCGATCGCAGCATAGACACGCTGGTTAGCCGCTTGCGCCGCAAGCTGGCGCAGCACGCTTCCAGCGCCAACCTGATCCAGACGGTGCGTGGCGAGGGCTATGTGCTGGCCTGCAAGGTTCACTGGAACCACTAGGCTCGTTCAGCCGTCTTCGCGTGGATAAAGCGTTCCGTGAACCATCTGCGCAAGCTGTGCGCGCGTTGATGGTTTGGGCAGGAAGGGTCGGCTGGTGGGGCTGCTCTCTTCGGCCATCCGGGGCGAATAGCCCGAAGTCAGCACGATGCGGATGTGCGGATTGCGCGCCGCGATCACGTCGGCCAGCGCGTGTCCGTCCATGCCGCCCGGCATCACGACATCGACAAGCGCCAGCTGTATCTCCGGCGAGCGGGACAGGACGTCGAGCGCGCTTGCGCCATCCGCCGCGATCTTCACGCGATAGCCAAGGCTCTGCAGTCGCGAAACAGTGACGAGGCGAACATCGGGATCATCCTCAACCACCAGGACGACCTCGCCATCGCCTGCAGGCATCGACGCATCGGAGCCAGTGGCCGCCGGCGTTACCGCCACGCCCAGGTGCGGGAAGAACAGGCTGACGCGCGTGCCGTGGCCAACTTCGCTGTAGAGCCGCGCGTGGCCGCCGATCTGCTTCATAAAACCATAGACCATCGACAGGCCAAGCCCGGTTCCAGAGCCCACCTCCTTGGTCGTGAAGAAGGGTTCGATGGCGCGAGCGCGCACTTCGGGCGCCATGCCTGCGCCATTGTCCGACACTGAAACGCGCAGATAGTCGCCCGGCGGGGCGTCCTGCGCGGTGCGTGGATCGTCGTCGAACCGCACCATTTCGGTTTCGATGTCGATAACCCCGCCCTCGGGCATGGCGTCGCGCGCATTGACCACGAGGTTGAGCACTGCCGTTTCGAACTGGTCGATATCCGCATCCACGGTGCCGGCGTCGCTCGCCAGATGCATGCGGATTTCCACGGTGCCGCCGATGGTCCGCTGCAGCATCTCCGCCATGTCTGCGAGGCATGTGTTGAGGTCGAGCGGCTGGCGCAGCAGGGGCTGCTTGCGCGCGAAGGCCAGCAGGCGCTGTGTGATCCGCGCTGCACGCACGGCGGCGTCCTGTGCGCGCGCAACGGCGCGGCGGGCGGCGGGCGGCAGGTCCACATTGGCGATCATTTCGAGATTGCCGCCGATGACGGCGAGGATGTTGTTGAAGTCGTGCGCAATGCCGCCCGACAACTGGCCGATCGCATCCAGCTTCTGGTGGTGGAGGATCATTTCCTCCGCGCGTTTTTTCTCGGTCAGATCGTAGATGATGCCGACGAAGATGATGCCATTGGCCGTCTCCGCTTCGCCCACCGACAGATACATGGGGAACACGGCGCCATCGGATTTCAGCCCGGTCAGTTCGCGGCCGATGCCGATGATACGCTTTACGCGCGTTTCGCGATGACGCGACAGGAATCCGTCATGGTTTTCAGCATAGGAACCCGGCATCAGCGCCGAGACGTTGCGGCCAATGAGTTCGCCCGAGGAGTATTTGAACAGCCGCTCGCAGCCGGGGTTGACATACTGGATGATGCCGACCGCATCGATGACGATCAACCCGTCCACCATCGTCTCGGGCACGATGCGGAAGCGGTCGTCGGTGAAGAGCGATTGCAGGCTGATGTTCGGCAGTCTCCAGAGGCGCGGCGAGTCTAGCCCATGCCCGTTCGGGGCGCCAGTTGGCGCGCGGGACGATGGATCGGGCGAAGAGGGCGGCGATGATTCGCGCATGGCGGTCCTCGCGGCGCGCGGTCGCGCTGCCGGTCGTCGATGCCGCATCGCTGCTGTCCGGCCCTTGATCTGGATCAGACGCCCGGACCGACCGCGATTGCAGACTGGCGGCGATGACACCGGACCGCAGATCATCGGGGATCGACATGATCGCAACCGCTTCAAAGAGACTTGCCCCACTCGCCGTGCTCGCGGCGCTCGCCGCCTGCGCAGGCGCACAGACGCCCGAGGAAGCGCGCGCAGCCTTGAGGGAGGCGACGGCTGGCGCGCTCGGCATTGCCGACCCGGCCTCGATCACAGTCACCGGCGAGGCGCGCGCCAACGCCAAGTGGACATGGAAGGCTGCGGTCGCGGGGCTCGCCTATGCGTGCGACGCCGACGACCAGATGCGCCTGCCGTCCTGCGTCGAGGAAAGCTGAACTTGCAATCAGAGGAGGCCCCGCATGGACCTGCAACCCTTCTTTATCCCCGCCGTGATCTCGGTCATGGCTGCCTTTGCGGCGGCGCTGGCTTACGCGGCTCTGGTTACCCGCTCGCCCAAGCGTTGAGGCCCGCCGGACTGCGGGGCGCCAGCGGCGGGCAGTTCACTGTGGCTCCAGAACATGCTCTAGCTTCTCCCGAAAACTGAGCGGGTATTCGGGAGAATGGGCATGAAGCCGGGGTTTCTGACTGTAGCCGCCATCGTGTCGGCGGTATCGACCGCGCCTGCTGCGATTGCACAGGTCGACAGCGTCCGCGTCGGCGTGATGGAACACAATATCTGCGTTATCGACTGCAAGAATGCGGACAAGGAATCCGGCGTCAACATCGTCGGCGAGCTGCGCTTCAAGTCGCCCGATTTTCTCGGCTGGGCCGGCTCGCCCCATCCTTACATCATGGCGTCGGTCAATACGGATGGAAACACGTCTTATGCCGGCGGCGGCCTGCAATGGGATTTCGAGTTCGCGCCGGGCTGGCGCATCGAGCCGGGCCTCGGCTACGTGCTGCACGATGGGGAGAATTCCAACCCCTATGCCAATGGCACGCCGGAAGCTGCGGCCTTCTTTGAAGAGCACGTCCTGCTCGGCTCGACCGACCTGTTCCGATCCTCGCTCGCCATCACCTGGGAGTTCTCGGAAAGCTTCGCGGTCCAGGGCATCTACGAGCATCTGAGCCATGGCCAGATCCTCGGTGAAGGGCGCAACCAGGGTCTCGACGAGATCGGCGTGCGCGCTGTCTGGAACTTCAAGTGATGCGCCGGCTCGGGATCTGCCCTTGAGGCGGTGGTTGCGCGACCGCCCCAGAGCCTGCGAATGCGCCGGAAGCGGGCCATTCCGGGCGCCGGGGCCCTCCGGCGGCGCAAACGGTTGAAAAGAGGGCCTTGAAACCCCCGTTCACCGCCTGTATCACGCGCCCCTTGCTATCTGCCCAGATGGCGGAATTGGTAGACGCACTAGTTTCAGGTACTAGCGGGTAACACCGTGGAGGTTCGAGTCCTCTTCTGGGCACCACTTTCTCCGGGTCGCTGACTTTCGGCCCCGGAAGCTGCCGAAAATCGGCTTTTCGCCATTCCTCGGCTTGAGACGAGGAGACTGACTTTGGCGATCCACAACCATGACGGCGATCTTCCGGCTCATGTGAAGTTCGAGGGCTCCGTCGCGATCGACACCGAGACCATGGGTCTCAACCCGTTCCGTGACGCGCTGTGCGTGGTCCAGCTCTCGGACGGGAAGGGCGACGCCCATGTCGTCCGCCTGCGGCGGCCGGACTACGACTGCCCCAACCTCAAGGCGCTGGTCGCCAACCCGCGCATCCTCAAGATCTTCCATTTCGCGCGCTTCGATCTCGCGATGATCCAGCAATGGCTGGGTGCGCCGTGCTTCCCGGTCTACTGCACCAAGATCGCCTCGCGCCTCGCCCGGACCTACACCGACCGCCACGGCCTCAAGGAGCTGTCGCGCGAAGTCCTCAATATCGACATGTCCAAGGCCCAGCAAAGCTCGGACTGGGGCGCGGAAAAGCTCTCCGACGCCCAACTGGCCTATGCCGCCTCTGACGTCCTCCACCTGCACGAAATCAAGGCCCGGCTCGACGCCATGCTGGAGCGCGAGGGCCGCACGGAGCTGGCCCAGGCCTGTTTCGACTTCCTGCCGGTCCGGGCCGCGCTCGACCTCTCTGGCTGGGCCGAACAGGATATTTTTGCACACAGCTGAGGATTTCGGTCCCTGGCGGGCTGAAAGGGTGGAAATTCCGCCCGATTTCAGCGTAACGCTGCGCGCGCCCGGTTCCTCGGGCGGCTCGTCCGATCTAGGCTGGCGCATGGCAACTGCCGCCCACTCTCGTCACTCGATGGATCTCTGGGGTCCGCGCCGGGCTACCTCGCTGAAGGAGGCCCGCGCGCGCACGGCGCTCGTCCATATCCTGCGCCTGCTGTTCACGATCGGCGCGGTGCTGGCGGCTGGCTGGCTGCTGGGGACCATTATCGAGAGCAGCATGCGGCAGAAGGGGGCCGAGCCCGGCGCCACGGGGCTCAGCGTCACCGTGCTGGGGCCGCGCTTCGACGGCTATGACGCGAACGACCGGCCCTATACGCTGACGGCGGAAACCGCCCGCCGCCGCCGCGACAACATCAACCTGATCGATCTGGTGAACCCGCGCCTGAAGGACGCCGCCTCGACGACCGTGCAGGCGCGCGAGGGGGTCTGGAACGCCGAGACGGAACTTCTCGACCTCGTCGGCGACGTCGTGATGACCGACGCCGCCGGCTATACCTTCACCTCGCAGCGCACCCGCATGCATGTGCGCGAGAACCGGGTCGAGGGCCAGGAACCGCTGCAAGGCAAGGGGCCCATTGGCGATGTGCGCGCCGACGCCTATGAGGTGCTGGACGATGGCAACCGGATTATCCTGAAGGGCAATGTTTGGACAAAGTTCCAGCCCAAGAAGAAGTGAACTTGGCCTCCCAGGGCCCCGACGGCGTGAGTGATAGGACAGGGTGAGCAGGATGGTGTGGTCGCAAACCGCTGGCATGGTTGCCGGGCTTCTCGCGGTTTCGCTGGCGTCGGGCGCAGCCCACGCCCAGATCGGCCGCGGCGATGCGCCGGTAGAGATCAACGCCAACCAGGCGCAATATTATCAGAAGGAAGGCCGTGTCATCTACACGGGCAGCGTCGTCGCCACGCAGGCCGACAGCCGCATCACCTCGAACAAGCTCACCATGGTCTGCACGCAATCGACGCCCGCCGCCGGCGAGGATGCGGCGTGCGAGTCGATGGAACAGCTGATCGCCGAAGGCGACGTCTACTACACGGCGCCGGAAGTGAAGATCCGCGGCGACCGCGCGGTCTACAACTCGCCCAACGACACGATCACCATCACCGGCGACGTTATCCTCTCGCGTGGCGCCGAGGGCGTCGTGCGCGGCCGGCAAGTCGTCTACAAGGTCGGCGAAGGCCGCACGATCATCACCGGCTCGCAGCAGGATCGCGTCACGTCGATCTTCACGCCGGCGCGCCGCGACCCTGCGGCCACGCCTCCGGCTGCGACGCCGCCTGCCGCTCCCTCCGGGAACTGAGATCGAGATGGACGCTCGTAACGAAACGGCGCCCGCCGCCCTGGAAGCCGACGACCGCGATGGTCTGCGTGCGAACAATCTCGCGAAGTCCTTCAAGGGCCGCCAGGTTGTGAAGGATGTCAGCCTGCGTCTGAAGCGCGGCGAGATTGCCGGCCTGCTTGGTCCCAACGGCGCTGGCAAGACGACCTGCTTCTACATGATCATGGGCCTCATCGCCGCCGACAGCGGCGGCGTCACGATTGACGGCGCCGATGTGACGGCGCTGCCGATGTACCAGCGTGCGCGCCTTGGCGTCGGTTACTTGCCGCAGGAGAACTCGATCTTCCGCGGCATGAGCGTGTGGGACAATGTCATGTCCGTGGCCGAACTCACCGAAAGCTCGCGCGCCAAGCGCAAGGAGCTGACCGAGAGCCTGCTGGAAGAATTGCAGATCGCGCGGCTGGCCAGACAGAACGCCAACTCGCTTTCGGGCGGCGAACGCCGCCGGGTCGAGATCGCCCGTGCGCTCGCCTCACGGCCGAACTTCATGCTGCTGGACGAACCCTTCACGGGCATCGACCCGCTGGCCGTATCGGATATTTCCGACCTCGTCCGCTATCTGAAGGGCAGGGGTCTGGGCGTGCTGATCACCGACCACCAGGTCCGCGAGACGCTGGAAATCGTTGACCGCGCCTCGATCATCTATGACGGCACGGTGCTGTTCGAGGGCACGCCGGCTGCCGTACTTGCTAACGAGGACGTCCGCCGCGTTTACCTTGGAGCAAGATTCTCCGCCCAGTGACGGGATTCCTCGGAACGGCTTGAGCGGATGCAGGAATTTCGGCGGTATGCCGATTATGCAATTTTAATACCGCGCGCTTAGTGTAGCCTCCGTTGGATTGGTTCTGTCCGGTCGCCGATTGTCGGTCCTGCCGGGGGCCATGGGAGGTTACAGGTGGCGCTCGCGCATCGTTTGCAGCTGAGACAGGGGCAATCCCTTGTTATGACGCCGCAACTGCAGCAGGCCATCAAGCTGCTCCAGCTCTCCAATGTCGAGCTTGCCGAATACGTCGAAACCGAAATCGAGCGTAACCCGCTGCTGACGCGCGCGGAGAACGAAGGCCCCGATGGCGAGGCCCCCGAACGCACGACGGAAAAGCGCGAGGAGATGCGCCTCGATGAGTCGGACGGCGCCGACAAGGCCAGCCGCGAACTCGATGCCCGCTCCGACGACGTCTACGAGAATGACAGCCCGTCCGAAGCGCCTGAAGGCGCCATGGCCGGCGGCCCGTCCGCGCAGCTCGACTGGTCCAAGGCCGGATCGGGCAAGCAGCGCTCGGAAGATTTCGATCTTGAATCCATCACGGCCGAAGAGAAGTCGCTTCGCGACCACCTCGAAGACCAGCTCCAGCTTGCCGGCCTCAACGATGCCGACCGCCTGATCGCCTCGCGTCTCATCGAGGAGACGGACGAGGCGGGTTTCATGCGCGGCGACGTGCAGGAGATCGCCGATGCCCTTGGCACCGAGGTCGAGGATGTCGAAGCGGTGCTTGGCGTTTGCCACGGCTTCGATCCGACGGGCGTCATGGCCCGGAACATCCAGGAATGCCTGTCCCTGCAGCTGATCGAACGAGACCGCTTCGATCCCGCCATGCAGAAGCTGATCGCGAACCTTGAAGTGGCCGCAAAGCGCGACTTCAAGCGCCTGTCCGAAATCTGCGCCGTCGACCAGGAAGACGTTATCGACATGCTGGCCGAGCTGCGCACGCTGACGCCGCGGCCGGGCGCGGCTTTTGCGGGCGATGCCGCTCCTGCCGTTACGCCCGACGTGTTCGTGCGCGAAATGCCGAACGGCACGTACGCCGTCGAACTCAACGCCGATACGCTGCCGCGCGTGCTGCTCGATCGCACCTATTACGCCGAGGTTTCCGGCCTCTCGAAGAAGGAAGAGGACAAGGCGTTCCTCGCCGAATGCCAGGCGTCGGCCAACTGGCTCATCAAGTCGCTCGATCAGCGCGCCCGCACGATCCTGAAAGTGGCAAGCGAAATCGTGCGCCAGCAGGATGGCTTCTTCGTCAGCGGCGTTCGCGCGCTTCGGCCGCTCAATCTCAAGACCGTCGCCGACGCTGTCGAGATGCACGAGTCGACGGTAAGCCGCGTTACGTCGAACAAGTATGTTGCAACCCCGCGCGGCGTGTTCGAGCTGAAATATTTCTTCTCGGCGTCGATCCCGGCGGTGCAGGGCGGTGAATCGCATTCGGCTGAGTCGGTGCGCCATCGCATCAAGGAAATGATCGACCAGGAAGGCCGCGACGCTGTCCTGTCCGACGACCAGATCGTCGAGCGTCTTCGCGCCCACGGCGTCGACATCGCGCGCCGCACGGTTGCGAAGTATCGCGAGTCGCTGCGGATTCCCTCGTCGGTGGAACGCCGCAGGATTTTCGCTTCCGGCGGCTGATGCGGCGCCTGCGAGACGCACGCGCGGCGCATGTCTGCAACCTCTTCTCAGTACTGAGTATTACGCGCCTGCGGCGCTGTTGAGCCGTTGACCTTCGCTGTGCGCGATCCCAAACTTAAGTTGTGTAGCGAGGTCGGGCCAGCTGCGCGCAACGCACACGGCGCGGATCGGTCCAGAGGACAGGTCACCCCAGGCCAGGAACAAGGAGCCTCAATTGCAAGTCCAGATCGCAGGCAAGAAAATCGAAGTCGGCGCAGCGCTTCAGGAGCGCATATCCTTCGGTCTCGAGTCGCGTGTATCCAAGTACTTCAATCGAACTGGCGAGGCGTTCGTTACGGTGTCCAAGCCCGGCTGGGCTTTCAATGTCGATTGCTCGATCCACCTGCCTTCCGGCGTGACGCTGCAGGCTCACGGCGAGGGCGACGATGGTTACCAGGCTTTCGAGATGGCGCTCGACAAGATCGAGAAACGTGTCCGCCGCTACAAGAACCGCCTGCGCGACCATCGCGGCAAGGAAAATGGCGCCGTCGAAGCAGGCTTCGAGCGGATCATTCTCCCGACCGATGAGACGGATGCGCCCGACGATGCTCCCGCCGCTGAAACGGCGCTGGGGGAGTCCCCGGCAATTGTCGCAGAATCGGACATGCAGATCCGCACGCTGACCGTTTCGATGGCGGTGATGCAGCTCGAACTGGCCGATTCTCCGGCACTCATGTTCCGAAATGCCGTCCATGGCAGGCTGAACATGGTTTATCGGCGGCAGGACGGTAACGTCGGCTGGGTCGATCCGGGCAAGGACAGCTGAATTCCTTCCGGCTGAAAATTTGCAGTTGTTCTGCAATGGGAACGTCGCCGCTTGATGCGTCCGTTTGTCCGCGCGATATGCTCGGCCTTATCGGGCACAAGGGCGTACCCTTCAGAGGGACGTGGTAGAGTTATGTATCACACACCAACAATTGCAGGCGGAGCACGCTGATGGCCGCCGCCGGCTCCAACCCCATGATCACGCCAAGCCCCATGACGCCAAGTCTGGGCGATCTCCTTTTGCCGGGGGCGCTGGTTCCGCGCGCGCGATGGCAGGGGAAGAAGCAGGTGCTGTCCGAACTGTCGGCCATGATGGCGAAGTCGCTGGGGCTCGATCCCAGGCTTGTCCACGAGGCGGTGCAGGAGCGGGAGCGCCTGGGGTCGACCGGCGTGGGCGAGGGTGTCGCTATCCCGCATGCGCGGATCGAAACACTGTCCCGGCCCGTTGCCGGCTTTGCTCGCCTGCTCGAACCCGCCGATTTCGAAGCAATCGACGAGCGGCCCGCCGATCTGATCTTCATGCTGCTCGCGCCAACCGATTCCGGCGCCGACCATCTGCGGGCGCTTGCACGCGCGGCGCGGGTCTTCCGGCAGGAGCGTATCCGCACGGCGCTGCGCCAGGCGCAGACGTCCGAGACGGTGCTGGCGATCCTCGCGCCGGATCTGGCGAGCGACGCGGCCTAGATCTCTCCGTGGAACGCCGCGATGCGGTCGGCCAGCCAGCCGGGCTGTTCGAGCGGCAGCATGTGCCCCGCGTCCTGCGCAATCTCCATCCGGGCGCCGGGCGCAAGCCCTGCCATCTTCCCGATCGTTGCCGTCGAGACGAACGGATCGCTGTCTGCGCCGATGAACAGGGCGGGGACGGCAAGCAGCGGCAGGAGCGGGGCGAGAGACGCCCGCGTCGAGGTTTCCCGCAACTGGTTCACCAGCACCTGCTTGCCAAGGTCCCGGTCCATGGCGCGGATCATGTCCGCCACGGCGGGGTCGGACTGGCGGGAGGGGTGGACGAACTGATTGATGCGGGCCTGCGAGATGCCCCGGTATTCGTGTTTTTCGAGCAGGTCGAGAGCACGGGCGCGCTCGGCGGCCTCCTGGGGCGTCAGGCCGAAAGCCGAGGTCCCCACCGTGACCAGCGAGGCAACCCGGCCGGGGTGGCCGAGCGCATAGTCGAGCGCCAGATAGCCGCCCATGGAGAACGCGACGAGATGAAGCGGACCCTCCGTTTCTGCCGTCGAATCGACGAGGGCGAGCATGTCCTGGCGCGATGCCTGGGTCTCGGTTGCGATGTAGTGGCCGGAAAACAGGGGAATCAGCCGCTCACGGACGGGCGCCCAGACCCGAGCGTCGCACATGGTTCCGGGCAGGAAGGCGAGGGTGTGAGCCACGCGAACTCCTTCAGTTTACCCGCTTGATCATGCGGGAGCCTCAGTATAAGCAACGCGCTCCCAAATCGGGGCGGGCTTCGCGGTCCGTATCCGAACCACGGATGTGGGGCCATAGCTCAGTTGGGAGAGCGCTTGCATGGCATGCAAGAGGTCGTCGGTTCGATTCCGTCTGGCTCCACCAGCCTTCGCGCTTCGCGCTACGGCCCGGCAAGCCATCCTTCACGAATGAAATGAGTGCAGGATGGCTTGCCGGGCCGTATTGCGGACGGGCTGCCGCGCCGTAGCTGCCTGGCAGCGAAGGCGGGCCTGCGCAGGCATCAGGGTTGGGGAGCCCCATGACATACGTCTACATTCTCCAGAGCGAGGACGGTCTCCATTTCTATGTGGGGGCG
>CAZGWV010000043.1:17207-28474 GCA_964529555.1 uncultured Rhizobium sp.
GACATACGTCTACATTCTCCAGAGCGAGGACGGTCTCCATTTCTATGTGGGGGCGACCGAAGAGCTTCGCGGCAGGCTCGCAAGGCACAATGCGTGCGAGGTCCCTCACACTGCCCGGCATGCACCCTGGCGCATGAAAACCTATCTCGCGTTCAGCGACGCCGCACAGGCATGGGCCTTCGAGACTTACCTGAAGACAGCATCTGGCCGAGCTTTCGCAAAGAAATGGCTTTGACGTCCGACCAAAAGCAAACGGCCCGCGAGATCATCGCGGGCCGCTGATTCATCGAGCGGAGCGAAAAGACCTAGCGGTCTTCTTCCTCTTCGCCATCTTCGACTTCGAGGTCGTCGTCCTCGAATTCGTCATCTTCGCCGATGACGGTCAGGTCGTCGTCTTCATCTTCGTCCTCGTCTTCATCGTCGAGGTCGTCGTCATCGTCGTCGTCGAGGTCGTCGTCGAGATCATCGTCATCGGAACCGGAGGCGTCGTCGTCTTCGTCGATCTCGTCCTCTTCGTCCTCGTCTTCGTCTTCTTCCTCTTCATCGTCGAGGTCTTCTTCGTCCTCGTCTTCGTCGTCTTCTTCCTCGTCATCGTCGTCTTCATCGCGCGATGAAGCCTTGGAGGAGGATGCAGGCTTGGCCTTGGGTTTCGGCTTTGCGGCCACGCGCTTCGGCTTCGCCGTTTCGGCGGTTACTTCAACGACCGTTCCGCACTTTGGACAGGTGGGAGGAAGCTTTCCAAGATCATAGAATCTGGACCCGCATTCCGGGCACACATGCTTTCCGCCAAGTTCGGTGTTCGCCAAGGTTATTTCCCCATGCTTGGGTCGGCGCTTGCCATGTCTGCGCGAGGCTGTAAAGCGCTCATGTTTCGCGGCCCGGATAGGGGCCGGCAGCCCTGTTCACAAGGCTTGAAAGCCAGATGCGTGCGAGTTCCAGACCTGTCGACCGGATAGCCGGATCGGCCCGTGCGCCGGGGGACAAATCCTGTTCGCATCGGGCGGTTATGATGGCGGCGGTCGCAAGCGGCGAATCGACCATCACCGGCCTCCTTGAAGGCGAGGATGTCATAAATACAGCAAGGGCGGCCAAGGCGCTCGGCGCCGGCGTCGAGCGCACCGGGCAGGGCGCCTGGACTGTGGATGGCGTCGGCGCGCGCGGCTTTTCCTCGCCGGCATGCGACCTCGATTTCGGCAATTCGGGCACGGGCGCGCGCCTGATGATGGGCCTCGTGGCCGGCCATGATGCGACTGCACGCTTCGTAGGCGACGAATCACTTTCGTCGCGACCGATGGAGCGCGTCCTGAAGCCGCTGCGCGAGATGGGGCTCCAGGCCGATACGGCGCCGGGCGGGCGGCTGCCTGCCGTGCTGAGGGGGGGCAGGCTGAAAGCCATTCGCTATGCCCCGCCGGAAGCTTCGGCGCAGGTGAAGTCGGCGATCATGCTGGCAGGCCTGCGCGCCGACGGCGTCACGGTGGTGGAAGAGAAGGAAGCCACGCGCGATCATACCGAGCGCATGCTGCGTGCGTTCGGCGTGGAGGTGGGCGTCGAACAGCGCGCGGAGGGCGGGCCGATCGTCTCGGTGAAGGGCGGCCAGACGCTGCAGGCGATACGGGGCGCGTCCGTTGCCGGCGATCCATCGTCGGCTGCGTTCGCCATCGCCATGGCGCTGATCGCCGGCGAGGGCGAGGTGAGCGTCACAGGCATGCTCGACAATCGCACGCGCACCGGCTTCCTCGATGCGGCCCGCGAAATGGGCAGCGCACTCCGCGTCGAGGGCGATGGTCAGGCGACGGGCGAGGAAACAGTGCGGGTGATTGCCTCGGCTTCGAAGCTGAAAGGCATCTCGCTCGATCCCGCGCTGGTGCCCTCGATGATCGATGAATTGCCGATCTTTGCGGTGTTGGCTGCCTTCGCCGACGGCAGGACGAAGGTGACGGGCGCCGCCGAACTGCGCGTCAAGGAGAGCGACCGGATCAAGGCGATCTGCGCCATGCTGGCGGTCAATGGCGTTGCAGTGGAAGAACTGCCAGACGGCTTCATCGTGACCGGGGTGAGCGCACGTGGCGTTCCCGGTGGAGGCGTGGTGGAAGCGCGGCACGATCACCGTATCGCGATGTCCGCGCTGGTGATGGGCTCGGCGGCGAAAAGCGCCGTGTCGGTGGATGACATCGCCATGATCGCGACAAGCTATCCCGAATTCTTCGACCACATGGCTATGCTGGGTGGCGACGTCGGAATGAGTCGCTAACCTACACGCGGTTTTGGGGGCTAGAACGATGGATGTCTTCATCAGCTACAAATCGGACCGCCGAGCGGCAGCTGAGCACATCGCGGAAGTCCTACGCGCTCATGGCTACTCAGTGTGGTTTGACTACCAGCTGGTCACCGGTCGCGATTTCAGCCGTCAAATCGATGCGGAGCTGTTAGCGGCGAAGGTTGTTCTAGTATTGTGGTGCGATCTCTCGACGGAGAGCGACTGGGTCCGGTCCGAGGCGCGTTACGCAAAAAGGCGAGGAAAATATGTCCCTATGAGGCTGGCGTCATGCGAGCTGCCTGTGGAGTTCGAAGGCGATCAGACGATAGACCTAACAAACTGGAGCGGCGAACCACGTCCCTACGAGCCACGCGCGCTGCTTGACGCCGTAGCGAGGCAAGTAGGTCGGACATTGCGCCCGGACATTGCGAAGCTGGACGCGCTGGCGCAAGCGTGGCGGCGCTATGGTGCTCAGCCGCCAAAGGCACTGCCAATATCGCCTGCGTTGGCCGAACAAAGCGGTAGTGCGCCGTCGTTTGGAGGCGGACAGGGCCGCACGCCACAAAGATACGGCGGTCTGGTGTTGTGGGTGGCTCTCAGTGCGTTGACGGTGGTCGCGCTGGGCTCCGTGGGCTTTGCCGCTTATCAGATGGATCGCGAACCGGCGTTGTCCGCAACCGCAACCGGGCCATTGGCGAACGGGTTTGGCAGTGCGGCGGTGCTGTTCGGGGCAGACGTTGCTACGCTGACGGAGATGGGGGCGCAGACCCTCGGTTCTGCCGACATGCAGGCGCTGGAGGCCGCCCTTTCCGATCCGCGCGGCGATCTGCAGCAACTTCGCATCGATATCGAGTCGACGGGATGGGGCCTCGCCATGGGGCGCAGTGAAAGTCGGGATATCGTGTGGTACATTCGTGAGACATCGCTTGCCGGTGCGCGCTTCAAGTTTGATGGCGCCGACGTGTACTTTGGACGCAAGCCGGGCGATCGGCAGTTCAAGGCCTTACCGGAGGCGCCGCTCCGGGACGTTCCCACGGGATTCAAGCTCGCTGTAGCCGAGATCGCGGCAGGACCGGCGTCGCTGTCCAATCGCTCCGATGCAACCGAATACGGCGCTCAAAACATCATCAGCCGGAGCATCGCCAAGGCCGCAGCCGCAGATCCTTCCGGCAGAACCTGGCGCAAGTGGGACGGGCTGGAGCATGACCGGTTCACCGGATTGGGTGCGGACTTTGAAGGTCTGACGATCCGCCTCGACTTTGGGCAGCGCTATTGCCGTGCATTTTTGCAAGGCGAGCCGCCTACCGGAGGACAGCATGAGTTGGTCACCGACGGCGCTGTTCTGAGATGGGTTGGCTCGGCGCCGGACAGCTACCGCATGATGATTGTGGCCGTTCCCGAAGCCGAATTTCCGCGGTTGGCTGCAAGTGGCTTCTGCCGGCGTGCGGAGGATCGCGTCATTCTACGCCGTGGTGGTTCGGAGCCAGACGTGACCGCGCTGGATTTTAGCGGCTAGACGCGCAGCCACGGCTCTAATCCTGACCGACGCTAGCCGTTTCGGGGGCGCTGGTGCTGGCGACGCGAACGATCGGGTTCGGGAGAGGTGCGCTTGACATCGGGCGCCGGGCGCTAAAGGGCATGGGCCATGATCATCGCCATCGACGGTACGACATCATCGGGCAAGGGCACGCTGGCGAAGCGGCTGGCGGCGCATTACGGCCTGCCGCATCTGGACACCGGGCTGCTCTATCGCGCCGTGGGCAAGGCGGCGATGGATGCGGGCATCGCTCTCGATGACGAAGCGGGCTGCGCTGCGCTGGCGATGGCGATCGACCTCGAGGATTTCGACGAGTTCGAGCTGCGTACGGCAGGCGTAGGCGCGGCAGCGTCCATCGTGGCCGTGCTGGGCGGCGTACGCCGGGCCTTGTTCGACCTGCAGCGGAAGTTCGCGCGGCAACCTGGCGGCGCCGTACTCGATGGCCGCGATATCGGCACGGTGATCGCGCCGGATGCTGATGTGAAGGTGTGGGTCGACGCCGCCGTCGAGGAACGCGCGCGGCGGCGCTTTCTCGAATTGTCTGGCATGGGTCAGGACGTGACCCGGCATGGCGTGCTGCTGCAATTGCAGGAGCGCGACGCCCGCGACTCGCAGCGCAAGGACGCGCCGATGAAGCCGGCAGACGACGCGATCTGGATCAACACCACGCGCATGACGCCGGACGAATGTCTCGCGAAGGCGGTGGAGATCGTCGAGGCGCGGAAGCGTAAAGCGTGAGCTGAATGCATCCTTCGAGACGATCGCTTCGCGATCCCTCAGGATGAGGCCGGTTGGCTTGGTCAAAATTTTTCAGCGCCCACAGACCTCATCCTGAGGGATTGGCCCGGAGGGCCAATCGTCTCGAAGGATGCGCTGCCGCCACTACGCCCCCACGACCGCCGCCTGCACGTCGCGCGGCAGTTGCCCCGCCATGCCTTCAAGCGTGGTGTTGGTGAGGTTGACGATAGTGATCCTGCGCGCCGGGTCGACATTCCACGAATGTCCCCAGACGCCGCCCCAGCTCCATGAGCCGGGCGAGAGCAGGGAGCCTGCGGCGGCTGGATCGATCAGCACGGAGCCGCCGAAACCGAAGGCCGTGTTGCCGGTGGGATCGAACATGATGCGATGGGCGCCGATCTGATTCGACATCATCTGCTGCGTGGTTTTCTCCGACAGGATCGGCGCGCCGCCTGCGCGGATGGCGTCGAGGAAGCGCACGATGTCCTTCGCCTTGCCGTTCATGCAGCCGCCGCCGCCCTGGAAGGCATTGCGGTTGAACGCGCGCGAAACGCCGAGATTGATCGGCGCGAGGCCTGGCACGAAGGGCTGCTTCCAGTTGTCGCCGATGCGCACCGGCTCGGGCGCGGCGTTGGAATAGGGCTGCACGAGCCGCGCGGCGTCTGTGACGAAGAAGGACGTGTCGTCCATCCCGAGCGGGCCGGTGACGTATTTCCTTGTCACGCCTTCGAGATCCGTTCCTTCGATCTTCATCATCGCGGCGCCGAGCACGTCGATGGCGACGGAGTAGAGCCACATGGCGCCGGGCGGGAAGGTGAGACCGGCCTGCACCATGCGCGCGAGGTTCTCTTCCATCGTCAGATCGCCATCGATGCCGGCGGAGACGGGGATGGTGTTGTAGGGGCCGCCCATCGGCTGGAGGAAGTCGTAGGAGAGGCCCGACGTATGCGTGAGCAGGTGGCGGATGGTGATCGTGGGCGTGGAGCCGTCCGGCGCCTTCGGCTTGAAGTCGGGCAGGAAGTCGGTGATCGGCGTGTCGAGACCGAACTTGCCAAGCTCGATCATCCGCATGGCGGCGGCGGTGACGATGGGCTTGGTGATGGAGGCGAGACGGAAGATGTCGTCTTCCTTCATCGCGCGCCCGGCCTCGCGGTCGGACTGGCCATAGGCCTTGAAGTGGGCGAGCTCGCCATCCTTCATCACGGCGATCACGGCGCCGACAATGCGTTTCTCGTTGAGGGCGGAAGCGAGTGCTGCGTCAATGCGCTGGGAAATGTCTGTCATGGCGCGGAGGGTGAAACCCTCGCGGCGCATTTGTCCAGAGGTGACGCGGGGTCGTTGCCTAGCGGATGTTCCCGCCGGCTGGCGAGGGGCGGGCGGGTTGTTCCGAGCGGCGTCAAGACGGTCGTCTCCACATTTTGGGCGCCCTGCGGCGACCCTCCAGGATTTCCAATTTGCAGCTTCTCAACCCGCCGGGCGGCGGCTAAGCCGGTCAGGCGGCGGCGCATCGCAGTGCGTTTTGCGGAAGAATGCCTGCAGCGCGGACTTTTCTGATTGGGTCGTGGCGTGTCAGGCTATGGCCGCGAGAGATGATCGGACTCTCGGGGAGCGCCGGAAACAGTAGATTGGCGAACAGCCGCACATGACGGGGCTTGTGAGGCGGCGTTCGTGAGGGGATGAGGACGGATGACTGAAGGATCGGTGTTCCGGCCCGACATCCAGGGCATGCGCGCCATCGCCGTGATGGTGGTGCTCGTCTTCCACGTCTTTCCGGCGGCGCTGCCGGGAGGCTATGTCGGCGTCGATGTCTTCTTCGTGATTTCCGGCTTCCTGATCACGCGCGTGCTGCTCAAGCAGGCGGAGAAGGAAGGACGTATCCGCTTCCTCGAATTCTACGCGCGGCGGGCGCGCCGTCTTTTGCCGGCGGCCTTCGTCGTGCTGATCGCTGTTGCGGGGCTCATCTTCCTGCTGCCGGGGTCGCGCTGGATCGGCACTGCGAACGAGATCGCCGCGAGCGCTCTTTATGCCGAGAACTGGTATCTGGCGCTGCAGGCCGTCGATTATCTCAACTCGGCAAACCCGCCGAGCCCGTTGCAGCACTTTTGGTCGCTGTCGATCGAGGAGCAATTCTATTTCGTCTGGCCCGCCCTGATCGCGTTGTGCGCGGGTGCGGCGGCGATGTTCAAGGCGTCGCTCAGGGTGCTGTGCATTGTTCTGTGTACGCTGATCATCGGCGTATCGCTGTGGTTCTCGGTGACGCTGTCGCACTCCAATCCGGCTCAGGCTTACTTCTTTTCGCATACCCGTTTCTGGGAACTGGCGGCTGGCGGACTTGCGGCGGCGGTTCTCAAGGATGGACTTGTCATCCCGCGCCTTGTGCGCGTGCCGCTTGGGCTGGCGGGTCTCGCGGCCATTTTCGCCTCGGCGTACTTCTATTCGGCGGCGACGCCCTTCCCCGGCTATGCGGCGCTCGCGCCCGTGATCGGCACGGTTGCGCTGCTGATGTCGGGCCTGCGCGCGCCCGAGCAGCGGGGGGGGGGGCGATCTCATGGCTGCTGGAGAACCGCGTCTCGCAATGGATCGGCGACATCTCGTATTCGCTTTATCTCGTCCACTGGCCAGTCGTTGTGTTCTACAACGCGCATCTCGATCATGAGCTTGGCGTGGTCGAAGGCATTGGCGTCATCGCGATTACTATGGCGATTGCGCATGTCTCGAAGTCACTGATCGAAGACACGTTCCGCAATCCGCCCAAGCCGATCATAAAGCGGCCCAGAGGCGTGCTGGCTTCCGCGTTTGCCTCGGTTGTGGTCTGTGGCGGCGCAGTGGGCGCGATCTACTATGTAGTTGATCGCGAAGCCTCCGCCATAGATGCAACTGCTGTTGCCGACTATCCCGGCGCACTGTCGCTGACCGAGAAAGTGACGGCGACAGCGGGCGTGGCGTTCTACCCGCCGCTCACCACTGCGCTGTCGGACATGCCGAGCATCTATGCGCGTGGCTGCCATGTCGCCCAGTCCGTCACCGAGCCGAACCCCTGCGTCTTTGGTCCTGCCAATGCAGCTTTCACCGTCGCACTGATTGGCGACTCCCACGCGGCGAACTGGGAGCCGGCGCTGGAGCAGCTGGCCGAAAAGAATGGCTGGCGGCTGATCACCCATACGAAATCCTCGTGCTCGTTCGTCACGACCCCGATGGTCATCAGAGGCTTGCCTTACCCCTATCCCGAATGCGCTACCTGGTCGGCGAATGTGATGAAGCTGCTGGAATCCGATCCGCCGGATGTGGCCGTGTTCTCGCAGTTCGCTCAGGGCGCGATCTCTGCCGACGGCATCCGCAGCGAAGCGCACGAGGCGCGGACGCAAGCGGTGCTTCAGTCGTGGGAGCGGTTGAAGGCGGCAGGCATTCGCGTCGTGGCGGTGAAGGATACGCCAGAACTGCCGATGGACCCGCTTGAGTGCATGGCGAAGCAGGATGACTGCGACGTGCAACTGACGTCGATCAAGCCGAAGTTCGACGCCATCGTGGCTGCGGCGGAGCTGTCTGGCGGCGCTGTACCGGTGCTCGATTTCGCTCCGCTTGTGTGCCCCGACGGCGTTTGCCGGATGGTGATCGGCAATGTGCTTGTCTGGCGCGATCTGCACCACATCACGAACACCTATGCCGAGACCATGGCGGGTGCGTTCGAGCGGGAACTGGTGAAAGCCGCGCCGGCCGCCTCGGTTGCTCCCGGCGGGGCGCCTGTCGTGAAAGCGCCGGAAGCGGTGGAGTCCGGCACGTTGCGCGTGGTGATGACGTGCGATGCGCTATCCACCAGCGAGGGCTTCTCGCGCATCATCACGCTGGTGAAGGAGGGCGAGGCCTATAGTCTCAGCCTCGGCGACAAGACGACTTCGCGTTATGAGCTGTGGAGTCTGGTGATCCAGCCGGACAACACGTTCAGCGTGAAGGGCGAATACACCGAAGGATCGACCGTGCTGAAGACGCTGGACTTCCGGGGCGTGATCACCAACGGCGCGTTGACAGGCGGCGGGCCGCGCGGCCCGCGCGAATGCACCATTGAAGGCAAGGTGGGCTGACCCCGCGCCTACTGCCGCGTCAATCCCAGCCGCCTGGCGATGGTGTTGTCGATCATGCGTTTTGGCAGGTGGTTGCTCATCCAGTTGCCGAACGGATCGGGCGTGGCGATGTAGCGGGTCTTGGGATTGGCGGCGGTGAGGGCGGTGTGGACCACTTCGCCGATGCGCTCGGGCGGGAAGCCCTTCTTTCCCATATCGACCATGTAGCCCTTCACCCTGTTGAGGGATTTAGCGAAGGGCGTGTTGGCGTAGCGCGACACGTCGATGGCGTCGGCCTTGTCCCATATCGGCGTGGCGACGGCGCCGGGCGCGATGACGATCACGTCGACGCCGTAGATCATCAATTCGCGGCGCAGCGATTCAGACAGGCCTTCGAGCGCGAACTTCGAGGTGTTGTAAGGACCGACGAAGGGCATGCCGACCTTGCCGCCAACCGAGCTCATCATGCAGATGCGGCCGGGCTGTTTGCCCTTTGCGTCGGGCGTGGCGCCCAGAAGCGGTGCGAAGGCCTGCGTGACGATCAACTGGCCGGTGACGTTGACCTCCATCTGCTGGCGGAAGCTGTCGATGCCGACATGGAGCAGGGGGCCGGGGTTGGCGATGCCCGCATTGTTGACGAGGCCGGCGAGCGTTGCGCTCTTCAGGGCCGCTTCCACCTGCCGCGCGCCGGCGGCTACAGCGGACTCGTCGGTCACGTCGAAGATCAGCGGCGTGAAGGCGCCGCCGAATTCATGCTGCAGCCGGTCGGCGTCGGCCTGTTTGCGGACGGAGCCGAAGACGTGGAAACCGTTTGCGGTGAGCCCCTTCACGCATCCCCAGCCAATGCCGGTGGATGCGCCCGTGACGACGACGGATTTCATGGGATGCTCCTGTATGTGTCGATGAGGATATACGCCACCCCCGGCCGGCCGGCCGCCGGTTTGTCGAATGCCCGCTTTGCCGCTATGTTCGTACCATGAACGCGCTCGCACAGACGCACCCGCCTTTCACCAGCGCCGAGTTCTATCGGATGGCTGACAAGGGGGCGTTTGCCGGCTTCAGGGTCGAGTTGCGCCGGGGGATGATCCTGAAGATGAGTCCGCAGCATATTCCGCATGCCCGCATCAAAGCCGATATTCAGCGTGCGCTGGAGGCGGCGCTAAGGAAGGCGGGGCTCAACTGGGAAGTCCTGACGGAGGCGACCGTCTCGTTCGGCGGCGGTTTCGAGCCGATGCCGGACATCGTGGTTTTCGATCCGGTCGCGGCCGGTGACGCCCGCACGATTCCCGCCGATGCCGTGAAGCTGATTGTGGAAGTGTCGGAAACGACGCTCGCGGACGATCTGGGCGAGAAGCGCGAAGACTATGCTGCGGCAGGGCTGGCCGAGTATTGGGTGGCGGATGTAGCGGCGAAGGCCGTGATCCGTCATGCGGAACCGCAGGGGGGCGGTTTCCGGCAGGTTGAGGCGTCGGTCGGACTGAACCAGTCGTTGAAGATGCTGACGCGGGCGGACGTGACGGCGCGGGTTTAGGCTGGCCAGCCGCGAGGCCTCAGTCCTCAATGGTCTCAATCCCGCGCGCCTTGAGACTGGCGAGACCATCGTGCATGGCCTTGGGCTGTTGGGGTGAATGCCCCTGCCAGTCCGCGACCTCGTCGATGATCCGGTTTGGGGGCGTAGCAGGGCTCGGGTTCGGAGGCGCGGCCGGCTGGGCGCTCCGTTTCCCTTGACTCTGCCGGGCCTCCGCGCCTAGAGACCCGCTCCCGCCCTGTGGACAGCCCTCGTGGATGCGCCGGCCAAGCCGGCTCCCGTTCGCGAAATCCCCTGCTGGTCCGGCGGAAATCTGCTTTCACGCCGCACGACGCGGCGAGACCGCCGGGGCAACCGGCCGGCCCGCAATCATACATTCCATTGGAGACTTGATGCCTACCGCAACCCTTAACCCGACGACCGACGATTTTGCCGCCCTGCTCGACGAGAGCTTCGCCGGTTCCGCCATGATCGAAGGCCGCGTCGTTCCCGCGACTGTCACCTCGGTCGCCGGCGACTTCATCACCGTTGACGTCGGCCTGAAAACCGAAGGCCGCATCCCGGCCCGCGAATTCGCCGCCGACGAAACGCAGCCGGCTGTCGGCGCCATCGTCGAAGTCTATCTGGAGCGCATCGAGAACGCGCTCGGCGATGCTGTCCTCTCGCGCGACAAGGCCAAGCGTGAAGAAGCCTGGACGCGCCTCGAGCGCCTGTCCGAGAAGAAAGAGACCGTCAAAGGCACGATCGTCGGCCGCGTCAAAGGCGGCTTCACCGTCGACCTCGGCGGCGTCAACGCCTTCCTTCCCGGCAGCCAGGTCGACATCCGCCCGATCCGCGACGTCGGCCCGCTCATGGGTCAGGCCCAGCCGTTCGCCATCCTCAAGATGGACCGTCCGCGCGGCAACATCGTCGTCTCGCGTCGCGCCGTGCTCGAAGAGTCGCGTGCGGAACAGCGCGCCGAGATCGTCGGCAACATGGCCGAGGGCGAGCGTCGCAAGGGCGTGGTCAAGAACATCACCGACTACGGCGCGTTCGTGGACCTGGGTGGCATCGATGGCCTGCTGCACGTCACCGACATGAGCTGGAAGCGCGTGTCGCACCCGTCGCAGGTTGTGGAAGTCGGCCAGGAAGTCGAAGTCCAGATCATCA
>CAZGWV010000044.1:0-24649 GCA_964529555.1 uncultured Rhizobium sp.
AGACCTTGAAAAAACTCAAATCGTTTTCGGTCGGACTCTCAGGATGAGGCCGGTGCGTGCTGGTCCATTTCCCATACCACCGGCCTCATCCTGAGGTATCGGCGCGCAGCGCCGATAGTCTCGAAGGATGTGCTCACCGCCCAGGCCTCGCCCACACAGCCACAGCGGGGTATTTCAAGTCAAGCTGATCGCGCTCCAGGGAAGACGTTTATCGCCGTGCGGAAAGACAAAGACCTCATCGCGCGGGGACAGACCGTCAGGCGTTTTCGGGAGGCGAAGGGGTTCAGCCAGGAGGAACTGGCGGACCGCTCCGGCCTGCACCGCAACTATATCGGTGGCATCGAGCGCGGCGAACGCAATGCCGGCGTCCGCGCGGTCTTCAAACTCGCCCGCGCGCTCGACCTGCATCCGACGCGGTTGTTCGAGGAGGGATAAGCAAGGTAGGGTGTATTGAACCGAAGGTGAAATGCACCATCGCGCAACACGCGCCGAAGGTGGATTTCGCTCCGCTCAATCCACCCTACGATTGCCGCTGCCGCACGAGTCCCCATCCCGCCCTCGTGGTTCGACGGACGTAACGCCATGCGCGGCATGGCGTTACTGCTCACCATGAGGGCTAAGGCTACGGGCGTTTGCGAGAGGACCCTCATGGTGAGCAGCTTGCGCTGACGAAGTCTGCGCAAGCGTCCGTCGAACCACGAGGGGCCGGGCTCGTAACTCCCGCTCAGGCCACTCTCACCCCGCCGGCGAGGCGTCCGGCGCTTCTTTCTTGTGCGCTACGGGCACGCCGCTCACGGCGGTCGCCACGGCGTCCTTGCGGTCGCCCTGCTCCTTCGGGTCGGGCAGGCGGTGCTTCTGCATCATGCGTGTCAGGATGAAGACGTAGATGGCGCTGGCCGGCATGATGATGGCGACCTTGAACATGATCCACACGTTCACGCCGTCCATCTGGAAGCCGAGAATGTTGTACATCGGCGGCGCGACGCCCGGCGGCGGCGTCTGCGCGAACACGAGGCGCACGACTTCGTTGCCGATGGCGGTCGCCACGAAGAACCAGGCAAAGCTCCAGGTGAACTGGTCCCAGCCCTTCTGCGTGTAATGGAAGGTGCCTTCCATGATGTACTTGAAGAAGTTCTTCTTCATCAGGAGGCCGGCGAACAGGAAGATCGCGAAGGCCGCGTTGAACAGCGTCACCTTGATCATCACCCACATCGGATCGTGCGTGACGAGCGTCAGGATCGAGAAGACGATGGTGATGGCGGAGGCAATCAGCGGGAAGATGGGCAGGCGCTTCAGCACGATCTGCATCGCGATCATCGCGACGCCCGTGCCGATCAGCAGCGCCCATGTCCCGGCTTCGACATTGCCGGTGATCGCATTGACGACGAACAGCGCGACAAGCGGCCCGAACTCGCTCGCGATATTGACTGTCTGCTCCGCGTTGAACGGATAGATCTTCTTCAGCAAGCTCATGTCGCCTGAAACACCTTTTCGCCCACACCCGTCGCGCCGCCCCGCGTCCAGCAAATCTGAGAGCGGCGGGCTGCCCCTTCAAGTCCTATAGACCGGCGACAATCCCGTAAATATGGCGGTTCCGGCGAAAATCCGCCGCCACGGCGCTGCCGCGGGCCGGTCCAGCGGACCAGTTCAGGCGCGGATGGCGCAAATCGCGAGCGGCGCCTGCCGCCATATAAAGGAAGGACCGCATGATCTTTCCCACACTCGGGAAACCATGCGGCCCTTCCGGCCTGCGTCCGGTCTGCGTCCGCGTCCCGCCTTAGCGTGTCGGCTTGGCGGCGCCCGCCTG
Organism: uncultured Rhizobium sp.; assembly: GCA_964529555.1. GTDB lineage: Bacteria > Pseudomonadota > Alphaproteobacteria > Caulobacterales > Hyphomonadaceae > UBA7672. The sequence goes on from CAZGWV010000044.1 coordinate 1,808, forward strand.
ACGCTCCTTCTCGCGCGCGCCGGCCAGGATGCCGATCATGCCGTGATTGCCCTCGTGGCAGGCATACTCGTACCAGCCATCGGACGGATAGAATGCAAGCTCGGCGCGCCACGGCTGGGTGTAGGTCTCCGGGTCATCGACCGCGAACTCGTAGAAGATGTCCTTCTCGCCCGTGCGCGTCAGGCGCTCCGTCACGACGCCCTTGGCCGAGACCGGGAAGGACTGCTCGCCCGCCTGCAGCGGATTGATGTTGCGCGTCTCCATCACGAACGTGTCGCCTTCCCACCAGCCGACGGTGTCGCCGAGCCAGGGCTTGATCGCCAGCGGACGGTGATTGCGGCGCGCCTCGTCCGCCGAAGCGAAGATCGGCACGATGCGCGCGTCATGCGCCATCTCGACCAGGATCAGCATGTGATCCGGCGTCTGCACGAACTGGTAGTTGTTGTTGTAGAGAACGCTCAACATGCCCGGCCCGCCCGTCTGACCGAAACCGATCAGGCAGCGCTCGGACAGCGTCGGCTCCTCGGGCCCTTCATAGGGAGCCTCGCCCGTCATGTAGACGCGGAAGCCTTCCATCTGACGCTTCATCTGCCCGGCGGGGTCGGCGTAGGGCAACTGGCCATTGGCCGGCTCGACGATGTTCGACGTGCGCCACTCGCCCTTCACCAGCGCGAGGTTCTCGCCGGGCTGGGTCCAGAACTTGTCATAGCCCTTGAGGCCGAAATCCTGGCCGCCCTTCTCGGGGGCGCCCTTGTTCGGATCGGAATAGCCGGTGTCGTTGAAATCCGGGTCGTCAGCCGAAATGCCGGCGAGGCCGGTGTTGGCGGCGATCTTTTCCGCCTCCGCCTCGGTGACGACCAGAGACTTCTGCCCCGGCGCGCGCGTGAGCGGCGTCAGCGAGGCGTTGCTCCAGATGCCGGTGAGGTCTGGTTTGCCGTCAGCGGTTCTCGGCACGTCGGCCAGAGAAGGGGCAAGGGCAGGCGTGGCGATCAGAGCGATGGCAAGCGCGGTGAGAGCGGGCTTCAGCATCCGCATGGTGGATCCTCCTGTGTCGGGCGCGTCTATCGCTGATCGCGTCTCCTGCTTCGCAGTCTACTCCCGAGTGGCCGCGTGCGGAACCCTTACCCGAGGTGAACTTTTCGAGTTCGCCCGGACTGTGGACGCGAGCTCGAACGGCCCGCTTCTCTCCCGCCCGCACAGGTGTATGGTCGCCGCCGCCAGACACCCGCCACATCCGAAATGGAGATGATGATGAGCAACCGCTCCCGTGCCCTTTCCGCGTTTGCCGCCGTCCTCGCGCTTGCCGCCGGCGGTTGTGCCGCGATACCGACCGCCGCCGATTTTGCCGCCACCGTTTCGGCGGCCGGCCGCATTTCGGGCGACTATGAGCGCGACGCCGTGCGCAAGCCTGCGGAAGTCATCGCCTTCTCGCGCATCGCACCGGGCAAGACCGTGTTCGAGATGGAGGCGGGATCGGGCTATTATACCGAACTCTTCTCCCGCGCTGTCGGATCGTCCGGCGCCGTCACCATGCAGAGCCCGAAAGAATTCGAGCGCTTCTACAAGGACGCGCTCGACGCCCGCCTCAAGGACAACCGCCTGCCCAACGTGAAAGTGTCGTGGTCGACCTTCGACAAGCTGGAAGCCGCCGATGGCTCGGTCGATGTCGTCACCTGGTTCCAGGGCCCGCACGAGATGTGGTGCAAGGCCGCCTGCGGCAACGCCCCGATGGGCGACGCCGCCGCCGCGTTCAGGGACATCGCACGTATCCTCAAGCCGGGCGGCTATCTGGTCGTGATGGACCACGTCGCCCCTCCAGGTTCGCCCGTCACCTCGGGCAATGACACGCACCGGATCGACCCGGCCCATGTGAAGCCGCTGATCGCCGCCGCCGGCTTCGTACTGGAGGAAGAGAGCACGATGCTGGCGAACCCGGCGGACGACTATTCCAAGGGCGTCTTCGACCCTGCCGTGCAGGGCAAGACCGACCAGTTCCTGCTGCGCTATCGCAAGCAATGACACCGATACCGGACAAGCGATCTCGGGAGGAGACACAATGAAGACCACCACACTGCTGGCGGCAGGCGCCGCCCTGTTGCTCGCCTTCGGCTGCACGACGATGCCGGCCGGCCCTGCTCCGCTGGGCGCCGCCGACTACGCCGCTATCCTGGCCGATCCGTCGCGCCCGGCCGACGATCTCAAGGATGACGCCGCCCGCAAGCCGGCCGAAGTGCTCGCCTTTGCCGGGCTTCGTCCGGGCGACACGATTGTCGAGATGGAAGGCGGCCGGGGCTGGTTCTCCTTCCTGATCTCCAAGGCGATCGGGCCGGAGGGCAAGCTGATCGTCCAGTATCCGCCGGAGTTCGCGTATGGCGACCCGGCCTACCAGACCAGAGTCGATGGCGGGCAACTGCCCAACGCCACGATCACCAGGACGCATTTCGACAAGCTCGAAGCGGCTGATGGATCGGTCGACAAGGTGCTCTGGCTTCTGGGGCCGCACGAAGTGTGGTTCACGCCGAAGGACACGCAGGGACTTGGCGATCCCGCCACATCCTTCGCCGAGATCGCGCGCGTGCTGAAACCCGGCGGCGAGTTCATCGCCATGGATCACGCGGCAGTCGCCGGAACGCCCGCCGCCACCTCGGCGCAGGCGCTTCACCGTATCGATCCGGCGCATGTGCTGGCGGCGGCCAGGGCGGCGGGTCTCGTCTACGTGGATTCAAGCGACATCCTGGCCAATCCCGAAGACGATCGCACCAAATCGCCTTTCGCGCCGGACCTGCGCCGCCACACCGACCAGTTCCTGTTCCGCTTCAAGAAGCCCTGAAACAAAGCCCGGTCCTGAAGCAAGGCACGATGGAGATACCCTCGTCTTGGAATGCGAAGCAGCCTAGGCTTCCCGTATGGCAGGCAGGATTCGAATCCCCCTGGGAATGGCATTGGCCGGCATGATCGCCGCCGTCGGCGGCGCATGCTCTCCTTCCGAACAGGGCGTCATCAAGGCGCAGACGGGCGAGCCGGTGATCGTGCTCTCCGAGGGAGCGTGCGAGGCCACCTGCCCTGTCTACGCCATGACCCTGCGCCCGGACGGCTCCTACCTGCTGCACGCGGAGCGGTTCGTGAGGGACCCCGGCGTCCATCGGGGGGAACTGGGCGCAGCCGCTTGGACAAAGGCCGAGGCGGCGCTGGAAGAAGCTTCCTTCTGGACCCAGGCTCCCGAACAGACCTCCAGCACCCTGCCATCCTGCCAGCCCGACCCGCCGGTCGTCAGCATCACATGGCGGACCGCCGAAGGCCGCCAGAAGACGCTGAACTACCGGGTTGGCTGCGGGGATGCCGCGATCCGGGCAGCCGTGGTGGACCTTCGCGCCGCCATGTCGTTCCAGACTCTCATCTGGACCGATGCGCGCTTTGCCCCGGACGGCAGCCGCTAGCCTGCGGGCGCTGCGGCGTCATCGCCCGGTGGCGCAGGCCGCCATTCAGGCGTAGAACCGCAGCATGGAAGCTTTCCTGATATACGGCGTCTACATTGCCATCGGCGCAGTGTTCGTGGTCCTGGTCTTCGGGATCGTGAACCTGGTGCGCACCGACGGTCAGGCGCGTTCGCGCTCCAACAAGCTGATGCGCCTGCGGGTGCTGGTCCAGTTCATCGCGATCGTCATGCTGGTTCTCATGGGCATCGCCGCCGGCGCCTTCCGTTAGCTCTCCAGAATCTTCCCGGCCCACCCCGGAATCCAGCCGCGTTCATCCTGGGTTCGGGTGGGATCGGTGAAATTTGTCCGATCGGATTATCCAAAGCTGAAGTTGTGTCTGCGAGGATACGACTTGCTGGATACGGCGGGAGTTTGGGCATGTTCGGAAGGCGCGATTTCGATTCCAGCCCGAAGCGCTTCTGGGCGTGGTTCTCGGCTGAAGCCCAGGGCATCGCCAATGTTCTCGAAGCCCTTTCGCGCGGCGAAGCCGACGCCGAATGGGCCCTCGCCACCCTCAACACCCGCATCAAACGTGTCGATTCCACGCTGGAAGCCGATGTCGTCCGTTCGCTGGACGGTATGTGCTGCCTGACGCTGACCGGCTCGGATGCAGCGGTCGATGGCCTGATCGAGACAGCCCCGCGCCTGCGCGGCTGGCGGATTTCCCCGCCCGTCCCGGAAACCAGCCGCGTCCGCATCCCCTTCCTGCGCGCGCCCCGGCCCTCGCTGGACGTGCTCGCATCGCCGCTGACGGCGCTGCACGAGGCCTACGTCTAGGCTTTCCGGTTCACCATAGGCCTGCATTGACCGCACCCGCAGCACGGTGCGAAATTGCCTCATGGTCATCCTGAACAAGATTTACACCCGCACCGGCGACGACGGCACAACCGGCCTCGCGACCGGCGAGCGCGTGGAAAAATGGAATCTCCGCGTCGAAAGCTATGGCGCCGTAGACGAGACCAACTCCGCTCTCGGCGTTGCGCGCCTTCATGCCGGATCGGACACCGTTCTCGACGCAATGCTGGGCCGCATCCAGAACGACCTCTTCGATCTCGGCGCGGACCTCGCCACGCCCCAGCGCGACAAGCCGCTCGGCTGGGAGCCGCTGCGTATCGTCGAAGCGCAAGTGAAACGCCTCGAAGCCGAGATCGACGAGATCAACGCCGTGATCCCCGCCCTCACCAGCTTCATCCTGCCGGGCGGCTCCGCCCTGTCGGCGCATCTGCACGTCGCGCGCACCGTCTCGCGCCGCGCCGAACGTCTGGTCGCGCAACTGGCGGCAACTCCAGGCGAGATCGTTTCGGCGCCGGCACTCGCCTACGCCAACCGGCTGTCGGATTTCCTGTTCGTCGCCGCGCGCCGCGCCAACGACAATGGCGCAAGCGACGTGCTCTGGGTTCCCGGCGCGAACCGCTAGCGCGATGCCCGCCGTCCTCCTCTTTATGAAGGGGCCATTCAGCCAGTTCCACCCATCGACCTTCACGGTCGACGGCCTCGACTATGTCTGCGCCGAGCAATACATGCACGCCGAAAAGGCCCGGCTGTTCGGCGACACCGCCATGACCGACCGCATCATGCGCTCCGACAGCCCGCACGAGCACAAGATGATGGGCGCGCGTGTCGCTGGTTTCGTCGGCGAAACATGGGACGCGCGGAAGGTCGCCATCGTCACCGCAGGCAACCTCGCCAAGTTCGGCCAGAATGCCGGCCTGCGCCGCCGCCTCATGGACACCGGCGACTCAATCCTCGCCGAGGCCAACCCCAAGGACTTCATCTGGGGCATCGGAATGTCCGAAGACGACCCCGCCGCGCTCGACCCGGCCAACTGGCAAGGGCAGAATCTTCTGGGACAAATCCTGATGTCGGTCCGCGAAACGCTCGCCAGTTCAACAGCTATCTGACAAAATCCCGCCTAGTTCGGCATTAACCTGTTTCCTCAAGGATTGCGCCGCGCAGGGTGATTTGCACCCGGCTTTCCCGCAATCGCCCAATTCGGGGGTTTTGTTGAAACGTCGCTCTGTCTTTCTCGCGCTGGCGCTCGCCCTGTCTGCGCCGCTCGCACTCGCGCCGGCCGCACAGGCGCAGGCGACGCGCGCGTATCAGGCGCTGCTCGATTTCGCGTCCGAGCTCGACAACGCCGCGACGGCGCCAGACTTCGTCGGCCTCGCCGTCGCCGTGGTGAAGGATGGCAAAGTCGTCCTCATGCGCACCTATGGCGTCACCGAATCCGGCGGCACGCAGAAGGTGACGCCCGACACTGTGTTCCGCCTCGCCTCTCTCTCGAAAGGTTTCGCCGGCACGCTCGCCGCGCTCGAACAGTCCGAAGGCAAGCTCGACCTGCAGGCCAAGGCCGTCGCCTACGCCCCGCAATTCCGTCTGAAGAACCCGAACGATACGCAGACCGTCACGCTCGAAGACGTGCTCTCGCACCAGACCGGCCTGCCGCCCTATGCGTATGACAACCTGCTAGAGGCCGGGACGTCGCCGCAGGAGATCCTCTCGAAATACGCTTCGGTGAAGCAGACCTGCAAACCCGGCGCGTGCTTCACCTACCAGAACACCACCTTCAACATCATCGCCACCGCCATCGAGAAGACGACCGGCCGCTCCTATGCGCGGGAACTTGAAGCCCGCATCCTCGAACCGCTCGGCATGACCACGGCCTCCCTCGGCCGCAACGAACTTATGGCCACCGGCAACTGGGCCCGCCCGCATCGCCGCGCCGGCGATGGCTGGGCCTCCACGCCCGTCACCGAGCCCTACTACAAGGTGCCCGCAGCGGGCGGCATGAACGCCTCGATCAGCGATCTGTCGAAATGGCTCATCGCGCAGATGGGCGGCCGCCCGGACGTGCTGCCGCAAGCCGTGCTCGACGAGGCCCATCGCAGCCGCATCGACACGCCGCCGGAATCCGCGCGTCAGCGCTCGCTGAAGACGCCGGTGACCTCGACGTCCTACGCGCTCGGCTGGCGCATCTATCAGTATGCCGGCCACAAGCTGATGACCCACTCGGGCAGCGTCGAAGGCTTCATCGCGCAGATCGGCTGGCTACCCGACCAGAACGCTGGCATCGTCGTCCTGTCGAACACGCGCGGCTCGCGCGCCGCCAAGATCATGCCGACCTGGCTCGACTATCAGCTCGGCCTTCCGAAGACCGACTGGTTCAGGATGGGCGACCTGCTCACCGCCGGCGCTTCGCCCGAAACGGCGAGCGGCGACTAACCCTCCGCTTGCGCAAATCTGCGCAACTCGCCATGGTGCCGTCCATCTCATGGAGGGCGGAATGGTCAGGATTGCCGGTCTTTTATCTGCCGCGGCGGTGGCGTTGGCCGCATGCGGACCAGCTGAAGAGGCGCCTCCGGCAAAGCCTCACGCGCTTTATGACGCCAGGACTTTCTACGACACGACCGCCGTGTCGATGGCCGCGCCCACAGCGCTCGCCTTCTCGCCCGATGGCGCGAACATCCTGGTGGCGACCGACAAGTCAGGCGTGTTCAACGCCGCCGCCCTGCCCGTTGCCGGCGGAGCGCTGGCGCCGCTGACCACCTCCACCACCAATGCCGTTTTCGCGATCAGCTACTTCCCCGCCGACGACCGCATCCTCGTATCGTCCGACACGGGCGGCGACGAGAAGGCCCACATCTATGTCCGCCAGCCTGACGGCGCGCTAAAAGACCTGACGCCCGGCGACAAGCATATCGCGCAATTCGTCGGCTGGTCGGGCGATGGCAAGACCTTCTGGCTCGCCACCAACGAACGCGATCCGCAGATGTTCGACATCTATGCCTACAGCGCCGCCGATTTCTCGCGGACGCTCGTGTTCGAGAACACCGGCTACCTGCCCGCCACCATCTCGCCCGATGGCAAATGGCTCGCGCTCGACAAGCCGACGACATCGGCCGACTCGGACGTCTATCTTGCCGACCTGTCCAAGCCGGCGAAACAGACGCCGGTTCTGGTGACGCCGAACGATGCGATCATCGCCTACGGCGCCTACGAATTCACACCGGACTCCAAGCAACTCGTGTTCGGCACGGACGAACATGGCGAGTTTGCACAAGCCTGGACGCACGACCTCGCCACCGGCGAGAAGAAAGAGCTGATCAAGGCCGACTGGGACGTGATGTTCGTCACCTACTCGCCGTCCGGCCGTTATCGCGTGTCCGCGATCAACGAGGATGCCTCGACCCGGCTGACGATCCTCGATCAGACCACGAATGCGCCGCTGGCTCTCACCGGCATTCCCGCCGGCGACATTGGCAGCGTCCGCTTCAACCGCGATGAAACCAGGATCGCCTTCACGCTCGCCTCCGACACCTCGCCCGCCGACGTGTTCGTGGCGGATCTCGCAACCGGCGCCGCGACGCGCCTCACGACCAACCTCAATCCCGCCATTGACGAAACCATGCTCGTTGACGGCAAGGTCGTCCGCTACAAGAGCTTCGACGGCCGCGAGATCCCGGCCATCCTGTTCATGCCGAAAGGCGCAAGCGCCGAGAACCCCGTCCCCGCCATCGTCGATGTGCATGGCGGGCCGGGCGGCCAGAGCCGCAAGGGCTACACCGCGCAATACCAGCACCTCGTCAACCACGGCTATGCCGTGCTGCGCGTGAACAACCGCGGGTCGTCGGGCTATGGCAAGGAGTTCTTCCACCTCGACGACAAGAAGCACGGCGAAGTCGATCTCGACGATGTCGTCTTCGGCAAGACCTACCTGCAGTCGCTCGACTGGGTGCAGAAGGACAAGATCGCCATCATGGGCGGTTCCTATGGCGGCTACATGGTCGCTGCGGCCCTGGCCTTCCGCCCGGAAGAGTTCACTGCGGGCGTCGATATCTTTGGCGTCACCAACTGGACGCGCACGCTGCAGGAAATCCCGCCGTGGTGGGGCGCCCAGAAGCAGGCGCTGTATGACGAGATGGGCGACCCGGCGACCGACGCCGAACGTCACACGCGCATCTCGCCGCTGTTCCACGCCGCGAACGTCACCAAGCCGCTCCTGGTCATCCAGGGCGCAAACGATCCGCGCGTGCTGCAGGTCGAAAGCGACGAACTGGTCGCCGCCGTCCGCAAGAACAACGTGCCGGTCGAGTATGTGATCTTCCCCGACGAGGGCCACGGCTTCCTGCGCAAGGAAAACCGCGTCACCGCGTCGAATGCCTATCTCGCCTTCCTCAACCAGTACCTGAAAGGCGTGACACCGCCGGAAGGGTCCTATGCTTCGCCTGCGCCCGCCGCTCCGGCGGCCTCGCCGGCGCCGTAGGACTGAAAGCCAATAGCGGGGAGCGCAACGCCGCGCTCCCCGCTATCTTCATCGCTCACGATCGAACTGGAACGCGAACATGATCAAGGTCAGCATCATGTATCCCTTCTCGGAGGGCGCCCGCTTCGACCACGCCTACTATCGCGACACGCACATGCCGCTGGTAAAGGCGCGGATGGGCGACAAGTGCCTGTACTATACGGTCGACAAGGGCCTTGGCGGCGGCGCTCCGGGCGCGCCGCCCGCCTATGTCGGCATGTGCCACATCTTCGCGACCTCGCTCGAAGACTTCCAGGCCGGCATGGGCCCGCACATGGCGGAAATCCGCGGCGATATCGCCAACTACACCGACATCGCGCCCATCATGCAGATCAGCGAAGTCGTGGTGGAGCGCTAGCCGCTACATTCCCTTGACAGCGCCGCCGCCAGACACGCGCTGTCGCGCCAGCGCGCTGTCCATCGGCGACAGGCCGAGCCGATCGACAAGCTGGCGCATCAGCGTGTCTTCCTGCGGATCGCGCGCGCCATCCGCCAGCACGACCGACCACAGCGCCTCGACGATCGCGATGCGATCCTCGTGCGCGATCGCCGCGCGGATCGCCTTGGTGAACTGGTAGATGTCGATGGATTCCAGTTCGGCGTCCTCGCCCTCGACGCGCAGCTTTGTGGCGTCCGCCGCGTCGAGTCCGAAACGTGTGGACAGCGCCTGCTCCACCACAGCCCGCTCGGCATCGCCATAGTCGCCATCCGCCCGCGCCGCCATCACCAGCACGGCCGCAATCGCCGAGCGCGCATCGTCCGCCGGCAAATCCGCAGGAGCCGTCGTGCGCAGGAGTCGCTTGAAGAAATCTATCGCCATAGGCCTGAGATGGCGCCTTTGACCGGCGCAGACAACCCGCGCGCCAATGGCAATTCCGTGGCGCGTCAGGCGGGCTTTGCCGGCGCAAACAGCGCGGCAATTGTCTCCGCATCGGCGCCGAGCGCGCCGAACACCGGCCCGAACGTCGCCATGCGCGCCGCATCGTTCGGCCCCAGCGTGATGCCGCCATCCACCACCAGCGCATGGCCCGTCACAAAGCCCGACCCGTCCGAGCCGAGATAGAGCGCCGCCTCCGCAATATCGGAGCCGCGCCCGCCGCGCGGGATCGGCTGCGTGTGCTTGCTCGCTTCGGCCAGCGCATCGATGCGCGTCTCGGCATACTGGCGCGGCAGGCCCATCGCCGAGGCAAAGATGTTCGTCGCGATCATGCCGGGGCAGATGCAGTTCACGCGGATATTCTCCGGGCTCAATTGCGCCGCCGCCGCATGCGTCATGTGGATCACCGCAGCCTTGGCGATGGAATAGAGCAGCGGCCCATACCCCGTGCGCAGTCCCGCAATCGACGCCGTCGAAATGATCGACCCGCCGCCCTGCTCGCGCATGATCGGCACGGCATACTTCATCCCGAACAGCGCCGCCCGCACATGCAGGTGCATCACCGAGTCGAACCCCTCCGCCGTCACGGCATCCGCCATGTCGCGCGCGCCGCCCGTCCCGGCGTTGTTGAACAAGATGTCGAGCTTGCCGAACTCCGACTTCGCCGCGTTCACAGCCGCCGCGATCTCGCCTTCGTTCATCACGTCACAGCGGACAAAGCGCACCTTGCCCTTGTGCTGATGCTCGATCTGTCCGCCCTTGTCTTCCTGCAGGTCGGCCGCGATCACGCGCGCGCCTTCCGCCACGAAAAGATCGACCGTCGCCCGGCCGATCCCGCTCGCCGCACCCGTGATCACCGCAACCTTGCCTTCGAGACGTTCCGCCATCATGTCCTCCCGGTTTCCGGGAAGGCTACGCGCGCAACGGACGGACCGCTACTTGTTCGGCTTCATCTGCTCGTCGAAATTATTGATATAGGCTTCCAGATTGCCTTCCAGCATCTGGCGGAAGCGATTGACGAAGAACTCCATGAGTTCCCCGCGCCTGGCGCCCATCGCCTGCCCCGAGTCGAAACCGCACGCCGCCACCCACGCCGAAAACCGCGCCGAGGCGAACAGCATGGAAGCGTTCACCATATCCCGCGTCTCGCCGCTCAGCTGATCGTTGGACAGATCGATGTGCGCAGCCGCGCGGTCATAGAAAGCGTCGTCGAACTGTTGGGCCATCGGGCGGCATCTCCGTGCGAGTTGAACGTATTCCGTAACCCGAAAAATCCCCCCGAAAAGCGCCCCCACGCACGAATGTTTCATCCCGCCCCCTGCGTTTCGCGCCAAATCGACGCTTTTTACCCTTGGCCGCCCCGTAAAACTTGATTCCGGCGCATCTGCTGCATAACAGGGAGCCGCTGGTTCGCAGGCGCACCATAGCGGGGCGTCCGGGGGACCTTATCGACCGCCAGAAGTCCGAATTTACCGGAGAAAACACCGATGAAGGTGCTTGTGCCCGTCAAGCGGGTGATCGACCCCAACGTCCGCCCGCGCGTGAAAGCCGATGGCTCCGGCGTGGACCTCGCCAACATCAAGATGGCGATGAACCCGTTCTGCGAGATCGCCGTCGAAGAGGCCGTCCGCATGAAGGAGAAGGGCGTCGTCACCGAGATCGTTCTCGTCTCGATCGGCCCGGCCCAAGCGCAGGAAACCATCCGCATCGGCCTCGCCATGGGCGGCGATCGCGGCATCCTGGTCCAGACCGACGCAGCAGTTGAGCCGCTCGCCGTCGCCAAGATCCTCGCCAAGATCGTCGAAGCCGAACAACCCGGCCTCGTCATCACCGGCAAGCAGGCGATCGACGACGACGCCAACCAGACCGGCCAGATGCTGGCCGCCCTGCTCGGCTGGCCGCAAGGCGCCTTCGCCTCGGCCGTCGCCAAGGATGGCGACAAGCTCTCCGTCACGCGCGAAGTCGATGGCGGCCTGCAAACCGTCTCGCTCGAACTGCCGGCCGTGGTCACCACCGACCTCCGCCTCAACGAGCCGCGCTTCGCTTCGCTGCCGAACATTATGAAGGCGAAGAAGAAGCCGATCGACACGAAAGCCCCGGCTGACTACGGCGTCGACGTCACGCCGCGCCTGTCGGTCGTGAAGGTCGCCGAGCCGAAGAAGCGCGAAGCCGGCGAGAAAGTCGCCGACGTCGATACGCTCATTGCCAAACTCAAATCCGCTGGAGCGATCTGATCATGGCCGTTCTCGTTTACGCCGAACACAGCAACGCCGCCCTCAACGACGCAACCGCCAAGACGGTCGCCGCCGCCCAGGCTTTCGGCGGCGATATCGATGTGCTGGTCGCCGGCCACAATGCCGGCGCCGCCGCCGCTGAAGCCGCCAAGCTCGCCGGCGTCCGCAAGGTGATCCACGTCGAAGGCGAAGCCTTCAGCCATGCGCTTGCCGAGGCCGTCGAAGCGCTCGTCGTTCCGATGATGGCTGGCTACGATGCGTTCTTCGCGCCTGCCACCACCACGGGCAAGAACGTCGCCCCGCGCATCGCCGCCAAGCTCGACGTGATGCAGGTCTCGGAGATCACCAAGGTGATCGACGCCTCGACCTTCGAGCGCCCGATCTACGCCGGCAACGCGATCATGACAGTGAAGTCGTCCGACGCGAAGAAAGTCGTGACTGTTCGCGGCACCGCCTTCCAGGCCGTCGCCTCGACAGGCTCGGCTTCGGTCGAAACGGCTGCCGCTCCCGCCGGTCCGTTCAAATCCGCCTTCGTCTCGGAAGAGATCGCGAAATCGGATCGTCCCGAACTCGCCTCGGCCAAGCGCGTCGTCTCCGGCGGCCGCGCCCTCGCCTCGGCTGAACAGTTCAACCAGTACATCCTGCCGCTCGCCGACAAGCTCGGTGCGGGCGTCGGCGCCTCGCGCGCCGCCGTGGATGCAGGCTACGCACCGAACGACTTCCAGGTCGGTCAAACGGGTAAAGTCGTCGCCCCGGAACTCTACATCGCCATCGGCATCTCGGGCGCCATCCAGCACTTGGCCGGCATGAAGGACTCGAAGATCATCGTCGCCATCAACAAGGACGAAGAAGCCCCGATCTTCCAGATCGCGGACTACGCTCTCGTCGGCGACCTCTTCAAGATCGTCCCGGAACTGACGAGCAAGCTCTGACCCCGGACCGCCGGGCGGTTTACCCCGAGGAGCCGCCGCAAGCGGCGTCTCGAAGGGGCCGGCAAGCGCGCCACAGGCGCGTTCCAACTCAAAGGCCCGCCTCGCCGGCGGGCCTTTCCGCATTCCGTTGCGCCACGGATGGAACTGCGCGCCCCGCCGCACTATCCTGATCCCGCATTACGATTCGCAGCAGTTTCAGGGGGCACTCATGTTCAACAAACTTCGTCTTCTCGCGCCGGCTCTCCTTCTCGCCGCCTGCACGCCCGCGCCTGCCGCCACCGACAGCGACGCAACCGTTACGGAAGCCCCCGCCCCGGCGCGCGCCTCCACCAACCTGATCCTGATCTACGCGCTGAAGGACGGGGTCACGCCCGCCGACTTCGAGAACTGGGTCCGCACCACGGACTATCCCTCGATGCGCGGCCTCGAGCGCGTCGCCGATTTCCGCACCCATCGCGTCGAACGGCCGCTGATGGGCGAGGACAAGCCCACCGTCCAGTACATCGAAACCTTCGCAATCCCGGATCTCGAAGGCTTCACGACGGAAGACATGGGCGGCGAAACCGTCCAGAGCGTGATGGCGGCCTTCATGGGCTTCGCCGAGGCCCCGCAATTCCTGGTCGTCTCCGAGATCGAGTAGGGCAAACGCCCGCCCGCGTGGCTCGCGGCCCTTGGCGTCCCGCTCCGGCCATGCTCATCTCGCCCTGCCAGTTTCAGGGGACGTCCGCATGCGCCTTGCCTTCACCGCTTCCGTACTGGCTCTCGCCGCCTGCGCCACGCCGGCGGCGCCCTCGGACAAGCTGGCCGCCTTCGCGCGCGATCCCGGCGCGCACGAGGCGGAGTTCCGCGCGCTCTATAAAGAGCTGGTCGAGACAAACACCACCTTCTCCGTCGGCTCCTGCACGCTGGCGTCGGAGCGGATGAAGGCGCGCCTCCTCGCCGCCGGCTATCCCGAAAGCGATCTCCACATCCTCGTGAACCCCGGCCCCAACCGTCCGCAGGACGGCAACCTCATCGCCATTCTCCCCGGCACGAACCCGGACAAGGGCGCCATCATGCTGATGGCCCACATCGATGTCGTGGAGGCCAAGCGCGAGGACTGGGTGCGCGATCCCTTCGTGCTGACCGAGGAAGGCGGATTCTTCTATGCGCGCGGCGCGACCGACGACAAGGCGATGGCCGCCATCTTCGTCGACTCCATGATCCGCTTCCGCCACGAGGGCTACAAGCCCGAGCGCACCATCAAGCTGATGCTCAACTGCGGCGAGGAGAGCGCCAACGAATTCATCGGAGCCAAATACATGGTCGAGAACCATCTCGACCTCATCGCCGCAGAGTTCGCGCTCAACGAAGGCGCCGGCGGCCGTATCGATCCTGCGACCGGCAAGTACGTCTACAACGCCGTGCAGGCCGGCGAGAAACTCTACCAGGACTACACGCTCGAAGTCACAAACCCCGGCGGCCACTCGTCCCGCCCCGTGCCCGACAACGCAATCTATGAACTCGGCGCGGCCCTGCTCGCCGTGCAGGCATTCGAATTCCCCATCGAGTTCAACGACGCCACGCGCGGCTTCTTCCGCCGCATGGGCGAGATCACGCCCGGCCAGGAAGGCCAGGATATGCGCGACGCCGCCGATGGCGAGAATGCCGACGCCATCCGCCGCCTGACGAAGAACCCCAGCTACAACGCCACGTTGCGCACCACCTGCATCGCCACGGAGCTGACCGCAGGCCACGCCCCCAACGCCCTGCCGCAGCGCGCCACGGCCAACGTCAACTGCCGCATCTTCCCCGGCCACACGCAGCAGGAAATCCTCGGCGTGCTGAATGACGTCGTCGACAATGCAGATGTAAAAATCACGATGCGCTCGCCGCCTGAAACGCCTGTGAAGCCAGTCACGCTGCCGCCCGAAATCCTCGGCCCGATCGAACAGCTCACCGAGCAGATGTGGCCCGGCGTGCCCGTCATCCCGCAGATGACCACCGGCGCGACCGACGCCCGCTTCACAACGCCAGCCGGCATCACTACCTACGGCGTCTCCGGCATCTTCGCGGACGGCTCGACCTCCGGCGCACACGGCCTGAACGAGCGCGTCGGCGTCAAACAGCTCATGGAAGGCCGCATGTTCCTCCACCAGCTCGTGAAAATCTACGCGGGCGGCGGATACGAGTAAGGGGCGTTACGGGAAGCTTCGCGCCTCCGGCATCTCGGTCACCACGCCGGGCCACAGGGCATCCAGCACGCCCGACACGATTCCAGCGGGATCGTGACCTCCGCGCCGGTTGCGGACCATTCTCAAACCCTCTACCGCAAAGTCATCAGGACCAGCCGCGAGACACGATGCGTCAACACCACATCCTATTCGCGCTTCTGGCCTTCAGCCTCATCGCCCCCGCCGCCTTCGCCCACGCCATCGGCGGGCGCGACGCCGCCTTCGTGCAGGCCACCATCGGCGCGGACCCGTTCCCGTTCCTCTATCTCGGCGCCAAGCACATGGTGACGGGATACGACCACCTCCTGTTCCTCACCGGCGTGATCTTCTTCCTCTATCGCCTGCGCGACGTGCTGCTCTACGTCACGCTGTTCTCGCTCGGCCACTCCACCACGCTGATCCTCGGCGTCCTGTTCGACCTCGGCGTGTCGTCTTATCTCGTCGACATGGTCATCGGCCTGTCGGTCTGCTGGAAGGCGTTCGACAATCTCGGCGGCTTCGCGAAGATGGGCCTTGCCTTCGACAACCGCATTGTCGTCGGCGGCTTCGGCCTGATCCACGGCCTCGGCCTCGCGACCAAGCTGCAGGACCTCGGCCTCAACCAGCAGGGGCTCCTGGAAAATCTCATAGCCTTCAATGTCGGCGTCGAGATCGGCCAGGTGATCGCCCTCTCCCTCATCCTCGTCGTGATGACGCTGTGGCGCACCACGAAATCCTTCGGCCGCTTTGCGGTCGCCGCCAACGCGCTGCTGTTCCTGGCCGGCGTGGTGCTGGCCGGCGAACAGCTCGCGGGCTACTTCTTCAGCGGAGCCGCATGATGTCAGACACACAGCCTAAATCAGACATCGCCCCCGTCCCGCTCAACGTCTCGGGCAAGACGCTCGCCATGATCGCCGGCGGCGGCCTCGTCGGCGGCGCGCTGATCGTGCTCGGCGCGATCATGCCGGCGGAGTTCAACGTCGATCCGCTCGGCATCGGCAAGCTCACCGGCATAGGCCGCCTCTGGGCGCAGGAAGCGCAGACCTTTGCCGGCTCGGGCGCGGCCCTCTCCCACGCCTCGACAACGGGCAAGACGTCCCACATCGTCGAGATCAACCTTGGCGCATCCGACTGGCCCGAGGCCGCCGTCGAGTACAAGGTCCACATGGTTCCCGGCCAGTCGATCTTCTACAAATGGACCGTCGTGAAAGCCGATGGCACGCCCGGCGCGATCCCCGTCGAGATGGACCAGCACGGCCATGACACCCCGCCCGAAGGCCAGGCCGAGACCGTGGTGGAATACCGCAAGGCGCGCCTGCTCGCCGACGAAGGTTCCATAACAGCGCCGCTGGACGGAATATTCGGCTGGTATTTCAGAAACCACGACCCGGACCCGGTCACCGTCCGCGTCGAAATCGAGGGCTTCTACACCCTCGTTCCGCCCGGCGAACCCGGAAACGAGTTCAACATCCGCCCGCTTGAAACGGCGGCTCCAGCCCCCGCGCAATAGGGCGGTGCAATAGCCCGGTTCGCCGCGCCACAATTTCGCGCTAACCTTCCTGATCGATACGGGCCTGATCGACACAGGCCCGCCCCGACAGGATTCGTTTCGGAGACGCGAATGATCGCCCGCGCCATCCCCCGCGCCATTCTCGGCATATCCGCCGCTCTCACGCTTGCCGCCTGCGCATCCTCGCGCCCCGCGCCTGTCACCATCGCGGGAACAACGCCAAAGCCGCGCCCGCCCGTGCCCGGCCCTGGACCGACCACGCCGGCCATACCCGTCACGCCGCCCAGCGATTTCGCGCTGATGCCCGTCGGCTTCGACCAGATCCCCGGCTGGGCCTCCGCCGACATGGCGCCGGCGCTCACCGCGCTCCAACGCCAGTGCATCTCATGGCGCGCACGCGGATCGGACGCCGCCCTCTCGGGCGGGCGCTATGGCGGCAAGGTCGGCGACTGGAAAAATGCCTGCGACGCCGCCAGCGTGATCCAGCCCGGACAGGAACGCTGGTTCTTCGAAAACTATTTCGAGCCGCAACTCGTCGCCGGCCCCGGCGAAGCGAAGCTCACCGCCTATTTCGAGCCGGTCATCACCGCGAGCCGCGAGTGGTCGCCCAGCTACACCGAGCCGCTGCTCAAGCGCCCGCCCGACATGATCACCGTCGATCTCAACGCCTTCGCCGAAGCCTATGACAGCGAGACCCTGCGCGGCGCGCCGCGCACACTCAACGGCAAGATGAACGGCGACCGCATCGTGCCCTATCCCAAGCGCGAGGCGATCACGCCCTTCCTCGGCCAGATCATCGGCTACGCCCACCCCGCCGATGTCTACAACCTGCAGATCCAGGGCTCCGGCCGCCTGCGCTTCACCGACGGCACCGAAGCCCGCGCGCAGTTCTCGGCGCAGAACGGCTACAAGTGGAACTCCGCCCTCGGCGCCCTGCGCACATCGGGCCGGCTTTCGAATCCCTCCTGGTCCAGCTTCCGCTCCTGGCTCGACCAGAACCCGGCCGATCAGAAGACAGCGCTCAACGCCGATCCATCCTACGTCTTTTTCCAGGAAGAAACGATCACGGACTATGCCGCCGGGCCGAAGGGCGCGGCCAACGTGCCGCTCACGCCGATGGGCTCCATCGCCGTTGATCCGGCCTTCCATCCCTACGGCGCAGTCGTGTTCGTCTCGGCCAGCTATCAGGGCGCAGCCTTCCAGCATCTCTTCGTGGCGCAGGACACCGGCGGCGCCATCCGACGCGGCCCCAATCGCGGCGACGTCTTCGTCGGCACGGGCGCAGAAGCCGGCGCCTACGCCGAGCGCATGAACGCCGCCAGCCCGCAATGGTGGACTCTGCTGCCCAGGAATTTCGACGCACCGGTCGCCTCCGTCCCGTCAGCAACCTCTCGCTCGGGCTGATCGCATGAAGCTCGCGCCAGCCCTGGCCGCCCTCGCCATGCTCGGCGGCTGCGCGGCCAACGCCACAGCGCAGGAGCCATCGCCCGTCGCCTGGGAAACGGCGTGGGGCAAAGTCACCTATGCCGAAGAGAGCGGCCCCAATGGCGTGCTCGAATATCCCGTGCCGTTCGGCGACAATCTTGGCTATCTCTACATCAACGGCCTGGCTGGCGAGTTCGGCGGCCCCGGCCCGCTGACCGGCTACTGGTCCGAACCGGATGTCAGCCATGACGACGACACGGGCGACACGCTGATCTGCCCCTTCGCCATCATCGACGATCACGGGCGCACCACGCGCAACTGGGGCCGCCTCATAGTCGCCTTCACCGACGACTGGTTCCCCGCCGACTTCGTCCTCATGCGCGCCCGCTGCTTCGAGGAGCCACGCAACGTCATCAACGGCAAGCTCGTGAAATAGCTACGCCGCCGCCTGCGCTGGACATTTGGCCAGCCATTGCTGCGCCGCCCCCGCCGCTTTCACAGCGCTGGAGGCTGCGGCATCCGAAATCATCCCCTCATCGCCAACCCAGTCGCCCGCGATGAACACCCCCGGCGCATCCGCCAGAGCAACACCCGGCCGCGCCCGATCCGCGCGCACGACAGCATGCGACACCGCCATCCCGCGCAACTCCTGCCGCTTCACTTCAAGGTCGCGCCAACCCGGAATGGCAAGATCGGCCAGTGCTTCCAGCTCGCGGATCGACTCCGGCCCCGGCGCCTCGCCCGGCGCCATATAGCGCGCAATGTGAACCACTGCCCCGCTCTTCGGCGCCAGCTTCGCAGCCTCGGAGTGCAGGGAGAGATAGAAAGGCTGGTCGATACCCAGCACAAACTGCCGCCCTTCCTTCGGCCAATGCGACAGCGCCAGATCAAGACAGTTCGCCCGAATGGCCGTCGCCTCCGCAGCTTCCGCCTTCAACGAAGCAATTGCCGGCGCCATCGCCGCCGCCTCGTTCGGGCCAACTGCCAGGATCGTCGCGTCCGCCATATGCTCCGTCCCATCCGCCAGAACGACACGCGACCTGCGGCCCTCGGCCAGAACCCGCTCCACACGTGCGCCGGAGTAGATGCGCGCGCCGCTCGCGCGTGCCGCATCCGCCAGCCCGTTCACCAGCGATGCCCAGCCGCAGTCGGCATACATCACGCCTTTCAGCCCAAGCCTGATCTGATCGAGCATCGCCGCCGCCGACACCATGCCCGGCGCATTCGTATAGCTGGTCACCCGCGCCAGCGCTTCAACAGACGCCCGCAGACGCGGCGTCAGCCGCTGCGCGTCCAGCCACCGATCGAACGTCCCCGCTCCCGTTGCGCCATCTGCAATCGCCTTGATCACGCGCATATAGGTCAGCTTCTCGCCCGCACTGAAAAGGCTCGTCGTCAGCAGCGAAGCCGCGCCTTGCGGAAGCGAATGCAGCCGCCCGTCCCAGAGCCCCTGCGGATGCGCCGCCTGCGAGCGCTTGCCGGACACCGGAACTCCCAGCCGTGTCAGCTCGCGATGAAACGCGCCCGCGAGATAGACCGCGTGCGGCCCCTGATTGAGGAAGAAGCCGCCCGTCTCCCGCGTGCGCGCCCGCCCGCCCACGGCTCCGGCTGATTCGAACAACGATACCAGCGCTCCGGCCCGCGCCAGATGCGTCGCGGCAATCAATCCAGCGATCCCGCCGCCGACGATATTGACCGAAGACCCCACCAAACCCGGCATGCTGCGCCTCATTTATTCGGACAAGTTGTATCCGATATAACTCGGATGCTATATGTCCGCAATAAAAACCTGCGGAGCCGTTCGATGAAGATGAGCGAGGGCGTCGAATGGACCGCCCATGCCCTGGTGCTGCTGGCGGCGCTGCCGCCCGGCGTCGGCCTTCCCGCAAACGCGCTGGCGGAGTTTCACGACCTCGCGCCAGCCTACATGGCCAAGCACATGCAGGCGCTTGCGCGCGCTGGCGTTGTCGAGTCCGTCCGCGGGCCGCGCGGCGGCTATCGCCTCGCCCGTCCTGCGGTCGAGATCTCGCTATGGGATGTTGTAGAGGCCATCGAAGGCGCCGAGCCTGCGTTCCGCTGTTCGGAGATTCGCCAGCAGGGTCCATGCGTCGCGCCACGAGGCGACTTCCGCAAACCCTGCGAAATCCACGCGGCCTTCAGCAGAGCCGAAACCGTATGGCGCGCGGAGCTGAAAGCGACCAGCCTTGGTGCGATGGCGAAGGACGTTGCAAGAAAAATGACGCCGCAGAGGCGCGCAATAGCCACGCAATGGCTGACGGAAAAGCTGGCCTAGCCCTTCACACGCCAGGGCGGATTCAGCCGGTTTTCGCCGGCATGATAAAGCGCGATGAGATTGCCAGCCGGGTCGCGCAGCGTAGCGACACGCCAGAGATAGCTCATGTCCGCAGGCTCGCTTTCGAACGCGACGCCCTTTGCTTTCAGCTCAATCGCAAGCGCATCCAGCCGATCCGACTCGAACCAGATCAGCGGCCAGTCGCCGCCTGATACGCCGTCAACCTTCTCGATCGAGAATGTCGCCCCGCCCTCCGGCATCTCGAAGCGCGCATAGCGCGGCGGCGTATCGACAATCAGCTTGAGGCCCAGCTTGAGATAAAAAGCCCTGCTCTGCTCATAGTCGACAAGCGGGACGGTGACCTGATTCAGCCTCATCGCGTTTCACTTCTTCTTCGCCGGCGCTTTCTTCGCAGGCGCAGCCTGCGGCATCTCGAACTTTGGCGCGATGCCAAGCGCATCCTGCAAGGCAATAGCCGCAGCAGGATTGCGCTCCTTCGCGCCCGAAATGAAGAACATGAAGACGTCCTGCTTCCCGGCCCAGTCCCGCGCCAGCTTCGCAAAACGATCGATGTTCTTCCCGGAATACCCCGACGCTTCGTCGGGCTGCGACTGCATCAGCCGCGCGACGGCAAAGTTTCCACCGTCGTGGCGCAGCTTCGGAAAGTCGTCGTCCTCGGCATAGACGACCGTAGCGCCATGCCTGTCGAGCAGGTCATGGAAGGCGGGCGTATCGAAGCCCTGCCCCCGAACCTCCAGCGCATGACGCAGCTTCAGCCCGTCCTTCTCCTTCGGCAGGACCGAAAGGAAAGTGTCGAAATAATCCGCATCGAACTTGCGCGTCTCGGGAAACTGCCAGTTGATGGGCCCCAGCTTCTGCTTCAGCTGCGTGATGCCCTGATCGAGGAACATGCCGGTCGATTTCTGCATGTCCTCGCGCGTCTTGCGCACGGTCGAGAAGCGATGCGCCTTCAGGCTGAACACGAAACCGCCGGGCGTTTCCTCGCGCCACTTTGCAAACGTGTCAGGTTTGAAAGATGAGTAGTAGGTGGCGTTGACCTCGATCGCGGTCATCCTGCGGCTCATGTACTGCAGCTGCTTCGCCTTGGAGAGGCCCGGCGGGTAGAACGTCTCGTTCCAGGCATCGAAGCTCCAGCCGCCCACCCCAACGCGCACGTCGTGCTTCATGGTCCTGCCTCCCGATTACCCTGTGACTAGCACAGCACAGCCCCCACGACAGCCTTGCAGGCCGCCCAGCCATACCGCTTCCCATCGGCGCGGCGATCTGGCCTAATGCACGTTCAATCAGGAGGTACGGCATGCGCTGGAAAGGCGGACGCTCGGGCGGTGGAGTCGAGGACAGACGCGGCATGTCAGGCGGCGCGGTCGCGGCCGGCGGCGGCGGCATCGCGATCATCGTCGCCATCGCGGCCTATTTCCTCGGCATCGATCCCAATGTCGCCAGCGGCATCGCCAACCAGATCGCTGGCGGCGGGTCGCAACAGCGCGAGGGAACATTCGGCACGCCCGGCGACGAGGAAGGCCTGTTCGTCGACAAGGTCGGCGCCAACATCAACGATGTGTGGACCGCCGTTTACGGCGACAGCTATTCCCCGCCCGCCAGCGTCGTCATCTACGAAGGCGGCACAGGCACGGCATGCGGACAGGGCCAGGCGGCGATGGGTCCGTTCTACTGCCCCGGCGACCGCAAGGTCTATCTCGACCTCTCCTTCTGGCGCGAACTGGACAATCTCGGCGCCGGCAACACCGAAGCCGCACGCGCCTACGTTCTGGCGCATGAGTTCGGCCACCACATGCAGGTGCTCAACGGCCGGTCGCAACAGGTCCAGAAGGCGCAACGCTCGCTCGGACAGGCGGAAGGCAACCGCTACTCCGTTGCGCTCGAATTGCAGGCCGATTGCTTCGCCGGCGTCTGGGCCGCCAACGCGCCGAAAGTCTCCAACAACGAGGTGGCGTTCGAATCGGGCGACCTCGAAGCGGGCCTGCGCGCCGCCAACGCCATCGGCGACGACACGCTGCAGAAGCGCTCCAGCGGGCGCGTCGTGCCGGAAGCCTTCACACACGGCTCCTCGGCGCAGCGCATGGAATGGCTGAAGCGAGGATTCCAGACCGGCGACCCCGCCGTGTGCGACGGGACGTTCGCGGGGCTGTAGGGAAACGGCCTGAGGCTCTTGGCGGGCACCGCCGGTCACTCGGCCAGCAGCGTTTCCATCCGGTCCATGATCGAGTTCATGCGCCGCACCACGGCCTGATAGGCATCCGGCTTCGTCATATCGAGCCCGGCCTGCGTCAGCAGGATCTGGTGCGGATGGTCCGACCCGCCGGCCTTCAGCACGTTGAGGAAGTTGTCGCGCACCTTGTCGTCGCCCGCGAGGAACTGCTCGGCAAACCACGTCGCGCCCGAGATCGAGGTCGCGTACTGGTATACGTAGAACCCCATGTAGAAGTGCGGAATGAACGCCCACTCCTGCGCGTAGACATCATCGATCGCCATGACGCCTTCCGCCTCGCCGTGATAACGGCGCAGCAGGTCGCCATAGATCTGCGTCAGCACCGGCCCGGTCAGCGGCTCGCCTTTCTC
>CAZGWV010000044.1:24749-28143 GCA_964529555.1 uncultured Rhizobium sp.
GCAGGTCGCCATAGATCTGCGTCAGCACCGGCCCGGTCAGCGGCTCGCCTTTCTCGGCGGCGCGGTGGATCGCCAGTTCGAACTCGCCGAACATTGTCTGGCGGAAGAACGATCCACGCGCCAATTCCAGCGCCGATCCGAGATAGAAGAGCTTTTCTTCCTTCGTCTTGGCGTTCGCGATCATGTATTCCTGAAGCAGGATCTCGCTGATGATCGAGGCCATCTCGGCCGTGAACGTCGAATAGCTCGCCTTCTCGAAAGGCTGCGCCTTGTTGGCCAGCAGCGTATGCACCGCATGCCCCCACTCGTGCGCGAAGGTGGACATGGATTCATAGTCGTCATTGTGGTTCAGCAGCACATACGGATGCACGTCGTAAGCCGAACCCGCCATGTAGGCGCCTGACTGCTTGCCCTCCTGCGGATGCGAATGCATCCAGTCGCCATCCAGCCCCGTGCGCAGCATGCCGAGATATTCCTGGCCGAACGGCTTCAGCGCCTCGAATGTGATGTCCTCGGAACGCTTCAGATCGAACACGCCTGTGTTGGCTTCGATGATCGGCGGATAAATGTCGTAATAGCGCAGCTCGCCGATGCCCAGCATCTGACCGCGCAGCTTCAGATAGCGATGGAAGGTCGGCAGCCCGGCGTTCACCTGATCCACCAGCTGCGTATAGATTTCCGGCGGCAGGCCGCTGCCGAACATCGACGCTTCGAGCACGCCATCGAACTTGCGCGCCCGCGCGTTGAACACCGCGCCCTGCACCTGCGCGTTCAGCGTCGCGCCCATGCCGTTCTCATACTGCTTCCACGCGCCCCAGAACGCATCGAAGACCAGCTTGCGGTCGCCGCGATTGACCAGCTGCCGCCCGCGCGAATAGCCCGCCTGATCGACTTTCAGTTCGCTTCCATCCGACAGCTTGATCGTCGGCCACGGAATACTGGCATTGGCATAGAGCGCGTAGATCTGCTGTGGCTGGCTCAGCGCGAGGCTCGCCCCGGCCAGCAACGCTTCACCATCGGCATCCAGCGTATGCGGCGCCATCCGCACGGCGTCGCGCAGCATGAAGCTGTACGGCGCGAGGCCCTTCTCCTCCTGCAGGAATCTCTCGATCCTCGCCGCGCCAATCGCCAGCAGCTCGGGGTTCATCCACGACGTGGCCTCGCCCATCGCCGCCAGCAGGGCCTGCACGCGGCCATGCTTCGCCTGCGCCTCCGGCACGCGCTGGTCCTCGTCGCGCTTCAGGCTCGCATACATATAGACGCGATATCCGTCCTTCATCGTCTCCGAGACATCGCGATAGACGGCGAGCATCGTCGCGGCATCCCGGCCAAGCGTCCCCTTGTGACGCGGCAACCCCTCGATGCGCTTCTGTGCGGCCGCAAATGCCGCCTCCCAGGCGGCGTCATTCGGATAAAGATCGGTGAGATCCCACTGATAGCGAACAGTTTCGGCGCCTGCCGCCAGACCGGAGGAGCCTTCAGGCGGCGCCAACATCGGCCCCGCGGCGCATCCCGCCATCAATATCGTGCTCGCCATCACCAACGCCTTCAGCCTGATCATACCATCATCCTGAGCTGGGAACTGTTTACAGGAGAACAAGGGCAGACTTCCGCCGCCCTGAAAACCCCGAAGGAGCGGCGCGCAGGACGGCATACCCCCAAACGAAAAGAGGGAGGCTGCCGCCTCCCTCGTCCCGCTCGATAAGCTGGCGGTAGATCAGGTGTCGAGGAACGAGCGCAGCTTCCGCGACCGGCTCGGATGCTTCAGCTTGCGCAGCGCCTTCGCCTCGATCTGGCGGATGCGTTCGCGGGTGACCGAGAATTGCTGGCCGACTTCTTCGAGCGTGTGGTCGGTATTCATGCCGATGCCGAAGCGCATGCGCAGCACGCGCTCCTCGCGCGGCGTGAGCGAGGCCAGCACGCGCGTCGTCGTCTCGCGCAGGTTCGACTGGATCGCGGCGTCCACCGGCAGAAGCGCCGACTTGTCCTCGATGAAGTCGCCGAGGTTCGAATCCTCGTCGTCGCCGATCGGCGTTTCGAGCGAGATCGGCTCTTTCGCGATCTTGAGGACCTTGCGAATTTTCTCCAGCGGCAGGCCAAGCTTTTCAGCCAGCTCTTCCGGCGTCGGCTCGCGGCCGATCTCATGGAGCATCTGGCGCTGCGTGCGGACGATCTTGTTGATCGTCTCGATCATGTGCACCGGGATGCGGATCGTGCGCGCCTGGTCCGCGATCGAGCGCGTGATGGCCTGACGGATCCACCACGTCGCATAGGTCGAGAACTTGTAGCCGCGGCGGTATTCGAATTTGTCGACCGCTTTCATCAGGCCGATGTTTCCTTCCTGGATGAGATCCAGGAATTGCAGGCCGCGGTTCGTGTATTTCTTGGCGATCGAGATCACGAGACGGAGATTGGCTTCCACCATCTCCTTCTTCGCTTGCCGCGCCTCCCGTTCACCCTTTTGAACGGTCTGAACAATACGCCGGAAATCGTCGATCGGAACGCCCATCTCCTGCGCGAGCTGGGAGATGTCGTTGCGCAGCGCATCGATCTTGCGCACTTCCGTGGTGACGAACTTCTTCCACTGCTTCGAGAGCGCGCCGACCTTGTCGAGCCAGTCGGGCTTCAGCTCGTTGCCGAAATAGTTGTCGAGGAAGTCCTGACGGCCGACGCCGTGCAGGTCCGCGAGGCGCATCAGCTTGCCTTCGAGCTGGATGAGCTTCTTGTTGATCTCGTACAGCTGCTCGACGAGCGTTTCGATACGCGCATTGTTGAGGTGCAGCGTCTTCAGGTTCTCGATGATGTCCGAGACGATCTCATCGTATTCCTTGAAGTCCTTCGGCGTCAGCGCCTTGCCTTCGAGCTTGCGCGCGATCAGGCGTTCCTGAAGCTTGCGATAGCGCTGGAAGTTCTCGCCGACGGCGTCGAGCGTCTTGGTGACGCCTTCGCGCAGCTCCGCTTCCATCGCCGACATCGACATGGCGCCGCCATCGTCGAAATCGTCCTCGGCTTCGGCGGCTTCGGCTTCGGCCTGTTTCTGGCGTTCGAGTTCGACTTCATCCACGTCCTCGTCGCGCACGCGACGGACGGGCTTGGCCTTTTCCTTCTCCTTGGCGCGTTCGGCCTCGGCGAGCTTCTTGGCGGTGATCGGCGCGGTGGACGGCGGCGGGGCCCCGCCCTGCAGAACGATCTGCGAATTATCGACGATGCCGCCATGAGCCGCCGCATAGGTCGCTTCGAGATCGATGATGTCGCGCAGCAGCACGCGCTCTTCGCTCAGTTCCTGGCGCCACACCATGATGGCCTCGAACGTCAGCGGGCTTTCGCACAGTCCGCGGATCATCGCGTCGCGGCCGGCCTCGATGCGCTTGGCGATGGCGATCTCGCCCTCGCG
>CAZGWV010000045.1:0-5277 GCA_964529555.1 uncultured Rhizobium sp.
CGCCATCGCGTAATCTCTCCCTGTTAGCCCAACTCGTTGTTAGCCCAACTCGTTGCTAGCCTAGTTCGTTGCTAGCCCAACCACGTTCAGCCGGGCGCCTGGCGACGCCGGGGCGTCACAACCCAAACGTGCAATCTCTACGCGCCCAAATTCTTCAAGCCAACCTTCATGTCCTTGGCGGTATAAATCTTTTCGCCATCCAGGAACACGCTTCCGTCAGCGATCCCCATCACGAGGCGCGAGCGGATGGCGCGGCGGATTTCGATCTCGTAGCGCACCAGCTTCTTCTCCGGCGTCACCTCGCCCGCGAACTTCACCTCGCCAACGCCCAGCGCGCGGCCCTTGCCCGGCGAGCCCGACCAGCCGAGCCAGAAACCCACCAGCTGCCACATCGCATCGAGACCGAGGCAGCCCGGCATGACCGGGTCGCCCGGAAAGTGGCATTTGAAGAACCAGAGATCGGGATGGATATCGAGTTCCGCAACCAGGTGGCCGCGCTTGTGGGCGCCGCCATCGAGCGAGATCTCGGTGATCCGGTCCAGCATCAGCATGGGCGGGATCGGCAGCTGCGCGTTTCCCGGCCCGAACAACTGGCCATGACCGCTCTTCAGCAGGTCCTCATAGCTGTAGGCGCTCTGCGGTTTGTGAAACGCATGAGGCGAATGAGGATCGAGGGGGACTGCAGTCATGGGCCGCTCCGCTGGCCGGCCGGGGGGCCGACAGGAAAGGCCGGTTAACACGCTGGACTCAGGGGCTCAAGCGAAGCCGCAGGGGCGGAAGGAGCGCAAAAAATCCCTAGCGATTTCCGGGCGCGGGCGGAAGCGGATCGGCGCCCCACAATTGATCGCGCAGGATCCACCCGGTCTGGCCCTGCACATTCACGGGGCACCAGACCGTACCGCAATCGCCCAGCGAGACGACCGTGCCGGGGTTGAATCGCGCGGCCGCGCGCGCATCCCCCGCCGGTTTCTGGTGCATCGTGCCGGCGTGCGTGGTGATCGCGGTGCGCTGTTCGGCGAGCTGGGACTTGTTCACCCAGACCTCGTCGCCCATCGGATCGCGGATCTTGCGCCACTCATTGCTTTCGCGAACGACCACGACCGGCAGGCCGACGCGCTCGAACGTCCACTTCACGGGATAATCGTGGCTCGGGCCCGAGCGGCCGTTAACCGTGTCGAACCGCAGGCTCGCATAGCGCGGCACGGGAAGGCCCGAAAAGTCGCTCAGGCGGGGCTCGACGCCGTCCGCCGCATAGGCGCGGAAGCTGCCCGGCGTCAGCGTTTCCTGCGCGTGGGCAAGCGGCGGCGCTACGAACGCCAGGCCAGCGAGGGCGCTGAAAATCATGCCGCAGGTGCGAATTTCGCTCATGGAATGACGATCCTTCACGATAGCGCCCGGCGACGTGCTGGCTGGAGAGGCAGACACAAGCATGATGGGGTGAAAGTCGGCTTAACCACGGCGTGCCGGTTGGCCCTTGGGCGGCGCTTTGATACACCGCCCGAACAAGGGGGCTGCCGGCGCGCCGGACTCCACCCCGACAAGACAGAGGAAGCGGCCCGCAGCAATGCCCACGTCTCGCCCCAAGGTGAAGGTCATCGTAACCCGCCGGCTGCCCGAGCCGGTCGAGACGCGGATGAGCGAATTGTTCGACGTCGAACTCAACACCACCGACACGCCGATGACGATCGAACAGCTGGGCGAGGCGGCCTCGCGCTGCGACGTGCTGGTGCCCACCGTCACCGACCGTATCGACGGCCGCATGCTGGCGCGGGCAGGGGATCGTCTGCGCCTGATCGCCCATTTCGGCGCCGGGGTGGACAATATCGATGTGCAGGCCTGCGTCTCGCGCGGCATCACCGTCACCAACACGCCGGGCGTGCTGACCGAAGACACTGCCGACATGACGATGGCGCTGATGCTGGCCGTGCCGCGCCGCATCGTCGATGGCGTCACGGCTGTTCAGTCTGGTCAGTTCACCGGCTGGTCGCCCACCTGGATGCTGGGCCGCCGCATCTTCGGCAAGCGCCTCGGCATTGTCGGCATGGGCCGCATCGGCACGGCTGTCGCGCGCCGCGCGAAGGCGTTCGGCCTGCAGATCCACTATCACAACCGCAAGCCGGTTCGCGAGCAGATCGCCAACGAGCTTGAGGCGACCTACTGGGACAGCCTCGACCAGATGCTGGCGCGGATGGACATCGTCTCCATCAACTGCCCGCACACGCCGGCGACCTATCACCTGCTATCGGCCCGCCGCATCAAGCTGATGAAGCCGGAAGCCTATCTGGTGAACACTGCGCGCGGCGAGGTGATCGACGAGGCGGCGCTCATCCGCGCGCTCGAAACGGGCGAGATCGCAGGCGCCGGTCTCGACGTGTTCGAGAACGAGCCCAACCTCAATCCGCGCCTCAAGGCGCTGCGTAATGTCGTGGTCCTGCCACATATGTCGTCCGCCACCCTCGAAGGTCGGATCGACATGGGCGAGAAGGTCATCATCAACATCAAGACCTTCGCCGACGGCCACCGCCCGCCGGATCGCGTCATCCCAGCAATGCTGTAAGCTCGCCATCGTTTGGCCGTTCTCCTTGGAGAAAATGGCTTCGGATCGGATGCCGTATCCTTCGATACGGTTATGGAACGGATGGGCCTCTCGATGCGCGTTGCGCTCAATACCGTAATGGTTTCCGTGATGGCCGGCCTGATGGCGGCAGGCGGGACTGCTTCCGCGCAGGTCAGCGGCGCGCCGGTCAGCGTGCAGCCTGCGCGCGCGGCCTACACGGTCGAGCCGTTCACGCCGGTCGCGCCGGTCACCATCCAGGGCACGGGCGTGCGCCTGCGCGCCGAGCCGTTCACCGGCAATGACACGCCCGTTCTCTCGACGGGCAGCACGGGCCTGCAGCTGACTGTCGTTGGCCTCGCGCGCCTGCCGGACTGGGTCTGGTATCAGGTCGTGCTCAAGAACGGGCAGAAGGCTTTCATCCGCTCCGATCTCACATCCGCGCCGCAGGCCGGCGGCGCGCGCATCGCGACGCCTGCGCCGGCCGCCAATCCCGCGCCGCAGCCGCGCCCGTACACGACGCCGCAAGCCGGCGCGATCACGATGACGCCGCAACCCAACCCGGCTGCGATCGCGCCGCCATCCACGGCGCCGTCGCCCATCATCGATCTGCCGCGCCCGACCCCGCCTGCGGCGCCGCCCGTGCAGGCGACGCCTGCGCCGGTTGACAGCGGCCTCATCTCCGTCGCGCCGGTCGCCCCTCCGCCGCGCCTTGCGCCCACGGGTTCGCTCGGCGACCACGTCATGGCGCAACTGGTCGACAAGCGCTGCTGGACCGACTCAAGTTCGATGATGGACGCGCACCGCCTCAAGGCGACGTTCTCGCTGGCCTTCGGCGCGGACGACAAGCTCTCCGCCGAGCCCGTGCTGATCCAGCCGGCCATCGCGCCGACCGACGACCCGGCAATGACCGTGTTCATCGCCAAGGCCCGCGCCGCCCTGCGCACCTGCAACGCGCTCGGCTTCGACATCCCGTCCGAATACGCCTCCCGCTCGGACGTGCGCCTCGAGTTCCGGGCGCGCTAAGCGCCAAGGCTGGCCGAAGCGGGCTGGCGCAAGCGCATCGTCTCATTCAAGATGGGTTCAGCCGCGTTGTGGTCCGATGCGGCTGAGCTGCCTTTAGGGGACGACCATGATCCGCCGCCTGCCCATGCTCGCCGCCGCCACGCTCGCGCTGGCCGCCTGCGTCTCCGCTGAAGGCTATCGCCAGCATATGGACCTGCTGGTTGGCGCAAGCGCGGACACGATCCTTCTCGACTGGGGGCCGCCGCACGCCACCGCGCCGATGTCGAATGGCCGCGAACTGTGGAGCTACACCAGGACCACGGTGGATGAGCGCGCGGGCTACTGGCGCGACGAGGTCCGCGAAGTGAAGCGCACCTTCCGCGACAAGGACGGCAACGAGAAGACCGAGATCATCACGGAAACCTATCCCGTATGGCAGCCACCGCAGGTCTTCCGCTCCACTTGCGCCACGCGATTCGTCATGGCGGCGGGCCGTGTTCACGACGTGGCGTTCGACGGCGAGGGCTGTGTCGCCGAAGAACTGAAGTAGCGCCCCGACCTTGCGGCGCTCTTGGGATCGGAAGCCAATGCGCCTCTCTTTCCCTTCAGCAACAATAACGGGGGAAGAGCATTCCGGCGAAAGCGATCCCGCGCTAGCCGCACACCGCACATTTCGGATCGGCCTTCAGCGCAACGGTGCGCGAATCGCCGCTCAGCCCATCGAACAGCCAGAGGCGTCCGGCCATGCTCTGGCCCGCGCCGGTGATCTCCTTCACGGCTTCCAGCGCGAGACGCGCGCCGACGATGCCGGTGAGAGGGCCGACGACGCCGACCATGGCGCACGTTTCCTCGCTCTCGGGCATCTCGGAGACGAGGCAGCGATAGCAGGGCAAGCGTGTCTCAAGCGGATGGCCTCTGGTGAGGCCCGACTTGAAGCACGACACCTGCGCGCTCCACCGCCCCACCGCGCCCGATACCAGCGGCAGGCCGAGCGCATGGCATGCGGCGTTCACGGCAAAGCGCGTTGCGAAACTGTCCGAGCCGTCGATGACGATGCCGGCGCCTGAGAGAAGCGCTTCGGCATTCTCGGGCGAGAGGCGCGTCGCGCGTGTCTCGATCTTCAGGTCAGGATTGATCGCGGCGAGCCGGCGCCCGCCCGTCTCGGTCTTGGGCTGGCCGACGTCTCCGCTTGCGAACAGCACCTGCCGCTGCAGGTTCGAGAGCGACACCGAATCATCATCGATCAGCCGCAGCGTCCCAACGCCCGCCGCCGCCAGATAGAGCGCCGCAGGCCCGCCCAGCGCGCCCAGCCCCACCAGCGCCACATGCGCATTCAACAGGCGCTGCTGCCCCGGCCCGCCGATCTCGCGCAGCATGATGTGCCGGGCGTAGCGTTCCAGCTGGTGGGGGGGTAGACTCATCGGTGCGTCATCCTCACGGGAGCACAAATCATGGCGGGCTCCCCAGTTCAATGCCGAGTTCAATGGTAGGCGCAGAGCCTTCATCCAATGTCTACCAGCCCCTCGTCGACGAGATTGTCGGCGGGCGCCGGAACATTTTCCTCACGGGCCGCGCCGGCACGGGCAAGACCACGCTGTTGCGCCAGCTCATCTTCAACTCGCTCGACAAGGCCATCGTACTGGCGCCCACGGGGCTCGCGGCGGTGAATGTCGGCGGGCAGACGATCCATTCCTTCTTCAATTTTCCGCCGCGCCTGC
>CAZGWV010000045.1:5377-9417 GCA_964529555.1 uncultured Rhizobium sp.
GTGAATGTCGGCGGGCAGACGATCCATTCCTTCTTCAATTTTCCGCCGCGCCTGCTCGATGCCGGCGACGCCCGCAAGATCCGCAACCAGCGCGTGGTGAAAGCCATTGAGACGATGGTGATCGACGAGGTCTCCATGGTGCGCGCCGACATGATGCAGGCGATCGACAATTCCCTTCGTCTGAACAGGGGAAACCGCCAGCCCTTCGGCGGCGTGCGCATGATCCTGTCGGGCGACCTGCATCAGTTGCCGCCGGTGGTGGGCAGCGATGTCGAACACATTCTGGAGGAGAGCTATGGCGGCGCATGGTTCTTCAAGGCGCCGGGCTTCCAGGCGGCGCAGTTCCGGCTCGCGGCGCTGAAGCGCATTTTCCGTCAGGAGGATGAGGCCTTCATCCGCATCCTCAACGGCCTGCGCAATGCGCGGCTCTTGGAGGCCGATCAGGAATTGCTGCGCACGCGCGTCTCGCCGCGCTCGCCGGCGGAGGCAAGCCAGACGCATGTGGTGCTCACCCCCAACAACGCCGCCGCCTGGCGCATCAACCAGATGCGCCTCGCCGAACTGCCGGGTGAGCCGCGCAACTACACGGCTTCGCTCGAAGGCAATTTCGAGCCCAAGGCGTTCCCGACCGAGGAAGTGCTCGAACTGAAGCAGGGTGCGCGCGTGATGATGATCCGCAACGATCCTTCCGGGCGATGGGTCAACGGATCGCTGGGGGTGGTGCAGGGGCTGGGCGAGAGCGACGCCTATGTGAAGATCGGCAACGAGACGCATCGCGTGAGCCAGCAGGCGTGGGAAAAATTCCGCTACGAGTTCGATGCCGGATCGAAGTCCGTGTCGCGCTCCGTCGTCGGCTCGTTCAAGCAGCTGCCGCTGCGCCTTGCCTACGCCACCACGATCCACAAATCGCAGGGCATGACGCTCGACAAGGTCTATATCGATTTCGACCGGGGCATGTTCGCGCACGGCCAGGCCTATGTGGCCTTCTCGCGCTGCCGCTCGCTCGAAGGGCTGGAACTGTCGCGCGACCTGCGCCCGCGCGACATCATCATCGATCGCTCGGCCTTCGATTTCGGCAAGCTGGAGCCGGTCAGCGACAGCGAACATTTCCTGCTCGCCGAAATGGCCAAGCCGGAGCTGGAGCTGAAAGGGTAGGCCTGCGGATCGCGCCGAACCGCAGGCACGCCTCGTCCTTCGACAGGCTCAGGATGAGGCCGTGTTCAGCACGCCGCGCTATCAACGCGCTTCAGGCCGCTCACATGGATCGACGTATACCCCTCCGGCCACTGGTCGGATGACACGGCATTGCCCTTCACCGGGCAGGAGGGAATGCGTGCCCTCTCGCCGTCTGCGGATGTTGCGGCTTGATAGCTGATCGCGTGGTCGAGGCCGCTGTTGAATTCCATCACCGCGCCGATCTCCTGCGCCACGGTCAGCGACACGGCGACCTGTCCCGGATTGCGCGGCATGGGCGCGAGGCGGTCATTGTCGGTCGCGCTGACGATCCTGATCTTCCCGTCTTCGGTGGGCTCGAAGATCACCGTGCGGTCCGGCGCCATCTCGAAGCTGTCGACCACGGCGCCGACGACGAGCGGCTCGGCCGGCGGCAGCACTGGCGCGGGTCGCTTGCCTGTCGGAGGTTGCGCCAGCGCGGAGCCGCCGATGGCGAGCGCTAGCAGGAGGGCGGCGGCGGGTTTCATGTCGGGGAGGGTGGCGGAAAACAGCACGCGCGCCAAGTACGGGCGACAGCGGCCTCATCACGAATTCCTCAACTCATGCAACGTGCGGGATCGCAGCGTTACCGCCCAGTTGATCCGAACCCACCCGCGCCGCGCTGCGTTTCGTCCAGCGTGCTCACCACGCTCAGTTCCGCCCGCGTCACAGGCGCGATCACCATTTGTGCGATGCGCTCGCCACGTTTGATGACGAAGGGCTCCTGGCCGTGATTGATCAGGATCACCTTCACCTCGCCGCGATAGTCCGCATCGATCGTGCCCGGCGAGTTGAGGCAGGTGACGCCGTGCCTGGCGGCGAGCCCCGAGCGCGGGCGCACCTGCGCCTCGTGGCGCGGCGGCAGCGCGATGGTGAGTCCGGTCGGCACCATCGCGCGCTCGCCGGGCTTGAGCGTCATCGCCTGATCGCCGGGAATGGCGGCGCGCAGGTCCATGCCGGCTGCATCCGCAGTCTCATACGCGGGCAGGGCCAGCCCCTCGAAATGCGGCAGCGGGGCTACGCGGATGGTGACGGTCATGGGCGGCTCCTTCTGCTCCTGACTAAAGCAGCAGGATCGCGGGCGAAAGCGCCCGATGCGAAGCTGTTGTGAGCCGCTTGAAGTGTCATTCCCGCCGTAGCGAAGCGAAGAGCGGGAAACCAGGAGCCACGGACACCAGTGCTTGCGGCCCCTGGGTTCCGGCTCGCGCTGCGCGCGTCCAGAATGACAAGCCGTGGGCGTGGCGGCTAGTCCCTAAACCTCGACGTCCGCTGCAAAGCGCAATTCGCGGCGGGGGCGGACGGTGTTGGTCACGTCCATATAGGTCGGGTGTTTCTTGTAGGCGTGCAGGTGGTCGATGCTGGGGAATTCGGCATAGACCACGATGTCGATCTCGTTGCCGAACAGGTCGGCTTTCCGGTTCTGCGTCACCTCGAACAGCGTCGAGCCGGGGATCGTGCCCAGCCGCTTCAGATGAACGACGATCTCCTGCGCCTCGCGCGGGTCCTTCAGCGTGAAGAAGACGATGTGCCGGATCATGCGCCTGATCTAGGCTTTGCCGCGCGCGCACGCCACAGCAAAGGGCGCGCTATTCCGCCGCGCCGCTTTCGGGGTCGTAGAATGCGCCGGCGATGCGTTCGGCGAGCTTTTGCGCAACGTCCGTCTTGCCCATGCGCGGCCAGCGCTCGACCTTGCCTTTGGACACCAGCAGGATCTCGTTATCGGCCCCGCCCATGACGTCGCCGGAAACGTCGTTGGCGACCACCCAGTCGCAGCCCTTGCGGGTCAGCTTGGCCCTGGCGTGCTTCTCCACGTCGCTGGTTTCGGCGGCAAAGCCGACCACCAGGCGCGGGCGGTCCTTCTTGCGGGTGGCGACCGATTTCAGAATGTCGGGGTTCTCGACGAGGCGCAGCGTAACGCCGTCTTCCTTGCCGCCCTTCAGCTTCATCTTTCCCGCTGCGCGCGTGGCGGGGCGCCAGTCGGCGACGGCGGCGACGCCGACGAAGATGTCGGCAGGCAGATTGTCCTGCACGGCCTTCTGCATCTCGAGCGCGGTCTCGACCTTCACGACGGCAATGCCGGGCGGGATCGCCAGCTGAGTCGGGCCGGTGACGAGGCGCACATCGGCGCCGAGCTTGGCGAGCGCTGTGGCGATCGCATAGCCTTGGCGGCCGGACGAGTGATTGGAAAGGAAGCGCACGGGGTCGAGCGACTCGCGCGTCGGGCCTGCGGTGATGACAGCGCGGAAGCCGGACAGACGGCCGAATCCGGCGGAGCCTTCCAGCATCGCCTTGATCTGCTCGAAGATGCGCTGCGGTTCGGGCAGGCGGCCGGGGCCGAACTCGCCGCACGCCATCGGGCCTTCATCGGGCTCCATGACGGTGACGCCATCGGCGCGCAACTGGGCGACGTTGCGCCTGGTCGCCGCGTGTCCCCACATGCGGACGTTCATCGCTGGCGCCATCAGCACGGGCTTGTCGGTTGCGAGAAGCGTGGTGGAGGCAAGATCGTTGGCAAGACCGTTGGCGGCCTTCGCCATGAGGTCAGCTGTCGCGGGCGACACGACGACGAGATCGGCCGAGCGCGACAGCTCGATATGTCCCATCTCCGCTTCGTCGGTGAGGTTGAACAGGTCCTGATAGACTGTGTCGCCCGACAGCGAGCCGAGCGACAACGGCGTCACGAACTCGGCGCCCGCCTTCGTCAGGATCACGCGCGCGCCAATGCCGTCCTTGGCAAGCAGCCGGATCAGCTCCAGCGACTTGTAGGCCGCGATGCCGCCGCCGACGATGAGGAGAACGCGCTTGCCGCTCAAGCAGAAGGCTCCGGT
>CAZGWV010000045.1:9517-28130 GCA_964529555.1 uncultured Rhizobium sp.
GGCGTTTCGCCTTACCCGCCCTGATTGACCACCATCCCCGCATAAAACGCGCGGGCGGCATCGTCGTTGATCGTGTTCTCTCCGGGCGCGTCTTCGCAGAACTTCACCCAGCCGAGCTTCGACTCGACGCCGCACTGTCTCTCGATGGCGGCCTGTTCCGGGGCGTCCAGCGAGCCGATGGTGACGTAGATGCGGGCTTCGGGCGCATTGTAAGTGAAGGTCAGCGGCGTGCCGCAGTTGCGGCAGAAGCCCCGGCTGGCGAGGTTCGAGGACGCGAAGAAGGCGGGCGCGCCCTTCGTCCAGTCCAGTTTCGCCTTGGCGCAACCGGCCAGCGCCGCGAACAGCCCGCCTGTCGCGCGCTGGCACATACGGCAATGACAGACATGGGAATTTTCCACCCTGTCGATGCGCATCGCGTATCGAACCGCGCCGCACTGGCATCCGCCGGTCACCGGACTCATATCGCAGCCCTCATGGACATTCCGTAATATTCAACTCCGAGGTAAGATTGGCATGCGACTTTCGACCCGCGTAAGGCGAAAAACGCATATCTGCCCCGCGCCGGGCAACTGACTCTCGCCGTTGGCGCATTCCCCCGCCTGTGGTGGCATGGGATTCGAAGGGACTGGACGATGTTCTTCGGTGGGAAATCCAAACACCCCGTATTTTCGCGCACGCTGGTCGGCGAGTGGCGCGCCGACACCCTGTCTGGCGACGTGAAGGGCGAGATCACGGCCGTGTTCAACACGGACGGGTCCTACCTGACTCGCAACAAGATGGAGGTCCGGGGCGTGCCGACCCCGCCGGTCACCCAGACCGGGCGTTACCGCGTCGAGCCGGTCGACAAGAACCGCTTCCGCCTGCTGACCATCGACGAGAATGGCCTGCCCCTGTCGGCCACCATCCGGTCCTTCGTGAACGAGAACACGATGCTGAACGAGGTCGGCCGGATCACCTTCCACCGCGTCGATGCGGTCGAACACCCGATCAACTAGACTTCAGGCAGTTTCCGCCGTCTCAACCTGCCGGGCGCCGTCCGGGCAGGGGGGTTCACGCCTGTCCGCAACAGGCCTATCTAAAGCTGCACAAGGCGATGGCCCCAGGACCTGCCACGGACCTGCCCCGGAATTTTCAACGGAGACGATCATGCGCGATTACCTGAAATTCTACATCAATGGCGAATGGGTCGATCCGGTCACGCCGCGCACGC
Organism: uncultured Rhizobium sp.; assembly: GCA_964529555.1. Taxonomy (GTDB): domain Bacteria; phylum Pseudomonadota; class Alphaproteobacteria; order Caulobacterales; family Hyphomonadaceae; genus UBA7672. The sequence goes on from CAZGWV010000045.1 coordinate 10,728, forward strand.
TGGACGTCCAGAACCCGGCCACGGAAGAGGCCTATGCCCGCATCTCCATCGGCTCGAAGGCCGATGTGGACAAGGCGGTCGCCGCCGCCAAGGCCGCTTTCCCGGCCTTTGCCGCAACCACGAAAGAATACCGCGCCGACCTGCTCGACAAGATTGTCGCCGCTTACCAGAAGCGTCTTGGCGACATGGCCGCCGCCGTCTCCGAGGAGATGGGCGCGCCGATGTGGCTGTCGGCTGCGGCGCAGGCTCCTTCGGGGCTTGGCCACCTGATGCAGGCCGCCAGCTATCTCCGCACATTCGAATTCGAAGAGCGCCGCGGCAAGCACCTGATCCGCAAGGAGCCCATCGGCGTCTGCGGCTTCATCACGCCGTGGAACTGGCCGCAGAACCAGATCGCCTGCAAGGTCGCGCCCGCCATCGCAGCCGGTTGCACCATGGTTCTGAAGCCCTCCGAGATCGCACCGATCGACGCGATCGTCTTCGCCGAGATCATGCATGAGGCGGGCGTGCCGAAGGGCGTGTTCAACCTCGTCAACGGCGATGGCCCCGGCGTGGGCGCAGCCCTCTCGGCTCACCCCGATGTCGACATGATGTCGTTCACGGGCTCGACGCGCGCGGGCGTGCTGGTGGCGCAGGCTGCCGCGCCCACGGTCAAGCGCGTTGCGCAGGAACTGGGCGGCAAGTCGGCCAACATCGTGCTCGACGATGCCGATCTCGCGAAGGCCGTGAAGTCGGGCGTCATGCAGATGATGACCAATACGGGCCAGAGCTGCAACGCGCCCTCGCGCATGTTCGTGCCGCGCGCCAAGAACGATGAGGCCAAGGCGATTGCGAAAGCCGCCGCCGAAGCCGTGAAAGTGCAGGAGCCCGCAACGGCCGAGAAGGGCGCCATCGGCCCCGTCGTCTCCGAAGCGCAGTGGAACAAGATCCAGGGCCTCATCAAGAAGGGTATCGACGAAGGCGCAACGCTTGTGACCGGCGGCCTCGGCCGTCCCGACGGCCTCAATCGCGGCTACTATGTGAAGCCGACGGTGTTCGCCGACGTTCGCAATGACATGACGATCGCGGTCGAGGAAATCTTCGGGCCCGTTCTCTGCATCCTGCCTTACGACACCGAAGCCGACGCCATCGCGATGGCGAATGATACCGTCTATGGCCTCTCGGGCTATGTGCAGGGCGAGCAGGAGCACGCGCAGAAAGTCGCGCGCCAACTGCGTACCGGCATGGTCCACATCAACGGCCAGGGCTCGGATCAGGGCATGCCGTTCGGCGGCTTCAAACAGTCGGGCAATGGCCGCGAGTGGGGCGTGGAAGGCATCCACGAATTCCTCGAGACCAAGTCTGTGTTCGGATTTGCGACGGCGTAGCTCTCGATAACTTGATATATAACGGCATTTCCGGGCCGGTTCGCTGCTCGCGGGCCGGCCCGGTCATTTGCCGTTCAGGTTTGCCCTCCTATCTCTATATGTGTGAGACTGCGCCCTGTGGAGGCTGCCCCAATGTTCAGAAAAATCCTTGCCGTTGCTGTGGTTGCTGCAGCTACCGCGCTGGCCGCCTGTTCTGCGGGGCCTACGCCCTACCAGCCTGCTGCAGGTTATGACCGCGGCTATTCGGAACAGAAGATCGAGAGCGACCGCTACCGGATTTCCTTCAAGGGAAATTCGATGACCGAGCGCGACACGGTCGAGAATTATCTGCTCTTCCGCGCCGCCGAGCTGACGATGCAGAGCGGCTATGACACGTTCACCATCGTTAACCGCGATACCGACAAGAACAGCCGCCTGCGCAGCACCGGCTTCAGCTCGCGGTTCTCGTACATGTATTTCTCGCCGCGCTGGGGCTGGGTCGGTTCCTGGGACCCGTTCTGGACTTCGCAACCGCCCTATGAGCAGGTGACGAGCTATGAGGCGTTTGCCGAGATCGTTATGAAGCGCGGGCCCAAGAGCGATGATCCCAACGCATTCGATGCGCGGCAGGTCTCGCAGAATCTCGGGCCGGGGATCGTGCGTCCGGCCGGCGCCGAGTAAGCCGGGCTGGACTCGGCCTGAGCTGAGCTGGACTGGGCTGGGCTGGACAATGCGCGGCTGATCCCTCTGCGAGGCGTGGGGCGGCGCTCGCCGTAAACTCCCTTGCAACCCGCCTGGCCTAGCCTTCGGGTCATGGGCCCTGTGGTTTCAATCGTCATCCCGACTTTTCGCCGGCCTGAATGCGCGGTGGAAGCGGCGCGCTCGGCCCTTGCGCAAACTGGGACCGCCGCGTTTGAAGTCGTGCTGGTCGATAACGATCCCGAAGGATCGGCGCTCGGGCCCCTGCGCGCGCTCAGCGATCCGCGCATCGTCGTTTGCCACGAGCCGCGCGCGGGTGTTGCGAATGCGCGTAATGCCGGGCTGCGTGCAGCGCGGGGGAAGTTCATCGCCTTCCTCGACGATGATGAAATCGCGCCGCCGGCATGGCTGGCGGAACTCCTGCGCGTGCAGAATGAGCAGCAGGCCGACGTCGTGTTCGGTCCTGTGCGCACGCGGCTTGTCTCGCCGCCGCGTGCTCACCGCGCTTACTTCGAAGCCTTCTTCGCGCGCGATCCCGGTCATGCTGAAGGCGTGATCGACCGCTTCTACGGTTGCGGCTGCAGCCTGTTGCGTGTTGCGGCGCTGCCCGGCGCCGCGCCCTTTTCGCCGGAGCGCAACGAGATCGGCGGCGAAGACGATCTGCTGTTCCAGGCCATGCACGCCAACGGCGCGCGCTTTGCGTGGGCGCCCGGCGCATGGGTCTGGGAAACGCCTGAAGCTTCGCGCGTGACGCTGGCCTACACGCTGAAGCGCGCCTTCGCCTACGGGCAGGGGCCGGCGACGCAGGCATGGTCCGGCAGGAAGCGCGACTATCCCGCCATCGGTTTCTGGATGGCGGTGGGTCTTGCGCAGACCGTGGTGTTCGGCGCGCTGGCGGCGGGCGGCTATCTCGGCAAGACGCGCAATCGCGCCTTCACCTATCGGCGTTTCGTTGAAGGCGTCGGCAAGCTGTTGTGGTTCCCGGCGATCAAGCCGCGCTTCTATGGCGCCGCCCGCCTGCCCAAGGCGCAGCGCCTTACGACAGCAGGTTGATGCAGCGCGCCATCTCTTCGGGCGATGCGGAATCGTAGAAGAACGTATCCATCGTCCAGTCTTCGTTCATCAGATAGAGCCATGACGCATGGCTGACGAGATAGCCGCCGGCGCTGTCGGAATCCTCGCCGCGGCTGAAGCCCGGCGTCTTGAAAGCCGCGTTCACCGCCTTGAGTTCATCCAGCGTGCCGGTGAGGCCGATGATGTCCTTCGGAAAGCCGTTCGAGGCGATGTACTGCGTCAGCGTCTCGGGCGTGTCGCGGGCGGGATCGACCGAGATGAAGATCGTGACCGGGCGCTTCTCCTCGGGCACGCTCTCCAGCGCCTTGCCCAGATTGAACAGCACGACGGGGCAGATGTCCGGGCAATAGGTATAGCCGAAGAAGACCAGCGCCTTGCGGCCCTTGAAATTGGCTTCCGTGATCGGCGCGCCGGTGTGCGCGGTGAGCCGGAACGGCCCGCCAACGGCTTGCGACGACTTGCTCTTGCAGGCCGCAATGGCCGCCTGGTCGTCGCGCGATGGCCCTCCGCAGGCTGCGACGGCCAGCGCCAGGGCGAGAAGAGGAATGCGAGACAGGATGCGCATTGCCGGATATGCACATGCTGGAGCCAAAAAGCCAATTGCGGCGCGCTGAAATTGCCGTGCATCCTTGGCGCAAACTTGAGTGAGCCGTGCCGGTGACCGAACCAACCGCACAGACCCAGCCGCCGCAGACGGCCGCACCGCGCGCCAATCTTCCGTCCACCGTGCTGGCGGAGCCGGGACGCGACGAGGCGCTGCGCAGCGTCGGCGCTGCTTTCGGCCGCACGCGCCTGCGCACGCTGGTCAGCCTGCGCTGGATGGCGATCGCGGGCCAGACGGCCGCCGTCCTGTTCGTGAACTATGTCCTGCAGTTCGAGCTTCCGTTGGCCGCCTGCCTTGCGGCGGTGGGCGCGTCTGCCTGGCTGAACGTGGCGCTGATGGCGGTGTTCCCGTCCCAGCATCTGTCCTCGCCATCGGAAACGGCAGGCCAGCTGGCATTCGATACGGTGCAGGTGGCGGTGCTGATCGGTCTCACGGGCGGGCTGCACAATCCCTTCCTGCTGATGATCCTCGCGCCGGTCACGGTCGGCGCCTCGCGATTGTTGCCGGCTTATGCGGCCATGCTGGCTGTGCTGGCGCTGCTGTGCTGCGCGGGCATGTGGATGTGGGGCATGCGGCTGCCTTGGGTGGCGGGGCAGGATCTTGCGCTGCCGCCGATCTATCTCGCGGGCCAGATGGCTGCGGTGTCGATCGGGCTGGTCTTCTTCACGGTTTCGGCCTGGCGGACGGGGCGCGATGAATCGCATCTGGTGTCCGCGCTCGACGCCGTGCAGGCCGTGCTGGCGCGCGAGCAGCAGCTGTCGGCGCTGGGCGCGCTGGCGGCGGCGACCGCGCACGAGCTGGGCACGCCGCTCGCCACCATCCATCTGGCCGCGCGCGAGCTGGGCCGCAGCATCAAGCCCGGCCATCCCGCGCGCGAGGATGTGGAGCTGATCGTCGAACAGTCCGAACGCTGCCGCGCGATCCTCAAACAGATTTCGCAGCGCCGTCACATGACCGACGCGGCGATGGCGCGCGCGACCTTGCCGGGGCTGCTGGACGAGGTGGCCGAACCGCACAAGGCGACCGGCATCCACATTCAGTGCTCCACCTCGCCGCTGGGCGGGGCAGGCGCGGGCGAGAAGCCGCCGGATGTGATCCGCAAGCCGGAGATCATCCATGCGCTGGGCGCGTTCGTGGAAAACGCCGCCAGCTTTGCCGCCCGCGAAGTGAACGTGAACGCCCGCTGGTCGAACGACGAGGTGCGCATCTACATCACCGACGATGGCCCCGGCTTTGCCCCCTCCGTGCTGGCCAAGCTGGGCGAGCCCTATTTCAGCGAGCGCCGCATCGAGCAGCGGGGCGGGGGGATGGGCCTCGGCTTCTTCATCGCCTGCACCCTGCTGGAGCGGACGGGCGCGCGGGTGACCCCGTACAACCGCCAGCTGCCGGCCAAAGGGGCCGTCGTGCGCATCACCTGGCCCCGTTCCGCCGTCGAGGCCCCGGAAGGCTGGAGTGAGGGGTAGGATTTCGGCAAGTTTTGCGTGTAAAGCCAAGTCGTGACCCTGGGGAAATCCCAGAAGTCGGAAATCCTACTCGGCGGGTAGACAAATCCGCAGGGTGGTCTATTTCGTCGCACCCCTTATAGTGCCGGCGACACACGCCACAGCGGGAGTTTTCTGGGTGGAAGAATCCGTCGAGTCCGACCCGAGAGTGGCGGCGCTGGAAGACAAGTCGCTTCTGGTGCTGGACGATGACGCCCCGTTCCGGGCGCGTCTTGCGCGTGCGCTCAGCCAGCGCGGCTTTGCGGTTGCCTCTGTTGGATCCGTCGCCGAGGCGAAGGAGCAGCTGAAGAAGCAGACGCCTGCGTTTGCCGTCGTCGATCTCCGTCTGGAAGACGGTACGGGTCTTGAAGTTGTCGAGGCGCTGCAGCGCGCCCGCGAGGACATGCACGCCGTCATTCTCACCGGCTATGGCGCGATCTCGACGGCCGTGGCCGCCGTGAAGGCCGGGGCGATCGACTATCTGCCCAAGCCTGCCGACATTGACGATGTCGTGAATGCGCTGCTGACGGGACGTTCGGATCGCCCCGAACCGCCGGAAAATCCGATGTCGGCCGACCGCGTGCGGTGGGAACACATCCAGCGCGTCTACGAGCTGTGCAACCACAACGTCTCGGAAACGGCGCGCCGGCTGAACATGCACCGCCGCACCCTGCAACGCATCCTGGCCAAGCGCGCGCCGCGCTAAGGTTCCCGCTACTGATCGCGCGCAGGTGGGGGCAAATTGCAGCTCCGGCTGCCCGCCTTAAGTCTTGCGTCAAATTTCGTCCGTATTCCTCCTCAAGATGAGTGCGGTTGGGAGACAGGCATGACCTTGCGCGCAGCTATCCTGATCGGCCTCACCTTTCTTGCGTCCGTGCTGGCGCCAATGACGGCGGCTGCCGATTCCAAGGCTATCGGCCGCTACAATGACTGGCGCGTCTATACCGAGGGCGAGGGGCGCAGCCTCATCTGTTTTGCGGCCGTCGAAGCCAACGACAAGGCGCCCAAGTCGGTCGATCATGGCGAGGTGGTGGTTTACGTCGCCATATGGAAGTCCGGCGCATCTGCGGGGCAGGTGAGCCTGCGCGTGGGATACGACCTGCGCACCGATATCGCGCCGGCGGCTGTCGTCGGCCGGGATCGCTTCGCGATGCTGGCGTCGGGCAAGGAAGCGTTCGTCAGGGACAATCGCGACGCCTCGCTGATCGCAGCGCTTCAGAAGGGACAGGAGCTGCGCGTGGAAGCAGCCTCCGTGAAAGACGCGCGCACGGCGTATCACTTCTCGCTCAAGGGATCGCGCGACGCCATCGACAAGGCCAAGGCGCTTTGCAAGTAGGGACGCTCGGCCGCTGACCATAGCTCATTCACGGCGCCCGATATTGCAATGCGGCGGGCGTAACGGGATATGGCATCGGCGGCGCAATAGTCACCTGTGCCGGATCGTCTTCCGCCGATGTCGGCGACACGATTAGGAACGTCGTGACCGGCGTAAATGGAGCCAACTTCGCGACCACCGAATCCCGCGCCGTACTTTTTCAGGAGAATATTGGAACCACCGGCCTGCCGAAGAAGAACTGCGTCTATGGGATCGAAGTTCTCGGCGACTCCAACATGGACTGGATCGTCAAGGACAACTGCACCGTCGATAATGGCAACGACAACAGGGTTTACATGGTCGATGCGTCGCAACCGACCAGCATTGTCCACGCTAACAACACGAAAGTTTACTCGTCGATGTGACGGCCCGGCTTGCATTGATCCAGGGCGTCACTCCGCTGGGGCGCTCAATGCCAAGAACGCCCGAGCAGAAGTCGTCGAACAGATCCTGCTTTGCCGCGTCATAATCGCGGACGAACACGTTTTCATATCCAAGCGCCTGCCTGAGGCCGAGGATGTGCCGTTGGAATGGCGGAAGGAACCTGCGGCTCCAGCTTTCCCAATCCTCTGGATTTCCAGGCTGCCCTCTTGCGGTCCACTGCGCATAGACGGAGCGCGCGTAGTCGTTGGTGTTGCGGGTATAGTAGGCGGCTTGTGCGATGAACCCAGCGGATACGGCCATGTCGGCAAGGAATGCGAGGCGCTCGCACTCAAACAGGGCCAGCGCCTCATGTGAATAGAGGACCGTCATGGCGTCCTCGTCGTTGAGCAGGCGCAGGGCCATCATGCCATCGTCCGCCGTATAGTGCTTGGTGGCCGCGCGCGGAGCAATCATCGCGACCAGCGGACCGCCATTGCCGCTCGTGACCTTTCCGGCGGCGGCATCAGCCATGCCGGGCCAAGCGGGGAAGCGGACACCTTGTTCGAGCAGGGCAGGAGCGGATCGCGAGAACATGCACTGGAGCGCAGATGTCCCGGTTCGACCGGGGCCAACGTGCAGGATCAATCGGCGCATTGCCTAACCTTGTGCAGTAGTACGAACTCTTTGCATGAACACACTTGAATTCAAAGCTACGGAGCGGGGTTATGAACCTTGTCGTGGCTAGGATCGCTTAGGTTCTTCCCCCATGACCACGGCGACAACCAAGATCAGCAACGTTCTGCGGGTGGCGCCAAAGTTTCGCGCGCAGTTCTTGCCCGCGCGACGCTTCGCTCTATCGTCCTCTCCGCACAACAGAAGCGAGGACGCCCATGGCCTATGTCGACGGATTCATCCTGCCCGTGCCCGAGGGCAATCTTGACGCCTACAAGAAGGACGCGAAGCTCGCATCCAGGGTCTGGCTCGAGCATGGCGCGTTGCAATACTGCGAGGCCGTTGCCGACGATGTGCCTGCGGGCAAGTCCACCGACTTCCACAAGGCGGTGAAGCGCAAGGACGGCGAGACCGTCGTGTTCGCCTTCGCGACCTACAGGAACCGCAAGCACCGCGACGAGGTGATGAAGAAGGTGATGGCCGATCCGCGCATGAAGATGGATCCCGCCAACATGCCGTTCGACGGAAAGCGCATGTTCTGGGGCGGCTTCAAGTCGTTCATCGATGCGAAGGCCAGGGAGAGCTAACGCGGCGCTTTATTTCCCGCCCCAGATCGCTTTCACGACATTGTCGGGCATGGACTGGTACATGCGGAACATGTCCTGCGAGCCCAGCGCGTCGAGGCAGGGCAGGCCCGCCGCGCAGTTGGCGCGATTCTCGGCGTTGCCGACCAGAGCTGTCGCGCGGAACTTGACGCCCTTTGCCTCGAACGTGTCGGCGGTGTCGGTGAAGAGGTCTTCGATCTTCACTTTCTGGAGCTTGCCGTTGAGCGTCGCCCAGATTGCGTTGCTGGATTCGACGCGAAACACGGGGCGGAAATTGGCGTTCGTGCCGCCGGGCTCTTCGACCAGCGGACGATAGAGGATCAGCGCGCAGGGCTCACGCGGCGTGCCGGGCGCTTTCGCGGCACAGCGACCGTCGCGGGTGAGGGCGTCGTAGAGATCGGCCGTGTCGCCGAACACGACGAGGCTGTACTTCGTCGTGTCGAAACCCGTCACGGACGCAACCGACGTGGTGACGGAGGCTGTCGGTGCGATGACCGGGCTGGCGGCGGCGATGCCCGCGCCGGGGTTGGCCAGCGCATAATCGATCGCGGCGAGGCCCTCGGCGATCCATGTCGCGTCGGCGCATGTGCTCTTGCACGCGGTATCGAGGCTGGCGAGGTCGGCGCGCTGGCGTCTGGCGGCGTCGGGATTGTCGAGCATGGTGTAGACGAGGCCGAGCCGCGCCTTGGGTTCGGGGCGCCTGGGTTCCTTCTTCACTGCCGCCTCGAGATGCCGGCGGGCGTCTTCCCATTGACCGAGGCCGATCTTGGCAAGGCCCATCAGGAAGCTGGAATCCACCGTGGTCGGATTGCGGCGGACGAGGTCGGCAAGTGCGGTTTCTGCGCCCACATAATTCTGCGCGGCCAGGGCGTCGGTTGCCGTCTTGTGAAGAGCGGCGAGATCGCGCTGGGTCGATTCATCGATCCGCTCCGCGTTGTAGATCCCGTCATAGTTCGGCTTGGTGCTCAGCCCCGGCTGGGCGTGGGCCGTCAGCGCAAGCGCGAAGCTGGCAGCTGTCAGCAGAACGAAGCGTTTGAGACCGGTCATATGCAACCCCATGACGTGTTGACGCAGATAGTGGCCCAAATCCGCGCATAAACCAAAACACGAACCCTCAAGCCCACCTTCGCGTCTGCAGCATCGGGTATCGCCTAGCGGCGCTGTTTCAGGTATGAGCCCGGCAAATGTCCGTGGAACTCGACCTCTCGCGCAAGCCGGCCCCGCCCGTCGTCTCGAACCTTGCCGGTCTGGGCCGCGAGGGGCTGCGTCAGGCGATGATCGGCGCCGGTGTCGAGGAGAAGAAGGCGCGGATGCGGGCGACCCAGCTCTGGCGCTGGATCTACCATTATGGCGCGACGGATTTCTCGCGCATGAGCGATGTGGCCAAGGAGCTGCGCGCGGCGCTGGGCGAGAAGTTCGTGCTGGAGCGTGCGCCGGTCACTGCCGCGCAGGTGTCGGTCGATGGCACGCGCAAATGGCTGATCGGCTATGGGCCGAACGTCGAAGCCGAAAGCGTGTTCATCCCGGATGTCGGCAAGGCGGGCGCGCTGTGCGTTTCCAGCCAGGTCGGCTGCACGCTGACCTGCTCGTTCTGCCACACGGGCACGCAGAAGCTGGTGCGCAACCTCACCGCCGCCGAGATCGTTAACCAGGTGATGATCGCGCGCGATGCGTTGGAAGAATGGCCGACGACCGAACGCCCGCTCAACGATGGCGACCGCCGTCTCACCAACATCGTCTTCATGGGCATGGGCGAGCCGCTCTACAATCTCGACAATGTGGTCGAGGCGATCCAGACGATCACCGACGGCGACGGCATCTCGATCTCGAAGCGGCGTATCACCGTTTCGACTGCGGGCGTTGCGCCGAAGATTCCCGAGCTCGGCCAGCGGACGGATGCGGGCCTCGCGATCTCGCTGCACGCAACGCGCGACGATCTGCGCAACGAGCTGGTGCCGATCAACAAGAAGTACAACCTGAAGGAACTGTTCGAGGCGATCCGCGCCTATCCCGGCCTGTCGAACTCCAAGCGCGTGACGTTCGAATACGTGATGCTCAAGGGCGTCAACGACACGCTGGCCGAGGCGAAGGATCTGGTGCGTCTGCTCAAGGGCGTGCCGAGCAAGATCAACCTCATCCCGTTCAATCCGTGGCCGGGCTCGAAGTACGAGTGCTCGGACTGGGAGACGATCGAGGCGTTCGCCGAAGTGCTGAACCGCGCGGGTTATGCCTCACCGATCCGTACGCCGCGCGGCCGCGACATCCTTGCCGCCTGCGGCCAGCTGCGCTCGGAGAGCGTGAAGCAGAAGGCGAGCGAGCGCCTGGCCGAGCGCCTTGCAGCGAAAGAGGCTGCGGCAGAGGGCTAGCTCTTGCCGCTGGTTGCGCGTTGCCCCGCTTTCTGGCCTAAACCCTGCCGGGTCTCGGACAAGGGCGGAACATGACGGCTGCAACCACACCGCAACGTGCGCCTGCCGCGCGTGTGCTGACGGCGAGTCTTGTCGGTACAGCCATCGAGTTCTACGATTTCTACATTTACGCGACCGCAGCCGCGCTTGTGTTCGGGCCGCTGTTCTTCCCGTCGGATTCGCCAACGGCGCAACTGCTCTCCTCCTACGCGACATTCGCCATTGCGTTCATCGCGCGGCCCGTGGGCGCCATCGCATTCGGGCATTTCGGGGACCGGATCGGACGCAAGTCCACGCTGGTCTGGTCGCTGATGCTGATGGGCGGGTCGACGCTGGCGATCGCCTTCCTGCCGACCTATGCGCAGGCCGGCTGGGTCGCGCCGGCTCTGCTGTGTGTGCTGCGTTTCGGTCAGGGCCTCGGTCTTGGCGGGGAGTGGGGCGGGGCGGCGCTGCTGGCGGTGGAGAATGCGCCGCCTGGATGGAAGGCGCGCTTCGGCATGTTCCCGCAATTGGGCGCGCCGGTGGGATTCATTCTCGCCAACGGCCTGTTCCTGATCCTCGGCATGGTGCTGACGCAGGAGGACTTCATCGCCTGGGGCTGGCGCATCCCGTTCCTCGCGAGCGCGCTGCTGGTGATGGTCGGTCTCTGGATCCGCCTGAAGCTCACGGAGACGCCGGCCTTCCAGCAGGTGCTTGAGCGCGAACGTCCGCCGTCCGTGCCGCTGGGCGAACTGTTCCGCGATCACTGGCGCGAAACGCTGGGCGGCATGTTCGGCGTCATTGCGTGTTTTTGCATCTATTACATCGCGACGGCGTTTGCGCTCGGCTATGGCACGACGGCGCTGGGTTTTCCGCGCGAGATATTCCTGCAGGTGCAGCTGGTCGCGATCCTGTTCATGGCGGCGGGGATTGTGTGGGCGGGGTACTGGTCCGATGCCTCAACCCCGCGGCTGGTGCTGGCGGTGGGCTGTGCGGTTTCGATCGGCGCCGGGTTTCTGCTCGCGCCCATGATGGCGTCGGGCGACCTGATGATGGTCGGCGGGTTCCTTGCGATCCTGCTGCTGCTGATGGGCTTCGTCTATGGGCCGCTGGGCGCGTGGCTGCCGGGGCTGTTTCCCGCGCGTGTGCGCTATACGGGCGCCAGCGTGGCCTTCAACGTGGGCGGCGTCATAGGCGGCGGCTTCACGCCCATCGCGGCGCAGTTGCTGGCGGATCAGGGTGGCCTGTCTTTCGTCGGATTCTATCTCAGCGCGGCTGCGGCGCTGAGCTTCGTGGCGCTTCTCCTGCTGCGCAAGCCGGCGTTGGACTAGCTCCTCACTGCGAGCGAACTTCCTTCTCGCCGCCGAAGGCCGCCTGCAGGCGATCGCGCCAGGCTGCGCGCTCGCTGGCGCTGATCATGGCGACGGAGAAGAACGGCTTGCGGTCACCGGTGCGAGCGTAGAGCTCGACCCGCGGCTCGGACCGCCAGCCCGATACGCCGCCGGGATCGACCAGCCGCGCGCCGCCGGCCTTGTCCCAGATGGTCACGATGTTGCGCACGGGATCATAGCTGATCGCCGCGCCGTCCCTCGCGTGGACCTCGCCCGGCTCGAAATCGGGCAGGGTGGCAAAGCGGGAGCGGGCGTCATCCTCACCCTTTGGCGCGGGCCGGGCAAAGTGGCCGATCAGGATGAAGGTTGCGACCGCGGCGACGAACACTGCGGCGATGACATAAAGGTCCATGGATTCCCCCTTACAAGGGAAAGCGCAGACGGATGGGAAAACGGGTCAGCGCCCGGCCGAGAATTTCTCCACCGCGTCGCTGGTTTCGCTGCCGCTGGGCTTTTTCGCGCCGCCGACCAGCCAGATTTCGTTGCCGACGGTGACGCCGCCCAAGCCGTGGCGCGGCGTGGGCATGGGCGGGGCTGCGTGCCAGGCGTCGGTTTTTGGATCGTAACGCCAGACCTCGGCGTGGACCTTGCCGCCATCGTGGAAATACTCCCCGCCGAATACGTAGATCTGGCCGTGAATGACGCCGGCTGCATTGCCGCCCGCTCCCGCGCCCCTGGGCATCGGGGCGGCCGTGCGCCATTTGTCTTCCGTGGGGTCGTAGACTTCATGTGCGTCGGACGGGCCATCGACAACGTGCCGCCCGCCGACCACATGCCACAACCCGCCGATCATGGCCCCGGCGGCGCTGTTGCGCTTTGTCAGCGCGGGCGCGGCTGTCGACCAGGTGTTGGAGGCCACGTCATGGACAAGATGATGATCCGTGTCGGCGTGATCGCCATAGGCAAGATTGGCGGACCCCGCCGGCGTTCGTCCGCCCACGATGTGGATGCGCTTGCCGATCGTGGTCGCGACGGATTCTGCGTGCGGCACGGGCGCATCGCGCAGACCGTTCCATCCGTCCTCGGTGTCGTGGAGATAGATTTCCGTCGATGTTGTCATTTTCCAGTTCACTGCGCCGGGGTTCGTGCGGAAGCCGCCGAGCAGGAACAAATGGCCATTGCATGAGACCGCCTGCGGGTGGTGCGTCGCGAAACTCAGCTTCTTCAGGGACTCCGAGATGCCCGTGGCAGGGTCATAGGCGATGTGCCGGTCGCTGACGCCGACGACGCGGCCGCCTTCGCCGAGCAACCCGCCGGCGATGTGGATGCGGCCATTGTGCAGGCCCGGATAGATTTCCTGGATCGCGAAAGGCAGGGGCGGGCGGCTGTCCCAGCTTTCCACGCGCGGCGTTTCGGCTTGTGGCGGCGGCGCGGCGCATCCGGCCATCGTTGCGCCGGCGGCGAGCAGGGCGGAACGGCGGGTCAGCTGCATCGATGCGAACTCCTCGACTGTATGGCGCAACACGTTAACATGCCCATGCACAACAGGGGATCACATCGATGCGTGCTTTGTTCGGGGCCGGTCTGTTGCTTGCTGTTGCGTGCGTGAGCGCACCAGCGCCTGCCCCGGAACAGGCCGTCGAGCAATTCATGTGGAATTATACGCAGGCGTGGAACCGGCACGACTCGGCGGCGATTGCGCGGGATTTCTACCGGACGGGACCTTCGATCGAAGAGCAGACGGCGAGCCTGGAGCGTGGTTTCGAGAACCTGCGTGGGCAAGGCTACAAGCAGTCGGCCATCCACGAGGTGAAGGCGTGCATCACCGGGCCGGATACGGCGTGGGCTGCGATGAAGTTCTCGCGGCTGAAAGCGGATGGCGAGCCGTTGCCGCCGAGGGAGCGCGCGAGTTCGTATACGCTGAAGAAGTTCGCGGATGGCTGGCGGATCACTGGGCTCGGCGGGGCGGCGGCGGATCGGCCACTGGCGTGTCCGGCGGCGGCATAGATCAGGGAGCCCGGCCCCTCGTGGTTCGACGGACGTACCGCCATGCGCGGCATGGCGGCGCTGCTCACCATGAGGGTCCTCTCGCTCGCACTGGTCGCTTAGCCCTCATGGTGAGCAGTTCGGCTGACGCAGTCAGGCGAACGTCCGTCGAACCACGAGGGCGGGATGGGGCTTCGCGCGACTAGGCGCTAAAGCTTGTTGTCCCGCTCGACGGCGGGATCTTCCGCCGCCACCAGCGAGAACGTGGCGGTATCCGGGTCGCGCCAGTGGAGGGCGCCTCTGCCGATGGAGAACCAGGCGCCGTGGAGGACGAGTTCGCCGCGCTCGACGGCCTCCCTCACGAACGGGAAGCTCATCAGGTTGGTCAGCGACTGGCCGACGGCGCCGTGTTCGACGGCTTCCTGCCAGTCCTTGCGGGCGATGGTCTCGTCGGCGAGCACCGCATCGCGCGCGGGCGCGGCGATCTCGACCCAGGGCGCGATGAACTGGCCGACCGGCCGGTCGGCGGCGGCGGCCAGCGAGGCGGCGATGCCGCCGCAGCCGCCATGGCCCATCACCACGATCTGCTTCACCTTGAGCGCCGTCACTGCAAATTCGAGCGCGGCCGAGACGCCATGCATGCCGCCCGTGGGATCGTAGGGCGGGGCAAGGGCGGCGACGTTGCGCACCGTGAACAATTCGCCGGGCCCGGTGTCGAAGATCATGGAGGGATCGGCGCGGCTGTCGGCGCAGGCGAGGATCATTGTTGCCGGCTTTTGACCATCGCGCAGGCGATGGAAAACGTCCCGCGCCTCGCGATACCGGCTGGCCCGGAAGCGCCGGTATCCAGCGACCAAATCCTGTGCATCGTCGGCAAAGTCGATCATCTTGGCGTTCGCGTAGCCAATGTTTGCTGCAGAAGCAAACTCAATCGTTCCGCCGCGATTGACTCCACGGGGCCGCGTGCCTGACAAGGTACGCTCAGTTCCGTTAGACCTCGACACCAGCCTACTGGCGATTGCCGCAGCCGACACGAGGCCGTCATGGTTGAAGATGACATCCCGCCTCCCGAAGAGGACGCCGCGCTCGAAGATGGCGTGCGGCGCAGGGTTGGCCCGCGACGCAGCGAGGCTTCCACAAATGCCGTGCTGGTCGCGGCCTATACCGAGCTGTCCGAGCATGGCTGGCGCGATTTTTCCGTGGATCGGGTCGCCAAGACGGCCAAGGCGTCCAAGCAGACGATCTATCGCTGGTGGAAGTCGGCGGCATGCCTTGCAGTCGATGCGGCGCTGGCGCGGCTGGGCGACAAGCCGCCGGTGGTCGTTGCGGCGACGGCGGACGTGCGCGACCGGATTGCAGCGCTGATCGAGCCCATACTGGTGGCCGTGCGCACGGGCGATGGCGCCCATGCCTGGCGCGGGGCGCTGCTGGCGGCGGCCGACGATGGGGATGCGGGCGAGATCTTCCGGGCGTGGTTCAACGACAAGGTGAAAATCCCGTTGCGCCACATTCTGGCTGAGCAGGCGCTCAAGGGTGCGGTGCGGCGCGACTGGGATATCGATCTGGCGACCGAACTGCTGTTCGGGCCGATCTGGCATCGCCTGATCCCCATGCGCGGGCCGGTGCCGGAGGTTTACTCGCGGCGGTTGGTGGAAAGCCTGCTGAGGGCCCTGGCGCCCGGTTGACGGCCGCTAGTCGCGGCTGAGCCCCAGCTCCCGCATGCGCGCCACATAGGCGGACATGCGCTGGTCCCTCTGCTCACCCAGCTCGCGCAGATAGGCCCACGTATAAAGCCCGCTGTCATGGCCGTCCGTGAAGCGGATGCGCAGGGCGTAGCGGCCCACGGGGTCGGCCCCGCTGACGCCGATCTGGCGTTTTTTCGCAGGCGGGGGCGGGTTTTCATTGCCGTGGCCCTTGGTTTCCGCGCTGGGGCTTTCGACGCGCAAAAGCTCGTAGGGCAGGATGAATTCCGCGCCGTCGTCGAAGCTGAGATGAAGTTCCGCGCGGGCCTTGTTGAAGCGCAGGTCAATCGGCCAGGGCGCAGCGCGGGCGGCCCCGGCGGCGCTGGCGGTCACTTGGAGGCGCCGAGGTCACGCGCTTCGTCGCGCAGCATGACGGGCACGCCATTGCGGATGGGGAAGGCGAGGCCGGCGGCGCGGCTCACCAACTCGTTCGCGTCGCGGTCATAGGTCAGCGCCGAGCGCGTGACCGGGCAGACGAGAATCTCGAGCAGGCGCGGATCGACGCCGGCATCGACGCCCGCATCCGCGCCGTTCGATTCTGGTGCTGTCTTCGCTGCCGTGTTCATTGAACGTATCCGCCACCCTGACTCGGGCGCTCCATCTGTAGCAGAGTTATCAGCGCAGCGCACCTGTCTGCCAGCGTGCGTGCTTCGAGAAGCGCCTGCTTCTCGGGATTCGTAAAGGGGCACGCCGCCGAAAGGGAGTTGATAAGCGCGTCCAGCGGCGTCTCCTCGATGGTCGACCAGTCGGCGCGCATTTCACCGCGCGCGAGGTAGGCCTTCAGCGCCGCAAATAGCCGGGCGCGCATGGTCTCGTCCAGCGGCGGGTTGGCGGCGAGGTCGTCTGCAAAGGGCGACCAGTCGGCGCGGGCGATGCGATAGGGGCTGTCGGCCGAGAGTTCTGCCGCGACCCGGAAGCGCACCACGCCGGTCAGCGAGATGAGATACCGGCCATCGTCGGTTTCCTGGAAGCTGGTGATTCGCCCGGCGCATCCGACGGCGGCCAGCGGGTATGATTCATCGCCCGCGCCGGTCTGGGCGAGGCCCGAGAGCTGTATCATTCCGATCAGCCTGTGGCCGGCGAGGGCGGCGTCCACCATCGACAGATAACGCGGCTCGAAGATGTTCAGCGGCAGGCTGGCGCGCGGGAACAGCAGCGCGCCGCCCAGCGGGAAGACGGGAATGGCGGCAGGCAGGTCTGAAATCTTGCGATAGGCGCGCGGCAAGCCAGGTGTCCTTGGTCAGGCGCCGCCCGGCGATACCGGGCTAGGCGGGCGACCCCACACGAAACATCCATCCCATACCATGACATGGGGTGGTCCGCGAGCCTGTCCAGTCGCGTAGGCGTTTCGTCAGGAGGCCGCTGCGGGCGCGAAGGCGTGGACGAGCAGCGCGCCGGCAACCGCGAGGAAGACAAGGAAGGTGGCCATCGTTCCCGCCGCGCGGCCGATCGAGAAGCCGCTGGAGCCGGCGAGGCCGACGGCGTGGAGGATGCGAGCGGCCAGCAGGACAAGGCCGACCATGTGGATGTACCACGCCGGCATGCCCAGCATGGCCAGCGCCCCGATGCCCGCCATCAGCACCGGCACATCCTCGACCGCATTCATCTGCACGCGCTGAACGCGGTTGAACTCCGCCGTCGTCTCGCCCGATGGCAATCGCCCGCGCTTGCTCGCCACATATATCTTGAGGCCCAGCATCAGGGCGGTCAGCAGCCCGATATTCATCGCCGCCGCCTGCAC
>CAZGWV010000046.1:0-12621 GCA_964529555.1 uncultured Rhizobium sp.
CCATGAGACAGACATACGAAGTCATCGGCGGCCCGGATGTTGGGCGCGCCTCCCTGCCGCTCCTGCGCGCGGCGCTGAAAGAGGCCGGGCTCGACGGCTTCTACATCCCGCATGACGACGAGTACCAGAACGAATACCTGCCCGCCTGCTATGAGCGCCTGGCCTGGGCGACGGGCTTCACCGGCTCGGCTGGCTCGGCCTTCGTCTTCCAGAAATCCGCCATCGTCTTCGTCGATGGCCGCTACACGCTGCAGGTGAAACAGCAGCTCGCGCCCAAGCTGTTCGAGGTGGGCGACCTCGTCGATCCCGGCGCCTTCGGTTGGCTCGCGAAGCAGACGCTCACCGGCCAGAAGATCGGCTACGACCCGCGCCTCATGTCGCCCGACGCGCTCGACAAGCTGATCGAGGCCGCCGCGAAAGCGGGCGCCACGCTCGTCGTCACCGACACCAATCCCATCGACACCGCCTGGATCGACCGGCCGTCCGAACCGACGCACGCCGTCGTCCCGCACGATATCGCCTATTCCGGCGAAAGCTCGTCCTCCAAGCGCGCGCGTCTTGGCCGCGCGCTGGCCGAACAGAAGCTCGATGTCGCGGTGATCACCTCGCCCGCCTCCATCGCCTGGCTGTTCAATATCCGCGGCAGCGATGTTTCGCGCACGCCGCTTCCGCTCGGCCGCGCCTTCCTGTTCTCGGACGGACAGGCGGAGCTGTTCCTTCACCCCGCCAAGATCGGCCCGGAACTCGGCCAGCATCTCGGCAACGAAGTCACCCTGCGCCCGCAGAACGAGCTTGAGCGCCGCCTCGCCAAGCTGGAAGGCAAGCGCGTCAGCCTCGATCCGTCCGCCGCATCGTCATGGTTCTTCAACACGCTCACCAAGGGCGGCGCGCATGTCGTGCGCGGGGCAGACCCCGTGACGCTGCCGCGCGCGAAGAAGAACGCCGTCGAAGTCGAAGGCGCCCGCAAGGCCCACCGCCGCGATGGCGCGGCCCTCGCGCGCTTCCTGCGCTGGTACGAAGCCAACGGCCAGACCGGCGACGTCAGCGAGATCGACTGCGCCATGAAGGTCGAGGAATTCCGCGAGCAGACGGGCGAGCTGAAAGACCTGTCCTTCAACGCAATCTCAAGCGCCGGCCCCAACGCCGCGATCAACCACTACCGCCCCGACACCAACACCAATCGCAAGCTGGAGCGCGGCTCGCTCTTCCTGCTCGATTCAGGCGGCCAGTATCTCGACGGCACCACCGACGTCACCCGCACGCTCGCCATCAGCGACCCGAGCGAGGAGATGAAGGAGCGCAACACGCGCGTGCTCAAGGGCCACATCGCCCTCTCCCGCGTGCGCTTCCCGAAAGGCGCCACGGGATCGGCGCTCGATGTGCTGGCTCGCCTGTCGCTGTGGGAAGCCGGCATCGATTTCGACCACGGCACCGGCCACGGCGTCGGCTCATATCTCGGCGTCCACGAAGGCCCGCACCGCATCTCGAAAGCGCCGAACACGGTCGCGCTAGAACCCGGCATGATCGTCTCGAACGAGCCCGGCTACTACAAGGCCGGCGCGTGGGGCATCCGCATCGAGAACCTGCAGGTCGTCACCGAGCCCAGGCCGATCCCCGGCGGCGAGCGCGACATGCTGGGCTTTGAAACGCTGACACTCGCCCCCCTCGACAAACGCCTCATCCTGCCCGGCCTTCTGACCGAACAGGAATGGGTGTGGATCGACCGCTATCACGCCCGCGTGCTGGCCGAGGTCGGCCCGCTGCTGGACGAGGATGATCGCGCCTGGCTGGCCGAGGCGTGCAAGCCGCTCTGAACGGCTCGCCTGTCAGAGGCCATCCAGGCCGATGGAGCTCGGTCGACCGGCAGCGCCTTCCGGCATCGCCGACGGCGCAGTGCGGTTCAGGCCGAGATCGCGCTGCGTGGCGGCGTCGAGGTCGTTGTGCGTTCCGCCGACAGGCCGGCAGACGCGCTCCTTCGCAACGCGCGATCCCGTTATGCGCTCGTTGCGGCAGACGATCTTCGGCTCTTCCGGCTTGGCTTGCGGAGCCGGGGCCGCG
This sequence comes from uncultured Rhizobium sp., assembly GCA_964529555.1. Lineage (GTDB taxonomy): Bacteria > Pseudomonadota > Alphaproteobacteria > Caulobacterales > Hyphomonadaceae > UBA7672. The sequence continues at coordinate 2,059 of CAZGWV010000046.1, forward strand.
ACCGGGGCGGGCGCGGGAGGCTGCGCCGGCGGCTCCGCCGTCTGGGGCTCCCCGGCCGCGAGCAGAAACAGGGCGGGGAAAAGGAAAAGGCTCATCCAAGTATCTCCGGTTTTCCTCAACGATAATTAGCTCCCGAAGGATCGACAACCTCACAAGCGCGCGTGTCCCCGTGTTCGCAATGAATCGCCCCAAACCGGGCAATCGCAGCGCCGGAGACGAGGGGGATGACCCTCCGGGCGATACCCGGCTATAGAAACCTGCCCCGTTGGACGCTTGGAACCCGCCCGCCATGAACAAACGCGACCCGCTTGCCGCCCTCGCCGTCCTGCTCGCCACGCTGACATCGGCCTGCGCCTCGATGAGCTATGAGGCTGGCGACAGCCAGTACGCCTCCTGCCCGGCCTACCAGCCCGCCTATCAGGTCACCGACGCATTCATGGCCAGTTTCAATTCGAAGGACGCCGGCGCCTGGGGCGCCACCTTCCATTTCCCGTCCGTGCGGATCGCAAGCGGCGCGGTCAGGATCATCAACGGCCCGCAGGATCTCGAATCCAGCTTCCCCACCCTGATCGCGCAAGGCTGGGACCACTCCGCCTGGGCCGCGCGCAAGGTCGTCCAGTGCGACGCCACCAAGGCGCACATGCTGACAACCTTCGTGCGCTATCGCGCCGACGGCTCGGAAATGTCGCGCTTCAACTCGCTCTACATCGTGGAGCAGAAGGATGGCCGCTGGGCGCTGACCGCGCGGTCCAGTTTCGCGCCATAGCGCATGGCCTCGATCCACGCTTCTCCCGGCGCAACGAAGTTCGGCGAGGATGCCGGGCGCTATGATTTTGCGCGGCCGCCCTATCCGCCCGAACTGTTCGACTGGCTCAAACATCGCTGCGATCTCGGCCCGGCCTCCGACTGTTTCGAGATCGGCGCGGGCACCGGCCACGGCACACTCCCCATCCTCGCTCTGCCGGTACGAACGCTGCTCGCCATAGAACCCGACGCGCGCCTCGCCGGCCGCCTGCGCGAAAAGGCGATGGCCGATGCGCGCCTCACCATCGACATCGCGCGCTTCGAGACGGCGAGCCTGCCCACAAGCCTGTTCGACTTCGGCTTCGCCGCAATGTCGCTGCACTGGCTCGCGCGCATGAAGGCCCTCGCCCGCATTCATGCGGCGCTAAAGCCCGGCGGATGGTTTGCGATGTGGTGGAATGTCTATCACGACGCCGCCCACCCCGACGCTTTCGGGCGCGCCACCGGGCATCTGTTCGCCGGCATCGAGCAGGACCCCAACGCCACCAGCGGCCGCCCCGCCTTCGCGCTCGACATCGCCTCCCGCACGGGAGAACTTCGCGCCGCCGGCTTCACGGAAATCGAACACCGCCTGTTCCGGCAGGAAATCGTCTTCACGCCCGAAAAACTATCAGCCCTCTACGCCACCCTCTCCCGCGTCCGCATGGCGCCGGAGGAAACGCGCAAGCACCTGCTGAGCGAAGCCGAGCGCATCGCGCGGGAAGAGTTCGGTGGTGAGGTGGCGCGGACGGTGGCGTGCAGCGCGTTTGTGGGGCGGCGCGCCTGACTACGGTTCTGGTCGGCCACGTCAGCCTTTCGAGCCAGCCGTTTTCCGGGTCCGCGCAGTCGTGGACTGCTGCTCAGACCGCTCCGAAAAACCACGGCTACGCTTCCATTCTTCAACCTCGGCCACATACTCGGCGGCTTCCGTACCCTTTGCCGCTGCCGTCCGTGCTGGCGCACGCCCATTGAGCCTCTTGTCAGAAGGCAGTTTCAATTCGTCCAACAAGCCAAGTTGCCGTGATCCTGGTTTGGGGATGCGCACACTGGACAGATCGACAACTGCCCCATGCTGCTCAAAAGCGTCGCCAAACGCGCGCACATCGCCCCCCCAATAGACTGCGGCACAAGCCATGGGTGCTCCCTTCCCCTTGTCGTTTCCGAACTCCAGGAAGCGCAGTCTCGTATCATAGAGGAAGCAAACCGCCGACGCGGCCGACCAAACAGAGTCCTTCCAGTGCTTGGTATTCGCCGCCACAGGCACCAGCGCGATCACCTCCGATCCCGCCTCGAAGGCCTCTGCGCATTTCCGCAACCAGTCGCTGATCCGCGTGCCACGTTCGCGATCGGCGCCATAGGGCGGATTCACATATATGGTTTTCGCCTTCCAGGGACGGCGCAGTCCGTCCGTTGGCAGACGCCATTCGGTCTTCGCCTTCACGATCGACCACTCGTTGGAACACGGGTCGAGATCGATACGCCCCCCGAACACTTCACGCACCGACTGAACGTACTTTGCCGGCGTGCACCAGTCCTTGCTCTGGGCATTCACAGTGCGACCGGCGGTCATCGTGTCGTCTCCAACTCGCGTGACTCACTCTTTCAGATTCGCAGCAAAGCGTGCAGCTGGCTGGACAGTTTAGCGATATTCTCGCCGCCGGGGGCAATGATATTGAACCACCCATCGCTTTCCTGTGCGTGGCGTTCGAAGAAGACTCTCAGGGCCCGGTCGGCGGCCTGATCTATGCGGGTCTTTGTAAACCGGTTTCCGCCCTTTTCTCCAGTATAGCTGTCCCGGAAAGCCTTCTTGATCACCTCACACTCGGGCTGGGGATTGATCAGGCACTGTTCCGCGAACGACATCAGGCCTTCGTCTGTCAGGAAGAGCAACCAGTCATATGCCGCAGCAAGGACTTTCATTTCCTTGTTCATATTGGAGTCAGTGAACCAATTGCCATGGTTGCTGGTGACCCCGACCGTCAGAACAAACCCGCGCGGAAGCGGAGTTTTTCTCGTCAGGATATCGTTCAGAAACAGCGCATATGGCCGAATGGTTGGGTCGCCGGCGCTACCCGGAAGGTAACCCATGACGCCGCCATCTGGATTGAACACCTTCTGAAGCGATGAAACGGATCTCGCGACATAGGCGCCCTGCTTTGCCTTCTCGATCGACTGCGGCCCCTTTTTCATGCCCTCTTCGACGCCGACGCGCTTGCATTCGAAAATCGCGCGCGGGGCTGGTTGAAGCATGGAGAACGAGACGTTGTGATGACCGTTGGATTCGCCGGTGAGATTTGCAACAACAAGCGCCGCCTCGTCCTCCCGGATCAGCGCCGAATTCCGCTGCAGCCGCGTCCCATCGAGCAGGTTGGAATTCCTCGTTGGAGCAATCCCGATCATCTTCGCGACCCGAGTGGCGGTAAGCGAGTTTACCGATGTGGGAATCGCACGGACCTCTGCGCCGATCTGACGATGCAGCGAAAATTCAACATTGTGCTCGATATCGGCGCGGCCGAATTCACGCACCGGGCGTTCGATCACCAGATTCCCGCCGAACCCCCAGGAGCAAATCTTGTAGTAGGTTATGATCTCGATGATCGTTCCGAGCGCCCGGCCTGCAGCTTTCTTCCCATCTTGGGCGTAGTGAAACACTTCCTCCCGAAGAAGCTGCTGGAGTCTGTCGACCGTTTGGCTCATCAATCCTCGTCCATCTTCAGCGCAGCGACGAACGCTTCCTGCGGGATTTCGACCTTGCCGAACTGGCGCATGCGCTTCTTGCCCTCTTTCTGCTTGTCGAGGAGCTTGCGTTTGCGGCTGGCGTCGCCGCCATAGCATTTGGCTGTCACGTCCTTGCGCAGGGCGGAAATGGTTTCGCGCGCGATCACCTTGCCGCCGATGGCCGCCTGGATCGGGATCTTGAACATCTGCCGCGGGATCAGGTCCTTCAGCTTCTCGCACATCGCACGCCCGCGCTGTTCGGCGCGGGCGCGGTGCGTCAGCATCGAGAGCGCATCGACCGGCTCGTCGTTGACGAGGATCGACAGCTTCACGAGATCGCCTTCGCGGCGGCCGATCTGGTTGTAGTCGAACGAGGCATAGCCCTTCGAGATCGACTTCAGGCGGTCGTAGAAATCGAACACCACTTCGTTGAGCGGCAGCTCGTATTTCACCATGGCGCGCGCGCCGACATAGCTCAGCTCTTTCTGGATGCCGCGCCGGTCCTGGCAGAGTTTCAGAATGCCGCCGAGATATTCGTCGGGCGTGAAGATGGTCGCCTCGATCCACGGCTCCTCGATGCTGAGGATCGCCATCACGTCCGGCATGTCCGCCGGATTGTGCAGTTCGATCATCGAGCCGTCGCGCATGTGCAGGCCGTACACGACCGATGGCGCGGTCGCGATGAGATCGAGGTCGAACTCGCGGCTCAGGCGCTCCTGGATGATTTCGAGGTGCAGCAGGCCGAGGAAGCCGCAGCGGAAGCCGAAACCGAGCGCGGCTGAGGTTTCCATCTCGTAGGAGAAGCTGGCGTCGTTGAGGCGCAGCTTGCCCATCGCCGCGCGCAGGTCTTCGAACTTCGCGGCATCCACCGGGAAGAGGCCGCAGAACACAACTGGCTGCACTTCGCGGAAACCGGACAGCGCTTCGGCGGTCGGCCTGCGCTGGTCGGTGACGGTGTCGCCGACCGAGCAATCGGCAACCTGCTTGATCGAAGCCGTGAAGAAGCCGACTTCGCCGGGGCCGAGTTCATCGGCATCGGTCAGCTTGCCGGGCCGGAAGACGCCGACGCGGTCGAGCGTGTAATACGCGCCCGTCTTCATCATCTGCACTTCCTGGCGCTTCTTCAGCGCGCCGTCGATGATGCGCACGATGACGACGACGCCCAGATACGTGTCGTAGTAAGCGTCAACCAGCAGGGCCTTGAGCGGCGCATTGCGGTCGCCTGTCTTCGGCGGCGGCAGGCGCGTGACGATGGCTTCGAGAACCGTGTCCACGCCGATGCCGGTCTTGGCGGAGATTTCGAGCGCATCCGAGGCGTCGATGCCGATCACGTCCTCGATCTGTTGCTTCACGCGCGGCACGTCGGCGGCGGGCAGGTCCACCTTGTTGAGGACCGGCACGATCTCGTGGTTGGCGTCGATCGCCTTGTAGACGTTTGCGAGCGTCTGGGCTTCCACGCCCTGCGACGAGTCGACGACCAGCAGCGATCCCTCGCACGCGGCCAGGCAGCGCGAGACTTCGTAGGCGAAGTCGACGTGGCCGGGCGTGTCCATCAGGTTGAGGATATAGGTCTGCCCATCGGCGGCCTTGTAGTCGAGGCGCACGGTCTGCGCCTTGATGGTGATGCCGCGCTCCTTCTCGATATCCATCGTATCGAGGACCTGCTCGGTCATTTCACGCGCGGTGAGGCCGCCCGTCATCTGGATGATGCGGTCCGCCAGCGTCGACTTGCCGTGGTCGATGTGGGCGATGATGGAGAAGTTTCTGATCTTGTCGCGGGGAGTCATTTTTTGTTCCTTGGGAGCGGCGTCTAGCAGAAGGGGTGCAGGGGGCCAAGCTGGGTCGCTGGCGCAGGGCTTTCGCTGCAAATTTCGCCTGTATTTCTCGCGTTAACGGCCCTGCGGCTGGCACATCGGTTGCCGGGTCAGGCCGATGACTGAGCCCACCCGCCCCGACACGGACCGCCTTTCCCGTGCAGCACGAACCCCCGCCTGGCGGATCGCCGCGCTGGCGTCCGCCGCGCTCCTGATTCTCGCGGTGGCCGTCGTGCTGGGCGTCGGCCAGCCCAGCGCCGACGACAACCGCGCCACCGCCGCCCGCGAGCACCCCTCCCAGCAATCGCCCGAAGCCGTCGCCGCCCTGCCCGAGCCCGGCCCCGTCGCCGATCCCGAAGCCGCCGCTGCACCGGCCGCCGCCGCCGCTGTCGCCCCGACCGAGATGGGCGAGGCGTTCATCGACCGTTTCGACCGGGGGGATATAACGGACCGCTGGTTCTTCTCCGATGGCTGGACGAACGGCCCGTGGATGGCCAACGACTGGCGCGCCAGCGAGGTCGAGATCACGCCGGAAGGCGTGTCCCTCCACCTGCGCCCAGCCCCCGCAGGCTCGAAACTCGAATACGCCGGCGCCGAGATCCAGACGCATGAATCATACCGCTACGGCTATTTCGAAGGGCGCATGCGTACGCCGAAGGGCAGCGGCCTGATCATCGGCATGTTCACCTATGTGGGCCAGAACGGCGCCGTGAAGCCGAACGAGATCGATATTGAGATCCTCGGCCGCGCCACCCGGTACGTCGAACTCACCATCCACGAGACCGTTCACTCGACCACGAAGAAGATCAACATGCCGTTCGACTCCTCCGACGGCTACCACACCTACGGCCTCGACTGGCAGCCGGGCCATGTCCGCTGGTATCTGGACGGCAAGCTTGTCCACGAGGAAGCCGGCCCCGCCGCCCGCCGCGTGGTGCGTCCCCAGAAACTGCTGTTCAGCCTCTGGGGCAGCAAGACGCTCGGCCCATGGGCCGGCGAGATGAATCGGGCTCAGGCGCCCTGGCGCCTCGACATCGCCTGCGCCGCCTATGCGCCATCCTACACCGCGCCCCTCTGCACCTGAGTCGGAAAGCCGCGTTCCCCAAGGGTAAACGCCCTGTGCAGCCCCCGGATTCTGACACCTTGTTGATCGCCGGAAGCCCCAGCCGCGTTGCCGGGAAGGCGACTTTCCAGTATCAACTCACCCAACCGCGACGGTCCCGCAGATGGGCCGCGCGAAAGCCCTGGGAGGAAACCTCATGAAAGCCAGAACTCTCGGCGTCGCGCTGGCCTCGGCCGCCGCCGTCGCCCTGATCGCGGCGGGTGTTGTCGCGAACGGACAGGTGGTCGGCGCCAACGTTGTGGCGACGCAAGTGAAGGCGCCCGAGCGCGCCGACAACTTCCGTCTCGTCGACCAGAACTCCCACGCCCACCTTCTGGCCTATTACAAGTTCGCCCCGGCCATCGTGATCGTCAGCCACGTCAACAGCTCGGCGCAGATGAACGACGCGGCGCTTACCCTCCGCAACCTGCAGGCCTCCTTCAAGGAGTCGGGCGCACAACTCCTCTTCATCAACTCCACGCCCGACGTGAAGCGTGAAGCCATCTCCGCCGACATGAAAGCCCTCGGCCTCGACGCACCCGTTATGATGGACGACTCGCAACTCGTCGGCGAAAGCCTCGGCATCAGCCGCATCGCCCAGGCGCTGGTCATCGATCCGAAGACCATGAAGATCGTCTACTCCGGCCCCATCTCCGGCCAGCTCTCGGGCAAGGCGGGCAACGACAAGACGGCCTACGTCGCCGATGCTGTCGCCTCGCTCGTGAAGGGCGAGGCCGTGAAGATCTCGACCGCCGAACTCGCCACCCCGATCATCGCCTTCCCGAACCGCGAAGCGCGGGCGAGCCACGCCAACATCTCCTACGAAACGCAGATCTCGCCGATCCTCGCGAAGAACTGCGTCGCCTGCCACTCCGAAGGCGGCATCGGTCCCTTCGCGATGGACAGCTACGAGAAGGTCAAGCAGTGGTCCGGCATGATCCGCGAGTCGATCCGCACGGATCGCATGCCGCCCTTCCACGCAGACCCGCATGTCGGCGCGTTCGTCGGCGACATGAACCTCTCCGTGAAAGACACGCAGACCCTGATCCACTGGATCGAGGCTGGCGCGCCGCGCGGCGCAGGCTCCGACCCGCTCAAGATCAACGCCAGGCCCGCCCCCGAATGGGAGCTTGGAACGCCTGACTATGTGATCGAGCTTCCGGCCTACACGGTCCCGGCCTCGGGCGTCGTCGATTACCAGAACCCGGTCGTCCTCAACACGCTGCCCGAAGGCCGCTGGCTGCGCGCCTCAACGGTGAAGCCGTCCGACCGCCAGGCGGTCCACCACCTGCTCTCCAACGGCGTGGGCGGTTATGCCGTCGGGGCCGAGACGTCGAAATATCCCGACGGCACCGGCACCTGGGTCGCTCCGGGCCAGAAGTTCCAGTTCCAGATGCACTACACGCCCTATGGCAAGGAGACGGTCGAGAAGACCAAGGTCGGCCTCTACTTCTATCCGAAAGATACCCCGCCGGAGATCATGCGCCGCTCCGCCGTGATCGCGAACGCAGGCATCGAGATCCCGCCGAACACACCGCGCCATGAAGAGATCGCCTACATAACCTTCCCCGAGAAGGCGACGCTGTTCTCCGTCTTCCCGCACGCGCACTATCGCGGCGAGAGCATGGCCATCTCCCTGCTGCGCCCCGGCGAGACGACCGAGGAACTGATCCTCTCGATCCCGAAATACGACTTCAACTGGCAGCGCGGCTACGACTTCAAGGAGCCGATCAGCATCGCCCCCGGCACCAAGCTGGTCACGCGCTACGTCTACGACAACTCGAAGCACAACGTCGCCAACCCGGACCCGACCATCAAGGTCACCTGGGGCGAACAGTCGTGGGAAGAGATGCAGTACACCGCACTCGGCTTCCGCTGGGACGATGAGACTGTCGCAAACCGCAAGGACGACTATCAGCGCCGCCTGGAGGAATCCCGCGCCGTCGGCATCATGGACATCAACCTGGACGACAAGGTCGCCAAGTCCGAAGTCCGTGGCCGCATGGCCCAGCAGCTTCTCGCCCGCTGGGACCAGGTTGACCTGAACAAGGACGGCTACCTCGACAAGGCCGAACTCGAGCCGATCACGCAGATGCTGAACGGCCGCATCCGCCAGGCTCAGGCGCAACAGTCGATCGGCCAGTAAGCGCCAGCGACCGAACGAAATGAAACAGGCGGACCCGCAAGGTCCGCCTGTTTTCTTTTGTGCGCCGTCACTTATGGCAACGCCCGTGGAACCAGACCCCCACCTGTCCGCCCCCTAAACGGGGCGGAACCTCGTTGCGCCAGCTTACCCAACTTTGAAGGACGGTGACCGCTTCAGGGTCCCGCCCCGTTTAGGGGGCGGACAGGTGGGGGTCTCTATCGGCAGGCGCGCTGTCGCACAGAAGCACAACTCGCAAGACATGCTGACGAACCGCGCAAGCCCCGCTAGGTGTCAGGGACGTGGCCACGCCCGGCCCGATGGAACAGGCTGACATATGTCCAGCGGTCTAGAAGTTTCCAACCTCGCCAAGAATTTCGGCGGCAAGCGCGCCGTGGACGGCATCGGCTTCCATGTCCGTGGCGGGGAACTCTACGCCCTGCTCGGCCCCAACGGCGCGGGCAAGACCACGACCCTGCGCATGATCGCCGGCCTCCTGAACGCCGACGCGGGCAGGATCAACGTCTTCGGCATCGATGCGCGCCGCGATCCGCTGGAGGCCAAGCGGATGATCGCATGGCTCCCCGACGAGCCCCTGCTCTATGACAAGCTGACCGCGTGGGAGTATCTCGAATTCGTCGCCGGTCTCTGGAATGTCGATCCCCCCGAAGCCCGCAAGCGCGCGGAAAACCTGCTGCGCCTTCTCGGCCTGTGGGACAATCGCAACGACCGTTGCGAAACCTTCTCGCGCGGCATGAAACAGAAGGCCGTGCTCGCCGGCGCTCTCATCCACGAACCCAAACTGCTGATGCTGGACGAACCGCTCACCGGCCTCGACGCCGCCGCCAGCCGCCTCGTGAAGGACCTGATCCGCGAGCGCGTCGCCGCCGGCGCCGCCGTGATCCTGACGACGCACATCCTGGAAGTGGCCGAGCGCATGGCCGACCGCATCGGCATCATCAAGGACGGCAAGCTGCTGACCGAAGGCAGCCTCGATGAACTCCGCAGCCACGCCGGCGCGCAGGGCCAATCGCTGGAAGACGTCTTCCTGTCGCTTACCGCGCACGCGGCAGCCGAATGAGCAGGCCCGGCAGCATTCCCTGGCTGATGTCTCACGAGCTGCGCCTGTTCTGGCGTCGCGGAAAGACGCGCCCGAAAAGCGGGCTGCTGCTCGTCGGCCTGCTTCTGTCGCTGTGGCTGCTGTTCTCCTTCTTCCTGCTCCAGCGGGTCGGGCCGATGATCCCGGCGCCGCCTTTCATCGATAGCGCGTGGGACGGCCTCGCGCTGACAGCCGTGGGCGTGGTCATCGCCTTCATCGGCTCGGTCATGCTATCCAGTTCGACGCTCGCTGCAGTAGATGTCATCTACACCCGCAACGATCTCGACCTGATCCTGTCCTCGCCTCTCTCGCCCTGGCGCGTGCTGGCCGTGCGCGCCGCCGCCATCGCCATCGGCGCCTTGCCGCTCTATGCGGGCCTGCTGGGGCCGCCGCTGCTATGGCTTGCGATATTCTCTTCGCCGCTGTGGCTGTCCTCCATCGTCTTCCTCGTGACGCTAGCCTTCGCCGCCACCGCCCTTGCCCTGCTCACCGTCACGGCTCTCTTCCGTCTGATCGGGCCGAAGAACACGCGCCTCGTCGCGCAGATATTCAGCGCACTCGCCGGCGCCGGCGTCTTTCTGGCATTCCAGTACATCAACATCGCCAACGGGCGTTCGAGCGATGACGAGCAGGCGGAGATGGCCGCGTTCATCGCCAACCTCGATATCGATCCGGGCGCGTGGTGGCTCCTGCCCTCGCGCGCCTTCACGGGAGACATCGTGTCGACCGTCATATGGGTGGCGCTGGTCGCCTGCCTGTTCCCGCTGGCTGTCTTCGTCTTCAGCCGCCGCTTCGTGGGCGATGCCGCCGCCGCCTCCGGCATGGGCCAGCGCAAGCGCGTCACCGACGCCCGCATCGTCAACCTGCGCGGCGGCGGCGCGATGGCGTCCGTGGTCCGCAAGGA
>CAZGWV010000046.1:12721-27773 GCA_964529555.1 uncultured Rhizobium sp.
GACCGCGCCAAGCTGGTCGCCGCGATCCTGCCCGTGCTGATCCTGATGACGGCGCCGCTGGCCGCCCTGCTCTGGCGCAACTGGCATGCGGGACTCTGGGGACTCGGCGGCGTCTGCTGCGCCGCGACCGCCTCAGCCCTCATCGGCCTCTGGCGCCGCTCGCCCGGCTCGCGCCGCGAATTCGCCCGCCGCCGCGCCAAGGGATCGGTGATCGCCAGCCTCGGCCAGGCCTTCGTCGCCTTCGGACTATCGGGCGCAGCAGCCCTCGGCGCCTACGGCCTGCCCCTGCTCGCCCTCATTCCCCTCCTGATCGCCGCCGCAATACTGGGCGTCCTCTACAAACCCACCCCGAACGAAAACGGGCTCCCGCAGGAGCCCGTCCGTAGTCCATCATAGTCGTCGTGCGGCGCGCTAGACCTTGATCGTCTGCGGAGCCAGATCCGCAAACTTGCGGCCATCCTTCGCCATCGCGCGCAGGAGGTTCGAGACCCTGATCTCGTCCACATTCTTCGCCACGCGCTCGGTAACCTCCAGCACACGCTGCAGGCCCACCTTGTCGCCGAGGAACATCGGCCCACCCTTGTCCTGCGGCCAGCCATAGCCATTCAGCCAGGTGACATCGATGTCGCCCGCGCGCTGCGCCATGCCCTCTTCCAGGATCGCCGCGCCCTCGTTGATCATCGGGAAGATGCACTCCTCGAGGATTTCCTCCTGCGAGACCTTCCGCGTCGCAACGCCGGAATTCGCCTGGTACTCCTTCACGATCGCCTCGACCTCCGGCGACGGCGTGGCGTTCCGGGCTGCGTCGTAGTCATAATAGCCCGCGCCCGACTTCTGGCCGCGACGCGGCGTGCGCTCGCAGATCATGTCGCGCAGCGGGTTCGCCGTCTTTGCGCCCGGCTTCCAGCCGATATCGAGACCGGCAAGGTCCGACATCTGGTACGGGCCCATCTTGAAGCCGAACTTGTTGAACGCCGCATCGATATCCCACGGCATCGCGCCGGCCTTCAGGAGGTAGCCGGCGGCCTGACCGCGACGGGCCAGCATGCGGTTGCCGATGAAGCCGGGGCAGACGCCGGCGAGGGCTGCGACCTTGCCGATCTTCTTGGCCAGATCCATCGAGGTCGCGACCACCGTGTCCGACGTGTGCTTCGCGCGCACGATCTCGAGCAGCTTCATCACATTCGCTGGCGAGAAGAAGTGCAGGCCGATGACGTCCTGCGGACGCTTCGTCACCGAGGCGATCTCGTTGATGTCGAGATAGGACGTGTTCGAGGCAAGGATGGCGCCGGGCTTTGCGATCTTGTCGAGGTCGGCGAAGATTTCCTTCTTGATCGCCATGTCCTCGAAGATAGCCTCGATGATGAGATCGCAATCGGCGAGGTCCGAACGGTTCAGCGTGCCGTTCAGCAGGCCCATGCGGATGCCGACTTCTTCCTGAGGGAAGCGGCCCTTGTCGGCCGAGTTCTGGTAGTTCTTGCGGATGACGCCGAGGCCGCGATCGAGCGCCTCCTGCTTCACTTCCACGATGGTGACCGCGATGCCGACGTTCGCGAAGTTCATCGAGATGCCGCCGCCCATCGTGCCGGCGCCGAGAACGCCCACCTTCTTGATCGGCTTGATGGCTGTTCCCGCCGCCAGACCTTGGACGTTCCAGGAGGCCTTGGTCGCCGCCGAGATGTAGGCGGAAATCTCTTCGGCGGTCCCGGCGGGTGCGGTCAGGCTGGTGGTCATGGGCGGTCCTCAACTGGGTGGCGCGGGCATTCCCGCGTCCGGTTTCCTGAAAAAGCGCGTGTTTCCGTGCCGCGACGGGAGCCATCCGTCAACTGACCGGGCAAGTTCAGCCCCAAATGCTCCCAGCGTCAGTGCGACAATCCGTTCGGCAGTTGCCCTAGCGTAACATACTTGCTTGCTCGCCAACTAGTATGTTGCATAAAGCATGACAAGCCGGAAGCCTCCCGGCCGTGGCGACGTGCTCGCGACAGCCGAACCCTCCCGCCAGACCCAGGCGGAACGCCGGGAAACCGCAGAGAAAGCGATTCTGGACGCTGCGACCGTCATCGTCTCCGAACGCGGCCTCAACGAGTTGACGCTCAACGGCGCTGGCGAAGCGGCCGGATATTCGCGCGCCCTGCCCGCGCACTACTACGGAACCAGGAGCGCGCTGCTGCACGCTCTCGCCGATCACATCATGGCCAGCTATGTCGCGCGCATGCGCTACGCCTCGGTCGCCGCGGAGGGCGGGATGGAGCGGCTCTGCAACATCATCGAGTTCGCCATCGACGACGCCGTCAAAAATCCGACGTCGGCGCGCGCCTACCAGACGATCATGGCCAGCGGCCTCAACCACCCTGACCTTAGCCCAACGGTCGAGCGTATCACGCGGCAGGGCATCGATGACTTTGCCGGGCTCATCAAGATGGGTCAGGCGAACGGGGAAATACGGGCGGACATCAGGGCGCGCGCCGAGGCGTCCATCATTCTTGCTTCCTTGCGTGGAGTTATCTTTCAGTGGTTGATCATTCCAGATCACGTTTCCCTGTCGCGCATGCGCGACAGCCTGGTGATGAACATTCGCAACACTCTAAAGGCCTGATCGAGCCCGCTGCTCGCAGCCTTGAGTATTGGGCGGCCGTTCGCGGCAACCAGCCTGCGCTGTTCGAGGGAACGGCGTCGCTGACCTATCGCGAGTGGAACGAGTATGCCGACATGCTCGCCGACGCTTTCGCGGGGCGCGGGCTTGGCCGTGACGACATCGTCGCCGTGCGCTGCCGTAACCGCATCGAATGGGCGGTGATTGCGCTGGCCTGCGCGAAGATCGACGCACGCCTGCTGACACTCGACGCCGAGCTGCAACCCTCCGCTGTCCGAGACCGCCTGATCGCGGGCCGCGCATCCGCGTTCATCGTGGGCGATGTCGCGCCGATCCGCCTGACGCAGGCGCTGGAAGGCTTGCCGCTACGTCTCAAGGCCAGCATGGACGGCAGTGTTGGCGGCTTCTTCAATTTCTGGGATCTGTTCCCGCCGGTTGCTCCGCCGCGCTTTGGCAGCACTCAGCCGGTGTTGATGGCATGGACCGACCGCGCCGAAGGCCGCGCCGCTCCTGTCAGCCTGCCCCGCCGCCGCGCGGCGCCGGCATCGCGGTCGCGACCGCCCGTGCCGGAGGTCGGCGTATCGCTGATCACGCTGCCGCTGCATCGCGTCTGGGGGCCGGTTCAGTTCTGGACCGCGCTGATCGCTGGCCGCGCCATCGCCCTGATGCGCGAGTTTTCGCCGGAAGCCGCGCTCGAGGTGATCGAACGCCGCCATATCACGCACTGGACCGCCCTTCCCGAAACGTTCGCCCGGCTGCAAGCCTATGGCATCGACGCCGATCGCCGCCAGGCAATGCGCTCCATCCGCGAGCTTGTGATCGGCGGAGCAAAAGCGCCGGAATCGTTGAGGCGCTGGCTTGCGGAAACGTTCCCCACCATCCTCTGCGAAGCCTATGGCTCGCCGGAAACGGGCCTCGTCGCATGGATGGCGCCGCAGCAGCGCGCCAATCGTCCAGACAGCTGTGGCCGCGCCTTGCGCGGCGTAAGCGTCGAAGTCCGCGATCTCGATGGACGCAGCCTGCCGAAAGGCACAACAGGCCAGATCTGGGCGCGCACCCAGCGCTCAATCGAATGCGAACTCCCCGGCGCCGGCTACGATCACCGCCGCGACGCCGATGGTTTTGTCGCAACAGGCGATGCGGGACGCATCGACGAGGACGGCTACATATATCTCATTGGCCGCGCGAACATGCTTGCGGAGGCGGACCTTCGCCGCATGGGCTAGCATTCGGCAACGCATTGGCGCGTGCACGGCGCATGATGTAGGCTTCCCGCAAAAGACACGAGAGGAAGCACATGCGACTATCCGCACCCCGCATCAAACCGCTCAAGGATTCGGAGTTCACGCCCGAACAGGTCGAACGGCTCGAGAAGTCGCGCGGCAAGGATGGATCGATCCTCAACATCTTCCGCACGCTGGTCCGCGCGCCTGACGCTTTCCGCGCCTTCTCCTGGTGGGGCGGATACATCATGTCGCGCAATTCGCTGACCCCGCGCGACCGGGAGATCGCGATCCTGCGCGTAGGCTGGCTGTGCAAGTCGGGCTATGAGTGGACACAACACCATCGCATCGGCCTGCAGTCCGGTCTGAACGCAGGCGAGATCGAGCGGATCAAGGCGGGCGCAGGCGCCGATGGCTGGACGGCTGCGGAGAAGGCTCTGCTCGCTGCGGTGGACGATCTCAACCGCGACCACTTCGTCTCCAGCGTCTCCTGGGCCGAATTGTCGAAACACTATTCGGAACGCCAGTGCATGGATCTGGTTTTCACCGCGGCCCAATACACGCAGGTGTCGATGATCCTGAACTCCTTCGGCATCCAGGTCGAAGATGGTGTGAACGTAGATCCTGACCTGAAGGCGCCCTGACATGAGCGGACGGCTGGAAGGAAAAACTGCAATCATCGTCGGCGCCGGGCAGACGCCGGGCGAGACCATCGGCAATGGCCGCGCCATGGCGATCCTGTTCGCGCGGGAAGGCGCCCACGTCATGTGCGTCGATCGTCATATCGCCAGCGCCGAGGAGACTGCGAAGCTGATCGTGGATGAAGGCGGGCAAGCTTTCGCCTTCGAGGCGGATGTAACCAACACACAGTCCTGCGCCGCCATCGCCCGCGAGGCGGTGGCGCGCCTCGAGCGGATCGACATTCTCGTCAACAATGTCGGCACCGGGCGCGGCGACGCCCCGCCTCACGCCATCGAGGAGGATGCGTGGGACCGCATCATGGACATCAACCTGAAATCCATGGCGATGACGATCCGCCATGTCCTGCCGGTGATGCGCCAGCAAAAGGCCGGCGCGATTCTCAACATCTCCTCGCTCGCCGCCATCGCGGGCCACCACATGGTGACCTACGAAGTCTCGAAGATGGCGGTGAACCGGCTGACCACCGTGGTCGCCGGCGGCAATGCCAAGTACGGCGTGCGCTGCAACGTCATCATGCCCGGCCTGATGGACACGCCCATGGCGATGACAGGGATCGCGGCGGCGACCGGCAAATCGCCCGAGGTCCTCCGCGCCGAACGCAATTCGCGCGTCCCCATGGGCCATATGGGCACCGCCTGGGACACGGCTTTCGCGGCGCTGTTCCTGTGCTCGGACGAAGCGCGCTTCATCACCGGCGCGGTGCTTCCGGTGGACGGCGGAACGTCGATCGCCATCGGATAACGCCCAGGCCCGCTGGCTTTCCGCCCATTTGTCAGGCACTTAGCATGGGTTAGCCGGCCTGCGGCCACAATGGTCAACGACCCGCTAACGTTTTCGGGGCATGGTCGCGTCGGTTGGGATACAGCCTGCACATTCATGTTCAAGAAGACTTCCAAGAACGCCATCGATCCTCTCGCCGACCGCATGCGCAAGATTGCGGCGGTCCCGGTCGAGGAAACGACCTATTCTTCGGTCGCGACCGGCGAGAAACGCTCCGAACGCAAGCCGACATTCAAGACCGCAACGCTGACCATGATCAGCGGCGAACGCATCGACGTCGTGGTAAAGAATGTCAGCGCCACCGGCGCCCGCATCGAGTTTCTCCGCGATGTCACGCTGACCGACCGGGTCATGCTGTCCGAGCCTACGATGCGCATCCGCACATGGGCCTATGTGATCTGGCAGACGCGCGGCGCCGCCGGCCTGCAGTTCGTCGCGACCTAGGGTCAGCCCCGCCTCCGCGACCATCGGACGGCTCGACGCTCGCGCAGCGATCCCACACATTGCCGCCATGACGCCAGCTTCCAACCTGCCCCGCCGCAACATCTGGCTCGCCATTCGTCGCGGGCTGCGAATGCGCTGCCCGTCCTGCGGCAAGGGCCGGCTGCTGTCGGGCTATCTGAAGCAGGCCGAGCAATGCTCCGTATGCGGCGAAGCCACGGGCGCGATCAGGCCGGACGACGGCCCGGCATGGGCGACGATCCTTCTGGTGGGACACCTCGTGTCGCCTGCCTTCTTCGTCTTCGCGACGGCGGATGCGGACGCCGCCCTGAAGGCATTCTTCTTCATCGCGACCATCGTAATCGGTGCGACGCTGGCGCTGCTGCCTCGCATGAAGGGACTCTTCATTGCCCTGATCTGGGCTTCGCGCGCGGGCGGAACAGAACCGGGCTGATCTCCAGCCCGGCCTGCCTGCCCGGTTTCCCCGCCTATTCAGCCGGCGTGTGGGGCTTCGCAAGCGCTTCGCTGCGGACCGCATCCACGGGAGCATGGCCCTTCATCAGCAACCTGTCTTCCGCTGTCGGCTTGGTCGCAAACCTTGCGGCCAGCGGATTCACGAAGCGCTCGAACTGATCGACGATCGAGTAGGCGGCTGGAACGAGAACCAGCGACAGGATGGTCGACGATATCAGCCCGCCGATGACGGCAATGGCCATGGGCTGGCGGAAGGCGGCGCCTTCGCCGATTCCCAACGCCGTCGGCAACATGCCGGCGGACATGGCGACCGTGGTCATAACGATGGGGCGCGCCCGCTCGCGACAGGCTTCGAACAGCGCGTCATACGTGTTCTTGCCGCGTTGCTGCGCCTCGATCGCGAACTCGACAAGCAGGATCGCGTTCTTGGCGGCAATGCCGAGCAGCAGCACGATGCCGATCATCACGGGCATGGACACTTCCTTGCCCGTTATCAGCAGGGCGAGGAACGCCCCGGAGAATGACAGCGGAAGCGACGCCAGGATGACTGCCGGCTTGAACACCGATTTGAACAGCAGCACCATCACCGAGTAGATCAGCGCAACGCCCGCCATCAGCGCCACCACGATGCCGCCGAACATCTGGGCTTCGGCCTGTTCGTTGCCCACGCGCGCGCGCGTGACAACGCCGGCGCCGGCCTTTTCAGCGGCAAGGATGTCACTCATCGTCTTTGTGCCATCGACCGCCTCGGTGGCATCGCCAGACGTGCGGCCCGGCGCAAAGTCCGCCTGCACCGACGCCATGCGCTTGCGATAGAGACGCTGGATCACGCCGGGGCCTGCCTCATAGGACAAGTCAGCCACGGCGCCGAGCGTCGTCGAGCCGCCATTCAAGGTCGGCACACGCAGCTGCGAAAGCTGCGCGAGATCGGTGCGCACCGAATCCGGGAGGCGCACGCGGATCGACAGGCGCCGCTCGCCTTCCGAGAATTTCGGCGTATTGGCCTCGATGTCGCCGGCCGTCGCAATCCGCGCAACCTGCGCGATGGCGTCGGTGGACACGTTGAGACGCGCCGCCTCGTCGGTACGCGGCCGGATGATCAGTTCAGGCCCCGGAGGCTCCGGCGACATGCGCGGGTTCGATATCTGCGGGAGATCCTTCATCTCGTTCAGGAGATCGAGCTGCGCCTTGTCGAGCGCCGCCGCATCGTCGCTGGTCAGCAGCACGTTGACGTCGGAGCCGCCCGGTCCGCCGCCCGTCATCAGCGCGGTCACGCGGATATCGGGGATCTGCTTCAGCAGCGGACGGATGTGCTGCTTCAGTTCCTCAGTCGACATCTTGTGATGATCGATCATAACAACAGTAGCTGAGCCGGAAGTGAGGCCCGATCCGCCACCGCCGCCGCCGGCCGCAGCAGCCTGCCCGCCCGCTCCCCCCGAACCGATGGAGATGAAGACGTCCTTCACGTCGGGCTGCGCGGTCAGCAGGTCGTTCAGCTTGCTCGAATAGCCCTCCATCTGCGCGCGCGTCGTTCCCGGCGGCGCGGAGATGTTGAACATGATGTAGCCGGGGTCTTCCGTCGGGATGAACCCTTTGGGCAACGCCATGAAGCAGAAGACGGCGCCCACGAAAGCAAGAAAGCCGATCACGGAAGCGCCGAGCCTGTGCTTCAGCGACCACGCCAGAACGTTCTCGTAGAAGGCCGGCAGCTTGCGTACGTCTCGGCCATGGTCCTTCCCGGCCATCGGCTTAAGGAAGTACGCCGCCATGAGGGGCGACACGAAGCGCGCCACCAACAGCGAGAACACCACCGCCACGGCGACCGTGATGCCGAACTCGATGAAGAACTGCCCCGGCATGCCGCCCATGAACGAGGTCGGCAGGAACACCACGACGATGGCCGCCGTGGTCGCCAGAACCGCGAGGCCAATGGCGTCGGCCCCTTCCATCGCGGCGCGGAACGGCGTGTATCCCGCCAACGTTCGCTTCTGTATGTTCTCGATCTCCACAATCGCATCGTCGACCAGAATCCCGATCACGAGCGTGAGCGCGAGCAGCGTCACGACGTTGAGCGAGAAGCCCAGCAGCGAGATGATGAAGAAGGTCGGGATCAGCGACAGAGGCATCGCGAGCGCCGCAATGACTGTCGCACGCCAGTCGCGCAGGAACAGGAACACGACCAGCGCCGCCAGCAGCATGCCTTCGATCAGCACGGCTTCGGTCGCGTGGAAGTTGGCCTTGGTGTCGTCCGTCATGGAGAAGATCTTGGTGATCTCCAGTCCGGGATTGGCCGCTTTCAGCCGCTCGATGGTTTCCAGCGCGCCGCGCTCGACATCGACCTCCGAAGCCGCATCGACCTTGATGATGTTGAAGCCGGCCACGGGGCGGCCGTTCAGCAGCGCGAACGACCGCACTTCGGCAGACCCGTCGCCCACGTCGGCCACATCGGCCAGACGCACATAGGACGCCCCGCCACGCAGCGGGATGGTGAGATTGCGAAGCTCATCGACAGTCAACGTCTCGCCCAGCGTGCGGATCGTCGTCTCCGACCCGCCGACCGACGCACGGCCGCCGCCATAGTTGCGGTAATTGCGTTGCAGCGCGTTGTTCACGTCGGACGCGACAACGCCCAGCGCGTTCATCCGCACCGGGTCGAGCACCACGTTGATCTCGCGGTTGACGCCGCCGACACGCGAAACCTGGCCCACGCCCTTCACGCTTTGCAGTTCGCGCGAAATCCGGTCGTCGATGAACCACGACAGATCGGTCGCCGACATTTCGGGGTGCGAGACGGCAAATGTCATCAGCGCGCCGCCCGTGAAGTCCAGCGCACTGATGATCGGCGGCTGGATCGACTGCGGCAGCTCGGTTCGTATCTGGTTGACGCGGGACTCGACGTCGTCCTTCGCCTTCTGGAGATCGATGCCGATCTCGAACTGGATAATCGTCGTCGAGACGCCGAGCGTGACCGACGACTGCATGACTTCGATGTTGGGCAGGCTGGCGATCGAGTTCTCGACGATGCGCGTGACCTGGTTTTCAAGTTCGGTCGGCGCAGCGCCTTCCTGGATGACGGTGGCGACCACCATCGGGAAGGCGATGTTCGGGAACTGCTTCACCGGCAGGCGGGTATAGGAATATATTCCCGCAACCATGAGCAGCGCGAAGGCGACCACAACCGGGATGGGGTTGCGGATCGCCCAGCTGGAAATCGGGAGGTTCATGTTACTGGCCTCCCGGCGCGGCTGCGGCCGGGGCCGCCGCGTTGTCGATCGGCCTGATCACGTCGCCATCGAGCGTGAAGGCCGAGCCGGTGGCCAGCACGCGCGAACCGGCAGGCGGGCCGTCGATCAGTTCGACAAAGTCGCCTGCCCGTTGGCCCAGCTTCACCGTCGTTTGGCGAACCGTGTTGGAGTCATCCACCAGCATCACCGATGCGCCGCCGGCTTCATAGCGCACGGCGCTCGCCGGCACCGTCAGAACCCCCGCCGCCGCCGCATTGAACTTTGCCTGCGCAAAACTGCCCGGACGAAGATCAATGTCATACGGCAGCTCGATGCGCGCGCGCCCGAGATTGGTGTTGAGATCAACACGCGGAGAGATAAAGCGAACCTTTCCGGCAATGTGCTCGCCCGTGCCGAGCGTCACCATCACCGTGTCGCCGATCTTCACATGGGACAGCGCCGCATCCGGCATCTCGGCGTCCAGCTCGATCAAACCATCGCGCGCGATGCGGAAATACGGAGCCGCGCCAGCCGCAGCGATATCGCCAGGACGCAGCGTACGTTGCAGGATCATGCCGGACACCGGCGCACGCAGCACCATGCGCGACTGGCGCACCTTCATCTCGTTGACATTGGCTTCCGAAGCAAGAAGCGCGGCTTCCGCGCTCGCGGCTTCCATGCGGCTCTGGTCCAGCTGGGCCTGCGAGACGGCGCCTTCCTTCGAGAGCAGTTCGGCGCGGCCAAGCTGGCTGCGGCGGAAGTCCACGGCAGCCTTCTGGGTCGCCAGCGTGGCCTCAGCCTGCGCGATCTGGGCTTGCAGCAGCGCGTCGTCCAACCGGGCCATCGGCTGGCCCTGCTTCACCCAATCGCCCTCATCCACATAGACGGCGGAGACGCGATAGCCCGAGAGTTCCGACCCCACCGCGGCTTCCTCGCGCACGACCAGACGCCCGGCGGCCAGGACTTCGTCGGACAGATCCCGCAATTCGACCTGCGTGACCCGCATCGTCTGCAGGCCCGACGTGTCGGCCGTCGCGTTGGCTTCCTCCGCCGGCGCGGGCTTGCCGCCGCATGCATGGAGCGTGAAGGCCATCATGCCCACACCTGCAATGGCGGCTACGGACGTAAGGTTGCGGCGCATCGTCATGATTTGTGTCCTTGCGCGTAGATCGGGGAGGTCTGCGTTTCTTGGTTTGAGGCAACGTTTGAAATTCGGGCCGAGGCGCGGGCCAGTATACGCTCACTTGTCCCAAGGACGGGTGAAGGGCGGAAATTCCGACGCCGCTTGGCGCGAAAATCGGCTGTCCGGCGGCCTCGCCTGCCAGCATAAGCGGCAGCGGCCCCTGCCCCGTCCGGGGCAAAGGCAGGATTTCTTGGCGCAACACCGCGCTCGCCCGCGCTTGCGGGCGTCGGGTGGTTGCCGGCCGGGGTCTCTACGGGGAGGTCCATCGCGCCCAACTCGGAAACTCTGGCGTTTCCCTATCTCATTCTGTTATACACTGCAAACGTGGTGTTCTTGTTAAGTCGATCACGTTTGGTAATCCCGGAGCCATGATGCAGGCCATTGAAGAAGCCGTTCCCATGGACTCTCCCCGCGAGAGAATCCTGGCGGCTGCGCGCAAGATCTTCCTGGACGGCCCGCCCGAACAGGCGACCATGGACGCCGTGGCCCAGCAGGCCGGCATGTCCAAGAAGACTATTTACCGTGAATTCAAGAGCCAGGCTGAGTTGCTGGCCACGCTGCTGATCGAGAATGTCGCCGATATGGGCGGCTTCCTGCCGCCCGGCGCGGATGACGATATCGAGCTGGAACTGTATGGCATGCTGGTGCGGATGGTTACGCACTTCACCTCGCCCCGCTCCATGGCGCTCGCCCGTCTGATCATTTCGGAAGTGAGACGGTATCCCGAACTGGTGAACGCCTCGAAGCCGAAAGGCTTCCCCCGTGAACTCCTGGCGCAGTGGCTGGCCGCTCCCGTCGTGCGCGCAAAATTCCAGATCGAGGACCCCGACGACGCAGCCGCGATGCTGTTCGGAATGGTCATGCAGGATTCGGGATTCAAACTGCTGGTCATGAACAACGCCGTCATGCCGCAGCATCTGATCGAGACGCGCGCCCGCCGGGCCGTCCAGATATTCCTGCGTGGCGTCCGCAAGTAGGCGCCAGCCGGCCCCGAAGAGCCGGCTGTACTACCTCGCGATCACTCGCCTTCTTCGTCGAGCGCCGTGTCGAGACCCTGGTTCATGCCCACGAGGATGCCGGGAAGCGCGTGGTTTCCTTCGTGACAGGCGTACTCGTAGATTTCTTCAGTCGACTTGCGCATCGGCATCTGACCCGTCCACGTCTGCGTGTAGCTCACCGGGTCGATGACTTCGTAGGTGTAGTCGATCTCGACGTCCGACACGCGGCGGAAGCGCTCGATCACCTTGCCGTCCTTCGACAGCGGGATGCGGCCACGCGCCTGCAGCCGGTGCGGATTGCGGGTTTCGACCACCAGCGTGTCGCCATCCCACCAGCCGATCGAATCACCGAACCACGGCTCGATGTTGTCGGGCAGCCGCGCCGTGTTCTCACCGGGCTTCTGAATGCGCACGATACGCACATCGTGGTTCATCTCGATCTCGAGCATGACGTGCTCGCCCGTCTGCACGATGCGGATGTGGTTGTTGTACATCGCATTGGTCAGCGGCGGCCCGCCCTGATTGGCGAACGAGACAAGGCAGCGATCGCCGAGTGTGCGGACTTCCGGGCCAGTGTTGACCACCGACGCCGCCGAAGCCATGCGCGAGCCTGCTGCATTGGCGCCGCTGCGGTTGTACGGAATCTGCCCGTTGGCGGGCGACGTAATCCAGGACGAACGCCACTCGCCGTTCACCTTGGCGAACTCCGAACCCGGATCGATCCAGAATGCGTTGTAGCCGGCATCGGGGTTGCGGTCGGTGAACACGCCCGCGTTCGGATCGGTGCGGCGCTGCGAGTCACGGAACGATGTCGTATAGCCCGCGCGCGACGTTGCTTCACCGATCTTGTCCGCCGGGATCACCAGCGTATCGATGCCGACATTCGCATTGCGGCCCGCCCCGCGCGTGAGCGTGGTGAGCGAGGCAGTCGACCACACGCCCTGCAGGTCAGGTTTCCCGTCAGCGAGTCGCGGCGCCTTGTAGTTCGGATCCCATGGGCCGAGATCGCGGAAGTACGGAACCGCGCTGACGAACGCCTTGTCGCCGGCGATCGTCTTCTGGCCTTCGACGGGTCCATCTGCCTCGTCGGCGAAATCGACACCGGATGTTGCGCCCTGCCGCTGCGCCTGGGCGGGCTGCACCGTCATCAGCAGCGCGCCGATAGCCGCAACCGAAGCCGCCAGTATGCGTCGTTTCATAATCCTCGCTCCCTCTGTCCCGCGCCGCGGCTTTTTGTGGCCATCCGCTATTCGCGTGGCGTCAACCTAAAGGCGGTCGCGTCCCGATGTCGAGCGCGACGCGCGCGTCAGTACAGCCAATTCCGCGTGAACGCATCAGTGCTGACTGGCCGGGCTCTGACCCAGCGGCGCGAGTAGCATCCACACGCCTTCGCGGTCCGCCGCACGCCGCTCGACCAGCAGGCGGGCCACCTGGCTATCATCGTGGAAGGCGGCGCCCGTCGCGCTGTCGAGCATCGCCTTGGCCAGGTTGTCGAGGTCCATATGCGGCGGATCGCCGGCGAACTCCATCACGATATGCGCCGACCAGTCGCCCCAACGGGGCCGTACCGGAAAACGCAGCCGGAAGAACTCCTTCAGCAGCGGCTTGTAGTATTTGGCCTGTGTCGTGAGCCCCTCGACCTGCACTTCCAGCGTACCGTCCTTCTCAAGACGTGCGCGCACCTTGCCATGGCGGGTCCATGGCGCCTGCGCAGCGGAGGCATCTTTCGCGTCCAGGTCGCCCTCGTGGTCAGGGGTGAATGGTTCGTATGGGGCAAGGGTTCTGGCCGGAACCCGCGCCATGCTCAACCCCCGCCTCCAATGGGACCGCGCCCGCCGGGCCCATTCGGTCACGCTGGTCGCGCCATTCGCCTTGACCCCGCGCGGCCGTTTCCGGCGGTAGGTCTCCAGCGACGCTGGCGAAGCCGATGGACGACACGCATAGCCGGACCTGACCGGCCGCGCCGCTTTGACGACTTGAACGCAGGCCCCGGCAGGTCTAGTCCCAGCGCACAAATCCGCCGCTGGGAGCATGCACGCATGGCCGGGAACAACCGCACCGAGACCGACACCTTTGGCCCGATCGAGGTCGCGCAGGATCGGTATTGGGGCGCGCAGGCGCAGCGCTCGCTCGGCAACTTCAAGATCGGCTGGGAAAAGCAGCCGGCCCCCATCGTCCGCGCGCTGGGCATTGTGAAGCGCGCCGCCGCCGAAGCGAACATGGAACTCGACAAGCTCGAGCCGAAACTCGGCAAGACCATCGTGAAGGCCGCGCAGGAAGTCATCGACGGCAAGCTGAACGATCACTTCCCGCTGGTCGTGTGGCAGACCGGCTCCGGCACCCAGTCGAACATGAACGCCAACGAGGTGATCTCCAACCGCGCCATCGAGATGCTGGGCGGCGTGATGGGCTCGAAGAAGCCCGTGCATCCCAACGACCACGTCAACATGAGCCAGTCCTCGAACGACACCTTCCCGACTGCGATGCACATCGCCTGCGCCGAACAGATCGCGACCGACCTGCTCCCCGCCCTCGAACACCTGCACGCTGCGCTGAAACAGAAATCGGCTGACTGGAAGAAGATCATCAAGATCGGCCGCACGCACACGCAGGACGCTACACCGCTCACCCTCGGCCAGGAATTCGGCGGCTACGCCAAGCAGATCGAGAACGGCATTGCGCGCATCAGGCAGACCCTGCCCGCGCTGATGGAACTGGCGCAGGGCGGCACCGCCGTCGGCACCGGCCTCAACGCGCCGAAAGGCTTCGACAAGCTGGTCGCCGCCAAGATCGCCGAGATCACCGGCCTCGCCTTCAAGACCGCGCCGAACAAGTTCGAGGCGCTCGCCGCGCACGACGCGATGGTGATGAGCCACGGCGCGATCACCACCGTCGCCGCGTCCTGCTTCAAGATCGCCAACGACATCCGCTTCCTCGGATCGGGCCCGCGTGCCGGCCTTGGCGAACTGGCGCTGCCGGAGAACGAGCCGGGCTCATCCATCATGCCGGGCAAGGTGAATCCGACGCAGTGCGAAGCGCTCACGCAGGTATGCGCCCACATCATGGGTAACAACGCCGCCATCGCCTTCGCCGGATCGCAGGGCCATTTCGAACTCAACGTCTTCAACCCGATGATGGCCTACAACTTCCTCCAGTCCGTCCGCCTGCTGTCGGATGCCGCCATCTCGTTCACCGACAACTGCGTCGTCGGCATCGAGCCGCGCATCGACAACATCGCCAGGGGCGTCGAAAACTCGCTGATGCTGGTGACGGCCCTCAACGAGCGCCTCGGCTACGACGCCTGCGCCAAAATCGCCAAGACCGCCCACAAGAACGGCACCACGCTCCGCGAAGAAGCCGTGGGCGGCGGCTATCTGACCGACGCGGAGTTCACGAAACTCGTCCGTCCCGAAAAGATGATCGGGCCGAAGTAG